>NZ_CP094669.1:5076026-5406368 GCF_022827545.1 Hymenobacter tibetensis
GTGGTATTATGTACTGCTTCCAGTTCTGCCAACGAGCGAGCCGGCAGGTCTGGCGCAACAGCATCAGGATTAGTGCCACGCAGCCGGGCAACTACTGCCTCCGTAATATGAGTACAATTTTGCTGACCATTAAGCGGATTTACGGCTCTGGCAATAGCTAGCAAGACAGGCACACGCTTACTGGCAGAACTACCGCTAGTAGGAAGGTTTTCGGGAGTACTACCTAACGCTTTAACAGCCAGTGCTGCCGACGGCAAATATTCCTTAGGCTTGGTGAGGGCCCGGTAGCGGGTATCCTTATCAGCATCCCAGGGAATGACGCTGTGCGCCTCCGAGAACTGGCCCTGCACTTCCTTGGCAGCAGCAGAAAGATGGATTTCAGTTTCGAACGAACCATGGCCGTACTGGCCGCGGGCATCGAAACGGCACTCGAAATGCACGCAGAACGCATCGTAGAAGATGACAGTCTTGGCTTTCTGGTCTTCGTTCTGAAAGAAGATCAAACGGCCGCTTTGCCGGCGGTGCGGGTCGAGCATCCAGTCTTCCCAGAAGCTCCAGGTGGCAGCCTCTCCTACTAAGGTCAGCTCGATGAGGCCTAGGCGCACGTCGGTGCTGGGGCGGCCTATGTAGTCGGTGATTTGCCAGAAGGAGAACGAACCGGCAACAAAGGGCACTTGCCGGCCCCCAACCTGAATTTCGGCGTGTAGTATAGGCATCAATCGATAAGATAAGTAACGGCAGCCAAGATATACGGAAAGTTATACAGCTCAGCCGTACGTTCTCAGGTTAGTTGGCACAAGCTGCTTAATCAACAAGCTGCTGCCGCGCTAAGTAAGCAGCCAGCCCAGCTTCAGCAGTAAGCCACTCCACACCGCTTGCCCTCAACACGGCCTCGACGGTGGGCATGGAAGCTGAACAACGCAGGTTGTGTTTCCCTGCTGGCCGGGAGGAAGAACCATAGAAAAGGCCAAAACAGAGTCAACAAGGGCATTTGTTTCTACGTAGGAAAACGATTCGTTCACCCTGAATTAGCACCACAGACCATGGCCCAAGACCAAAACTCCAACGTTGATAGAAGCTGGGAAACGCCAGGCGGCCTCTCGCCCATTCCAAAAGAAGAGCTGCACCGCATGCTGGATGAAGAAAACGTAAACGAGGAAAACCTGCCTGGCAAAACCAAACAGCTAGCTGAAAACCTCCGCGAAATCTACGAGCAGTCGTCGGGTATTACGCTGAAGCCTGAGGACATGGAAGGCTTCCAAGGGCTAGTAAGCCGCGAAGCCAGCAAATGGTTATCCGGCAACCCGCACGTCTGAGCAGCCATTCATTGCTAGGCAACTTGTTGCCTGTTAACAACAAAGAAGTCCTGGCTTGGCAGCCGGGACTTCTTTGTTTATGGGCGCAGAAAACCAGTGACACTGCCTGAAACAGCAGGCGGTAAGCCATTAGGCTGGCACCCGCAGCTGTGTATCCAGCCAGAGTGCCCCACCAAGCACAAACAGCATAACAGTAGCTACTAAAAGCTGCGGAGCGACAGGCAGGAACGGGGTTTCACCATCGTCCCAGGACGAGGTATTGCGAAACAGCAGGGATGGAAAGAACGACAAATAGAACAAGCCGGGCAGAAAGGCTGCCATCCAGACGGCGAGCTGCGAGTCTTGGCCAGGGTAGTGGCCCCACAGCAACCCCAGCGACACCCCACACGCCAGCGTGATGGAAAACAGCCATAAGGCGCTGTGGTAGCGGGCGTGTGGCAGCCAGTGCGGGTTGAACAGGTGCGTGTAAGGTTTCTTGATGGCGTCAAAAAACCAGCCCCCAAGCGTGAGGGCAATGCCAGCAAAGGCAATCAAGGCTTTCACAGTGAAGAGCGTCATAACAGCAGCGAATTCGCCGGGCAAGATAGGCCTCCGGGCACGTCTTGCGCACCGCCCCGTCCCTGCTCCCACCGAAACAGCTAGTGTTGCGTACCCCTGGCGGCCTGCTCTATCCGCTGGACTTCGGCCATCGTCAGGGGCTTGTACTCGATGCCGAGGCGCTGAGCATTTTCCTCTACCGTAGAATCGAAACCGGCTTTTTTGCGGCGCTCATTTACGTGGGTGGCATCCTCGATGGGCCAGATAAACGATACCTGCTCGGGTTTGCCAGTGGTTGGGGAGGGCACGGTATAGCCGCAGCCCTGGGTGCCGTAGAGCTGCATTTTACCTTGCTGCATCAGGTGTCGGTCGAGCATCCGGGCGTAAGTAGCAAAAGACACCTCGCCTTGGTCGGCCATGCGCTTGATGAGCGGCAGATACTGCGGAATGCGCGAGGAGTGCTGAATCACGAGCAAGGCTACCTCGTTGGTGGGGCTGCCGACTAACGTGCGGCCGGGGTAGCCGTACTGCTTGATGAGTTGGGCAATCCGTTGGATGTGCACGGAGTCGGTGGCCGTCATCAGCCAGCTAATACCCGTCAGTGACTCGTAGCGCGGACGAATGCCGGGAACACCCAGCAGGAGTTCCCGGTAATATTGGTCTGCCGCATCTATACGGTCCAGTTCCCACTTCAAGGGCCAGTTCAGTGGCGTTTGGGCACTAGCGGACAAGGACGGCAACAGCCCTACAAGGAATAGAACGTAGCGGATATAATGCATAGCAGCAAGTAAATGCCTTGCACGATAACCACGCTGTTTTATTGTACTACTGCTCGATACAGCTTCTCCTTAGACACAAGCAACCAGTACGGTAGCTGTTTGGCTGGCGTCCACGTACTACCAACTCAACCAGTGCCCGCGCTCGGCTACGAATAGCCGGCCGGGCACTGGCACAGCTCCACCCCCTACCCTACGCCACCTATGCACCTGCACCACACCCGCCACGGCTCCGGCAAACCGCTCCTGCTCATCCACGGCATTGGCGGCACCAGCAACTCCTGGAACCCCATCCTCGACGAGCTGGCTGCCCACCGCGAAGTAATAACCATTGATTTGCCCGGCCACGGCCAGACGCCCCCGCTCCCCGGCCTCAACACCTTCTACGCCCTCACCGACGCCGTAGCCGACTGGCTGCGCGCCCAGCACCTAGAAGGCATCGACTGCGTGGGCTCCTCGATGGGCGCGCGGATGGTGCTGGAACTGGCCCGGCGCGGCACAGTGGGCGCCGTGGTAGCCCTCGACCCCGGCGGGTTCTGGCAGCGCTGGCAGATTCAGTTCTTCTACTACTCCATTGCCGGCTCGGTGCGCTTGCTGCGGGCAGTGGAACCGGCGCTGTCGGCTCTCACCACCAACACTGTGGGGAGGACGCTCCTGCTGGCGCAGTTTTCGGCGCGGCCGTGGCGCGTGCCTGCCGCGGTGGCGCTATCCGAACTGCGCAGCTTCGTGCACACGCCTATCTTCGATGAGCTACTGCGTGACCTGGCCTACGGCAAAAAGCAGGAGGGCGCCCCGCGCGGCAGCATACGGCACCCCTTGGTGATTGGGTGGGGCCGGCAAGACCGAGTGTGCTTCCCCAGCCAGGCCCGCCGCGCCGCCGCCGCCTTCTCCGATGCCTCCCTGTACTGGTTCGACCACTGCGGCCACTTCCCGCACTGGGACCAGCCCACCGAAACCGTGCAGCTGATTCTGTCGGTAACGGGCCGGGAATCCGCCACCTCAGCCGCCAGCGCCCCCGCCCACCAAGCCGCTGAGTAGCCGCTGCTTCAGGCAATAATAAGAGCAGAAAGCCCCTGGCCAGTAGGTTGGGGGCTTTATTGTGATTCAAGTTTTCGGAACACGTGTTGCGCAGATAAGCGCTTCCAATTGTTCTATTCCTAGTAGAAATATAATGCTAGCGTAATCAAGGCCCCTAGAACAATGGCGTTATTTGCCGATTCGTTTTTGTGTGTTCCCTACTTCATTCCTTACAAAATGCGTAAGTGCTTCTCAATTGCGGCTCTTTTCTTGGCATGTACAACTGTGCCACTGGTTACGGGCTGCTCCGACGATGATTCGGATACGGAGTTACCCACTCCCACGAGTGTGTCTTCGTTGCGGTTCATCGGCGAAAAGATTGTGCCGTTCAAACAGGACTACAATGGCACAACGCTCGGTGGCTTCTCGGGCATTGATTACCGCCCCGACAACAACTCGTACTACATCATGTGCGACGATGCCGCAACGTTTCAGCCCGTGCGGTACTACACCGCTAGCCTGGATTTCAATGAGACCACCTTCTCGGGCGTAACGTTTACTGGCGTAACCACCATCAAGCGGCCCGACGGCAGCAATTTTCCCAGCGCCGCCACCGACCCGTACAATACAGTGGACCCGGAAGGTATTCGCTACGATGCCGCCAGCAAGCACCTGATTTGGTCGAGTGAGGGAATACGCAACGTGGGCATCACCCCGCCAGCGCTAATTAATCCGTTTCTGCGCGAAGCCAACCCCGACGGTACGCACGTAGCCGACTTTGCGCTGCCCCCCTTGTTCCGTATGCAGGCCACCGACAACGGCACGCGCTCCAACGGCTCGTTCGAGGGGCTGTCCATCACGCCTGATGGCCGGTATCTGTTCACGGCGCAAGAAGAGCCGATTTACGAAGATGGCCCGCGTGCTAGTGCCGGTGCGGCGGGCGCTGTCATTCGCCTTGTTAAGTATGATAAAGCCACCCGGCAGCCCGTTGCCCAGTTTGCTTACAAGCTAGATGCCGTACACACCGCTCCCATCCCTGCCACTCAGTTTCAGCTAAACGGGGTAGTGGAAGTACTGGCGCTATCGGAAACCAAGCTGTTGGCCATGGAGCGTTCTTTCGCCGTTGGGGCCACGCCCGATTACGTGGTGAAAATCTATGAAATCGACTTGGCGGGGGCCTCCGACGTCTCGTCGTTGAATGGGCTGGTCAATGCGAGCTACACCCCCGTCTCGAAACGCATGGTACTAGATGTGGCCACTACGGGTATCCGGCGAGTTGATAACCTGGAGGGCATGACCTTCGGCCCCAAGTTGCCGAACGGCCACACGTCCCTGATTATGGTGTCGGATGATAACTTCGGCGCCACCCAGATTTCACAGTTCCTGGCCTTTGAAGTGATGCCCTAGCCTGCCAGCTCACGTAGGCTGTCAGCACAGAAGCGGAAGCTCGGATACGACCGGGCTTCCGCTTCTGCGTTTGAAGCCACGCATCAGCAATGCCTTAGCGTTACAGCCATAGTAGCCGCTGCTGGTTTGCCGTAACCTGTTGCACCAGCCCGCCAAACCGTGTAGCTAATTCTGTCGGTAACCGGCCAGCAAACCGCCGCCTCAACCGCCAGCGCCCCCGCCCACCAAGCCGCCGAGTAGCCGCCACTCCTGGTAGTAGCTTAATACAACGCCCCCGGCCGTGTGGTCAGGGGCTTTATTATGGTTAAAGTTTTTATCAGCGTTCTTCCATTTATCATTCTACAAGTTTGTTGTTTTAATTTTCTCTGCTTTTAATTATTGATTCAGCAGCTTTCTTGACGCTTTGGTACGATTTAGAATTTATACTACGAATCAGGTTTGACATCTGTTTATTCGATCCTGTTGGCATATTTAGCTTAAGCGAATGGTATAAATCTACAAATCTCGTAGACGGTATGTCTTCCGATAGTTTATATAATATTATATCATCGTCTTTCAAAACCTTACTTATATAATATTCCCATCGTTCTACTGGTATGCTAGTAAGCTGTTTGTATGCTATAGGGGCAGCATCTCTAGCATACCCCCATCTATTTCCTATATATACCACCAAATACGCTTGTATACAATCTAAGAAAGCGTCTTTTGGAATACTACTTCCCAAATTGGCTAATGTGTTTACAATCGAATATTCATTATAAAAGTTATTTCTACTAAAATGAGTATCTATTACTTGATTAGCAATTTTCGAGAACGTAGCAGATTTCAGTGTTTCTGGCACATAATCAAATCCCTGAACTTTAAGAAGAGCTAATCTAATTCCATTGGCAATATCAGTATTTCCATCTGCTATATAGTCTCTGTAACTACTTCCAAGACTAAATTTATCCTTTTCGGGTAAATTCTTCCATATAGGACTGATAAGAACATTTAAATTTGTTAAGGCGTGGGTAACAGTTGCGCCTTTAGCTTCTTTGATTGATGACAACAGCGTTGTAATTATTGTACTCAAGTAAAATGCAGGCGAATTAATTAATTGCTCAACTTGAGGGTCTTCAATTGATAATGTCTCCGATAGCAATCTATTTCTGAGCTTTGAAAATTCTATCGCAACTGTAATATTTTGCTGGCCTAGCACATATTGCACACAGTTTTTAACGATACTCATTGCATCAAAGTAAGATAACTCTTCTGCATCTTCTCTTTCCTCAGAATTCTCTAGTCTTACAAAATGATTAACTAATTCAAGGGATTGCCTTAATCTAAAAGCCCCTGTTGAATTAAATATTCCTAGCTGTTCTGCAAGTTTTAATGTTGAATATTCAGTTAGCTCATTCTCAATTATACTACCGGTATCAATATCTGAACGATTCAGCATTTCGCCTATAAAATTCATACCTAAGCTGTGAAGAATAGATTGCAAGCGAGCTATTGAACGCTTCCAAACAAATTCAGCAGCCATTTCATATGACTCATTATTTACAGCGGTAACAATATTTTTTTGTTGCTTAGGCGTCAATGCATTTGCAAGAACAACTATTTGTTTAGCGGACTTAGCAGAACTTGGTATCGAAATTCCGCTTCCACCCATCCACATAGGTGTATTATTAGAATGATCTTTCTCTTCCATCTTGAGATTTAAAAAAACCTGATACAAACATTCCGGAAGCTGCCATTGTGTCGAATGCCTTACTTCTAGTACCAGTTCCTTCTTTAAGTTTTGGTGGTGGTGAATTTTGCGGATTGGGTATCAATAAGTGATAACCTATTAATTGAGCTTTATTATTAAATATAGTTATTCCATCATTGTTTAACATTGACTTAACAACACTTACATAAAGTCTAAGCTTAAAATCAGACTGGCTTGATTTTTCTTCATGTAATAATATTAACAGCTCGCAAAGATCAATTGGCTTTTCAAGATATACTCCTTCTGAGACTTCACCTTTAAGCCTTTGCAAAGCTTCATCAGCATGATCTATTACTCCTATTAAATTCCCGTGTCCACTTCTGGCGGCGTCGGATATAAGTCTTTCTATATGGTATGCAATGTTTATTTGTTCAGAATGTTCAGCTTTTTGAGAAATGCTATTTGACAATCTATTTATATGATTTGTTTCACCATCAGTTTGCTCCTTAAGTGAAAACTCAATAATAACACTATTTTTTCTTCCTTGCACTTCAACTGAGGAGGCAGTATTACGTCGAATATAAGCAGTACAATAACTATTGTCAGATGAATCTTGTGACTTAAGCTGGTCCAATAACGTAAGACTAATAGAACTTAACTCTGCAGATATTAATCCATAAGTCATTTCATTTTCCTCAAGATTAATATACATAACCCATCCGTCTTTGCAAAGAGGCGCGCATTGCTTAATAGCTAATTTGAAATTATTTGACTCGATTGTAGTTTTGCCAATTTTTATATTTTGATGAGGTATTGGCTGCATAACAATATCTAAATTATTCGCAACTAATACTTCCGGAAATAATTGCTGCCCCTCTTCATAGTAATCCGATATTTCATCTATGGTTATAAGTAATGCATCCTCAATTTGGTCATGCCCTTGAAAACGCTCTTTATACAAAAAACTACCAATAGCACCCTGTACTGATTTTCTAAGAGATTCCATCTTTTGTCAAAAAATCATACTTTCACTAATTTACACTGAATGCAGCGGCTGAATATATTCAATATTATTTTACTTATTAGTGAGCACTCTCCATTAAATATTTGATTCGTGAACACTACACTCCCACCTTCTCCTCACTGCCTAACTCGCTGAGGATGCGCTTGGCGACTTGCACGCTTTTTACCTCCTCGATGCTGACGATGAGCTGCTCTTTGCGCTCCTTCATGCTGGCCGTGCGGGTGTGGGTTTGCACGTAGCTAAGGATGTTGCCGAAAGTGTCGCTCTGGAAGTAAGGCTCGTTGTTAGTGGCCGAGATGTAGCCTTTGAGCAGGTTCTTCTTCAGCGTCAGCTTCTCGAAGCCCACTTGGCAGGCCTGCCAGCGCAACCGCACGATGTCGGCCAGCTGCTCCACTTCTGCCGGCAGCGGCCCAAACCGGTCCACGATGCCGGCCACCAGCTTGCGCAGCTCCTCGGGGCCCTTCACCCTATCGAGCTTGCTATACAGCTGCAAGCGCTCCGACACGTTGCTCACGTAGGAGTCGGGAATCAGGATTTGCAGGTCCGTCTCGATGTTGCACTCCTTGGGGCCGCTGGCTTTCACGGCCGCTTGCAGCCGCTCGGTCGGGTCGCCGAGGAACAGGTCGCGGAACTCGGTTTCCTTGAGCTCCGTCACGGCCTCGTCCAGAATCTGGTGGTAGGTTTCAAAGCCTAAGTCATTGATGAAGCCCGACTGCTCACCGCCCAGCAGGTTGCCGGCCCCCCGGATGTCCAGGTCGCGCATGGCCACCTTAAACCCGTCGCCGAGGTCGGAAAACTCTTCGAGCGTGCTTAGGCGCTTACGGGCATCGGAAGGCAAACCGGCCACCGGCGGCGTGAGTAGGTAGCAGTAGGCTTTCTTGTTGGAACGGCCCACGCGCCCACGCATCTGGTGCAGGTCGGAGAGGCCGTGCATGTGGGCGCGGTTGATGATAATGGTGTTGGCGTTCGGAATGTCCAGGCCCGACTCAATCAGGTTGGTACTCACCAGCACGTCGTAGTCGCCGTCCACGAATTTCATCATGCGCTTTTCCAGCAGGTCGCCTTCCATCTGGCCGTGAATGGTAGTTACGCGGGCATCGGGCACCAGGCGCAGCACCATGTTGGCTAGTTCGTCGATATCTTTCACGCGGTTGTGCACGAAAAACACCTGCCCGCCGCGCTTGATTTCGCGGGCCACCGCGTCGCGCACCAGCAGCTCATCAAACACGTGCAGCTCGGTTTGCACCGGCTGGCGGTTCGGCGGCGGCGTGGCAATCACGCTCAAGTCGCGGGCGCCCATCAGCGAGAAGTGCAGCGTGCGCGGTATCGGCGTCGCCGACAGCGTGAGCGTATCCACATTCACCTTCAGTTCCTTGAGCTTGTCCTTGGTTTTCACCCCGAACTTCTGCTCTTCGTCAATGATGAGCAAGCCTAGGTCCTTGAACTTGATGTCTTTGTTGGTGAGGCGGTGTGTGCCAATCAGGATGTCGGTTTTGCCCTCGGCCACCCGGCCCAGCGTCTCCTTGATTTGCTTGGTGCTCTTGAAGCGGTTCACGTACTCCACCGTCACGGGCAGAGCTGCCAGCCGCTCCCGGAACGTTTTGTAGTGCTGCATGGCCAAGATGGTGGTAGGTACCAGCACGGCCACCTGCTTGCCATCGGCCACCGACTTAAACGCTGCCCGAATAGCCACTTCCGTCTTGCCGAAGCCCACGTCGCCGCACACCAGCCGGTCCATGGGGTGGGGTACCTCCATGTCGCGCTTCACGTCTTCGGTGGCCTTGGCCTGGTCGGGCGTGTCTTCGTAGATGAAGCTCGATTCTAGCTCGGCCTGCATAAACGAGTCCATGGCGAAGGCGTGGCCGGGCGCGGTTTTGCGCTTGGCGTACAGCCGAATCAGCTCGGCCGCAATGTCCTTCACTTTCTTCTTAACCGACTTCTTCTTGTTTTCCCACTCCGGCGAGCCCAGCTTACTCATATTGGGCGGCGTACCCTCGGCGCCCGAGTACTTGGCAATCTTGTGCAGGGCGTGGATGCTCACCGTCAGCACGTCGTCGTCGCGGTACACCAGCCGGATGGCTTCCTGCACCCGGTCGTTGATTTCCACCTGCGTGAGGCCCGCAAAGCGCGCAATGCCGTAGTCCTGGTGCACCACGTAGTCGCCAGGGCTCAGCGTCCGCAACTCCTTCAAGGTCAGCGCTTTCTTCTTCGAGAACTTGCGTCCTTCTTGCGCCCGATAGAACCGCTCGAACAGCTGGTGGTCGGTGTACACCACCAGTTTCAGCGTCTCGTCCACGTAGCCTTCGCGCAGCCCCAGCAGCAAGTGCTGAAACTGTACGTTATTGTCGAGCTCGTCGAAGATGGTCCGCAACCGGTCCGCCTGCCTGACCGATTCGGCCGCAATGATATTGGTGTAGCCTTTCTCCTGGTTTTCGTGCAGGTTCTTCACCAGCCGATTGAAGTCCTTGTTGAAGCTTGGCTGCGGCTTGGCCGTGAACTGAAACTCCTCGGCCCCCGCCTTGTAGTGGAACCGTTTGCCGAACTCCACCACCGCAAACCCTTCCAGCAGCTTCTTAAACGACTTCCCTGTCTCAAACAAGTCCTCGGGCTTGCTCACAATTTGGGTGCCGCCCGCCGTCAGCAGCAGCTCCTGGAAGCCTGCCTCGGCCTTGTCGAACGATTCTTCCACCACGTCCAGGGTCTGGCGCATATCCTTGGCCCACACCGTGGTGTTCTTCGGAATGAAGTCCAGGAACGCCTCCCGGGTTTCCTGTAGCAGCTTGGTTTGCACGTTCGGGATGATGCTCACCTGCTCCCGCTTCTCCACCGACAGCTGGCTTTCCGGGTCGAACGTCCGGATGGTTTCCACCTCGTCGCCGAACAGCTCTATCCGGTACGGCAGCTCATTGGCGTATGAGAAGATGTCCACGATACCGCCGCGCACCGCAAACTGCCCCGCCTCATACACAAAATCGGTCCGCTCGAAGTCGTACTCCGCCAGCATCTCACTGATGAAGTTCACGTCCAGCTTGTCGCCGTTCTTCACAATGAACGTGTTGGCCACCAAACTTTTCTTGTTGATTACCTTCTCGAACAGCGCCTCCGGGTACGTGATGATGATAGCACCGGCCGTGTCTTTCACGCTGGCCCGCGCACCCTTTTTGCCCTTGGGCTTGGCGTCGGTTTCCGCAGCGGCCGTGTCGGCAGCATCTTCCGCGTCTTCGGTGGCTTGCTCAGCGGCGGTTTTAGGTCCGCGGTGCGAGTTCAGCTTGTTCAACACTTCAGCCCGCATCAGCACGTTGGCATTTTCCGTCTCGTCGAAAGCGTAAGGTCGCTTATAGGAGCTTGGAAACAGCAGCGGCTCCTCGTTGGGTAGCAAGTGCTGCAAGTCGGCCAGGAAATACGCCGCCTCCTCCCGGTCGTGCAGGATGAACAAGTGGTGCTGATCGGGAAATGCCGTGTGCATAGCCGCAGCCAGCACCGCATCTTGGCTCCCAACAAGGCCGCGCAAGTGCAGCCGCGGGTGTGCCACAGCCTCGGCCGGCGCAGCGCCGCGGAGCGAGTTGCGCGTGGCCGGGTTCAGGCGGGCCCCCACGGTCATGACGGTAGGGTCGAGAGAGTATAGCTGGAGAAAATCAGAAACCTTCAAAGCGGCGGATAGTCTAGAAGAGGAAGCAAAGGTAGAAGCCCGGCCGGACGAATATCCGGTCGGGCGACGCTATAAGACGGTGCGCCAAGGCACACGCTATCCAATACCACAGCCCGCCCCTGAAAGTTTCCGCAACATTTTCGCTTCGTGTGTTGTACCTTCCTACTTCACGCGCTAACCCGGCTCTGCTACCCTCTTCATGACAGAACCAACTCACGAGCCCGCCGGTCAGGATTGGGACCAGCTCCTCGACCAGTTGCGCCAAGTCCGGCAGCAAGTCCAGGAGCATGGCCCCCTCGCTCCCGAAGAGCAGGAAGAAGCCACCAATGCCTTCAAACAAGGCTTAGCCCTCCTAGCCAACCAAGTAGACGACATCCGTAGCAATGGTCTGAAAGGCAGTTCCGGCGAGTGGTAAGCGGAGCACACCAGCTTGCAATTCAGCTATTTGATTACCCAATCCCGTAGCCTCCACCAGCACGTAGCTGCTTGAAGCTAGTTGGTTTACATGGCCGTGAGCACGAGAGTTTTTGCGGGGCCTATAAGAAGGATAGATCATTAAAATCAGGCCGTTATCACGTGCCTTGTAGGCTGCATTGTTGAGCTTAACCAGCTAAAACGAGTTTTCGCAGTACGGAAAGCAGTGTATAACGAAATCAGATAATATAGTATGCATACCGAGCATCTATATCACGTACTTTTGCTAGCCAAGGCTTTATTCATACCCTATCACACGTGCGCGGATCCTCTCATTTAGCTATTGGTCTTATCACAGGTATAGCCATCGGCGGCTTGGTATCTGGCGTTAAATTCTCCCCAGCGGGCATTGCCTTGGCCGGCTTTTCTGCCTTAGCTCCCGACCTCGACCATCCCGAATCCCGCCTTAGCAAGCGGCTTGGCTTTGCCCAGAACTACGTGCGGTGGGCCTTTGTGGTGGTAGCCGCCGGCCTGGGCCTATACACGCACTTCTACGAAGCGCCTGGTCCCGACCGGCGCATGGGGTTCACGGCCGCGCTGGCCTTCGGGCTGTTGGGAGCAGCTATGCAGGGCGGCTCGGCACGTAAGCTGGCCTTGCTCTTCACCGGGCTATGTACGGTTATGGCGGGCCTCTATACTGGCTATGTCTGGTTGAGCATGCTGGGATTGTTTGTGGCCGTAGCCCCATTCACCTCCCACCGCTCCTGGACCCACACCATCTGGGCGGCGGGCCTTTGGACCTACATCGGCCACTTAGCCAACCAGAGCCTCGGCTGGCACGGAGTGGCGCTGTTCGCAGGCGGCGGCTACGTTTCCCACCTCCTCGCCGACACTCTTACCAAAGCGGGCGTAAAATGGTTTATGCCCTTCACCGATACTTCATTGAAGCTCCCGCTAATTCGAACCGGCTCTGCTTCCGGCAACTTGCTGGAAGTAGGTATCTGCACCGGCTACGGGCTACTAGTCCTAGGCCTAGTCATCGGCAAGACAAGCTTCTAACTCGTTCTTTATCCATGCATAAGTTGCCGGCTGGTGAAAGTGCCGCCTTTGCCATTTCCGTCACGCTGCATGCTGCAGCGAACAAGAACTATTGTACAATTAGCGTTGTACAGTAAGAGGCCGACGTAACTGGGCGATTACAATAGCTGTCGTGCTAGAACAGCAGAGAAGTTGGTTTGGAAGGTGAATAGGAACACTGCCTTCCCTATGCAGAAGGTGGTATTCAAGATTTAGGGATTATTTGTACTAATCACATGTCTCCAATATCTTCGCGCTTAGCTGAACCGTGAAGTTGAATTTAACTCAGTGTAATTTTTCATTAACTCTCTATTCTATGTAAGATATATTTTTTATAATATTACACTTGTCCAGTATAGCAGTTATGGCAATTTGCAACTTTCAGCTATTGTTTTTTAAAAGTAGGTAGAACAGGAAAGTCGTTCTTGTCTGTATTTACTTCGCTGAGAAAATTGCACTTATACTTTTTAGTATTTCCTCCTGCGCAGGTCCTTGGCTGTGTAAAGAGTTGGTAATCATTGATTACAGATTTACCAACTAGTACCCTAACCCCGAAGCTTCGTATCTTTGGGCCGGCCTGTAGCATTACCAAATTCTACGCACCTTATTACCCGCTCTTATACCCCTCACACCTCTTGCTTACCTTCAACCCCTTTTCCCAGTATGAACCAGATAAATAGCCCTCTGATTAGGATCGGCGTCTTCTACGACGGCAATTATTTCCTTAAGATCAGTGATTACTACTACTTTCAGCATGACCGCAAGGCCCGTATCAGCCTGGAAGGATTACACGAGTTTATTCGTCATCAAGTGGCAGAAGAAGAAGATGTGGATCTTCGTCTGAGCCGAGTTATTGATGCTCATTTCTTCCGAGGCCGTCTCTCAGCCACGGAAGCCCGCGATAAAGACCGGTTGTTCCACGACCGTTTGCTCGACGATATCCTCATGAACATGGGTATCGCTACGCACTATATGCCCCTCAAAACCCGCGATGGTCGCCTGCAAGAAAAAGGCATCGATGTGTGGTTGTCTCTGGAAGCTCTGGAACTGACCCTGCACAAGAGCTACGACGTAGTGGTGCTCATCGCCGGCGACTCCGACTATGCGCCCCTCATCAAGAAGCTCAACACCATCGGCACTCGCGTAATGCTGCTGAATTGGGACTTCAAATACGTTGACTTCAAAGGTGAAGCCCGCGTAACCCGCGCCTCGCAGCACCTATTGGAGCAAGCCACGTACCCTGTGCAGATGCACGAAATCATCGACCAAGGCCTTGCCGACGGCGACGAGCTGATCGAAACCATGTTCGTGAACACGCCGGAGCCTGTAGCCTTCCCCGCTCCTGCCAAGCCAGTGCGCCCCACCGGTCCTACGGCCGCTGGCCCAGTAGGCACGGTAGGAATCAGCACCATCAAGAACCTGAAGAACGGTTTCGGTTTCGTGGTTATGCCGCCAAACAACTTGTTCTTCAGCTACGCCGACATGTCGGAAGGCGACTTCAACGACCTGCGCGAAGGGGATTGGGTGGAGTTTACGGTAGGCCGCAACCACCGCGACGAGGATTGTGCCCGCAACGTGCGCAAAGTAGATGCCCCTCAAATGGAGGAAGGCGACGAGTACGATGAAGAGCACAGCGAAACCGAGTCGGCTGATTCGTCGGAGCGCCTCTAGCCTTGCAGTAACTGCTGTTGCTTATGAAAAGCCGCCGGTGTCCCCGGCGGCTTTTTGCGTAGCAAGAGGTAGAGAAGCCCACGGTATTTCTGCCTTTTGCATCAGTTACGGATAGCTCCTTCCCTTTCAGCACCTGCCTTTACTTGTCTGCCTCTGGGAAAAGCAGCTGGTGAAAATCGCGCTTGTCAGCAGGGTACCGGTTGAAAGTGCCCATACCGCGTGCCACTACCAGTCCGTCGCGAGTGGGGCACTCAATGGAAGCACTACTCATGATGAGCGTTTTGCCGCTGTGCTCCACCGTCCCTCGCGCAACCAGGTGGTCGTGGAGGCGCACGGGGTGCAGGTAGTTGATCTTAAACTCCACCGTTGATACCAGCTCACCGGCAGTGAAAGCCAGTGAAAGAGCTGCTGCACCCAGCACCGCATCCATCAGGCCCGCTACCACCCCACCGTGGCAGGTACCCGGCGACGACAGATGCTCGTCGCGGATGGTCATGGTGTACATAACCTCGCCGGGCTTCCTTACGGTAAGTTCCATGCCGTTTGCGCGGCCGTACTGATTGATTTGGTTGTAGATGGCCACTAACGTGGCTACATCAGGAGATGGTTGCATAAAGCAGAAGTGCAGAAAGTCAGGCAGAAGAAAACCGTAGCCGCCACCACGTACCCATGCTAGCTGGTAAGTGAGCTACAACTCATCCGAAGGTAGTGGCTAGCCTACTATGCTTGGTATCAACAAGGCGCTTCTTTGCCTGGAGAGGCCCAGTTCCCATCCGGCGGGTAACAGCTTATGTTGGCGCCGCCACTTCCACCAGCAGCGTCTCCTACTCTCTGCGGCCAGGTATGTTCAGTCTTCCAGCGTCTTGACCATTAGGAAATGCGGAATGCTACCGAACAGCGTATGCGACGGTGCTTCTACCGCGTAGCCCAGCCGCTTGTAGAACGGTACGGCGGCCTCTCGGGCGTGCAACCGGATTTCCAAGTAGCCCAACCGGCGGCCAGCCTCCTCCAAATGTTCCAGTAGCTCGCGGCCGATACCGTGTCCCTGCCACGCTGGCGCCACGGCCATAAACCGAACTTGCCCCCGCAGTTGCTCCGCCGACTGCAGCATGGCCACCCCAATGGCCGTACCATCAGGCGCGAGCCGGAGTGCGTGCACGGTTGCAGGATCTTCGTCTTCGGGCACCCGCTCCGAACCGGCAGGCTGCTGCCAGGGTTGGCGCAAAACTTCGTAGCGCAGCTGATAGTAGGCCGTCCACTCAGCGGGAGTTTGGGGAGAACGAATATTCATGGCAAGGAAGTGAAACGGTAGAGTAGCACGGCCCGTCTTGGCTCTTCTTTATGAGGTTTACTACCAACTAGGTGGGAATGAAGCGGCTCGCTGGGGTTGATACCAGCCGCTTTCAGCTGCTATTACGTGCAGACGCTGCTTTGTGTCGCGTAAGTTTACGTAGGCAGGTGCAGCATGCTGTCTTTGCGTGCCCTAATATTAGCACGCCAACTTCCTACCTTTGCCCCCACGCAAACCGGCGGGGCAGTTTGGCGTACAGCCTTCCTGTTCCCTTTAACACCCTCATTCCATGGCATCTTTCGATATCGTGAGCAAAGTAGACCCGCAGACCCTCGAAAACGCGGTGAACACGGCCAAAAAAGAATTACAAACCCGCTACGACCTGCGCGACACCAAAGGCGGCATCGACCTCGATAAAAAAGCGAATACCATTCAGCTCAGTTCGGAAAATTCCATGCGCGTCAAAGCCTTGGAAGATATCTTGCTGACCCGGGTTGTGAAGCAAGGTATTGATGGCACTTCACTGGATTTCACAGCCGAAGAGCAGCCGAGCGGTAACCTGGTCAAGAAAACCATTAAAGTGCGGGCGGGCGTCGACAAGGATGCCGGCCGCAAAATCATCAAGGCCATCAAAGACGCCAAGCTGAAGGTGGAAGCCCAAATGCAAGACGACCAAGTGCGCGTCACGGCCAAAAAGATCGACGATCTGCAAGCGGTTATTGCGCTGCTACGCCGCACCGACATTGGCCAGCCGTTGCAATTTGTGAATATGAAGAGTTGATCGTTGTTTGTTACTAACTGGTCGTTCCAGCCATCTTACGCAGCAGTCCGTCGTCAACAATCAACCACCAATCAAACAGCCAACCAATGCACTTCGACTTCTCGGTGTTTTCCACCCCGCAAACCTGGATCAGCTTACTCACGCTGACTTTCATGGAAATTGTGTTGGGCATCGACAACATCATCTTTATCTCCATTATCGTCAACCGGCTGCCACACGAACAGCAGGCGCGCGGGCGCACCATTGGACTGTTGCTGGCCTTGCTTTTCCGGATTGGACTGCTGCTAAGTATCTCCTGGATTGTCGGCCTGAAGTCGGCGCTGTTCACTTTGAACCTCCCGTGGCTGGATGAGCCGTTTGGCGTGTCGGGCCGCGACCTTATCCTGCTCGGTGGCGGCTTGTTCCTGATTGGAAAAAGCACCACCGAAATCCACACCAAGCTGCAGGGCGAGGAAGATGAAACCCACGCCACCGACAAAGCCGGCGTATCGATGGGCAGCATCATTTTCCAAATCATTGTCATTGACATCGTATTCAGCTTCGACTCTATTCTTACAGCCGTGGGATTGGTCGACAATGTGCTGATTATGATACTGGCCGTTATCCTGTCAATGGGCGTGATGCTCGTCTTCTCAGGCGTGGTAGCTGATTTCGTGAACCGCAATCCAACCATCAAAATGCTGGCTCTCTCCTTCCTGATTATGATTGGGGTGATGCTGGTAATGGAAGCCTTCCACAAGGAAATCGAGAAAGGCTACATCTATTTCGCCATGGCTTTCTCGTTGGTAGTGGAGCTGCTGAACATGCGTCTACGCAAGAAGAGCCCACCCATTCAATTGCGCGAGTCTCAGTACGACTAGGTCAGATAACGCCCATACCTGAATACAAAAAGGCCCGCTACTTGAAATAGCGGGCCTTTTTGTGTCCGGGTGTATGGCTGCTCTTCTCAGCTACTTTACGGTTATGCTAGTGAAGAAAATGCAGCTGTACCTGCGTTAGTGCCATAAGTAGCACAATAACCCCCACTACTGTCGCAACAATGGCAACGTTCACGCGGGTTGCATCGGAAATACGGCTGAGCTGGGTGGCTCCAGCCAGCAGCAGTAGCAGGAAAGCGAATACTAACAGGCTGCTGAAAACCGGGTGCACTGGCAACGCGGTGCCATCGAGTAGATAGGCTTCATGTACAAACTGGAAGAGAACAGAAGTCTTTAGGCGGAAGACAATTGTGGCAAGCGGAACAGCCGCCGTGGTGTTGAACTCACCGTGCGAAGTAGCTATCCAATTGTACAATTGACCGGCGCCATCACGCGAAGTTCCAAAACGGGCAAAATCGGCAATGACGTAGTGCCGCAACACAAAATAGTCGAGCAGAATTACCAAGGGCAACACCAATAGGCAGCGCCCCCACTGCCGGGCTACCCGGGCGTAGGTGGCAAAATCCAGCTTCTGGGGCACATAGCGGCGGCGCCAGATCGGCGGCGGTGGCGGCCGGCGCGAGGCACGCGTGGGTGGTGGGGCGGGCACTGGCACCGGCCGGACCCGCGTGCGAAGCTCCCGCAGTTGCGTATCGTAGAAATAGCGCCGGCTAGGATCGTTCAACGCCTCGTAGGCTTCGTTCACGGCCAGAAAGCGTTGATGAGCATCTGGGTCAGGTGTGCGGTCGGGGTGAGTAAGCAGCACCAAGCGCCGATACGCTCTTCGGATATCGTTTGGACTAGCTTGCTCACTGATTCCTAGAATGGCGTAGTGTGTCTTCATGCTACGCTCAGCTTCACTACTGCTGCTACCTGATCCTGCACCCGGCGTACCGCCAGTTCCAGCAGCCGGCGGTTCAGTTCAGCACGGTGCTGGCGGTAGAATTCCAACTCGGCACTCGTAAACAAGCCGCTCACGAGCCCAATTACAGTGTAGCGCAGTTTCACGTTCCGGGTCAGCAATTCCGTGAGCAGGCGCTGCTGATCAACCGCCGATGCAGTAGCCAGTGGTACATGATGGTCGCGCACAAAATCGGCTACTACAGCTAGCAGCAGCTCATTTTGCAGTTTTAGAACGGGCCGCAGGGTGTGGTGCAGAAAGTCGCCGGACGTGGCGTCGCCGCTAGCGGGGGCCGTATCCACAACAGGACGCAGGGCTAGCAGCGTCGTATCGGGGCGGGATTGAGGGGGCATTTGAAAAGTGGTTACAGACGGGCTTATACCCTAAATACGAAAAAAACCACTCACTTTGGATTTCTAAAATATACAAGCAGCTACCTATTACAGTAAACATCTTACTTACAGCAGCTTACACCAACTTAAAAAATCCACTTTATCTTGGCTTAGCGTACAAGTGCTCATGCTAGCAACACCCGGAATTACGCTCTGCAAGAGCGATAGGCAAGGCGTTGTATGCGGCAGTATCGAAAAGCTAGCTGTGCTTATAGTTCGCGTCCAGTGGTCCAGCCTAGCTTGCCAAGAAAATCCCAGAGTACTACCCCAGCCGCCACGCTTACGTTCAGCGAGTGTTTGGTACCGAACTGCGGTATTTCCACCGCGGCATCGCAAAAAGCCAGTACCTCGTCTTCCACCCCAAACACCTCGTTGCCCATCACCAGCGCATAAGGCCGAGATGGATCGGGTTGGAACGTGGGCAGCGCCTGGCTGGTAGTTGTTTGCTCTACTGCCACCAGCACGTAGCCCGCCGCTTTGAGTTGCTGAAGCGCCTCCAGCGTGGTAGCAGCATATTCCCAGTTCACTGACTCCGTGGAGCCCAGCGCCGTCTTGGTTATTTCGCGTTGGGGAGGGCGCCCCGTAATACCGCAAAGCCAGATTTTTTCGATGGCAAACGCATCCGCGGTACGGAAGGCGGCCCCCACATTGTGGAGGCTGCGCACGTTGTCGAGGACTAGGGTCAGGGGGAATTTTCGCGTATTTTTGAAGTCTGCCACCGTTAGTCGGTTCAGCTCTTCCATCGAGAGTTTGCGCATGTGTGCAAAGGTAGGAACGCAGCCGTAGGTGGCTGCTGTTAACTTGCCAAACCGCTGTAACACCAAGCGCCAGCTTGGTGAGTCGTTGCAAGACTACCGTCGTGACGATGCCCGTGCCGAGTACCCAACGACTCACCGAGCTGGCGCTTGGTGTTACATTCTGCCCTAGTGAAAACAAGTACTGCTGCCCCCGATAAGAAACCCATCCGCATGCACGGCTCGCTTGGCCCCGCTCCTGTGGCCGACACGCCGCTCATGAAGCAATACTACCAACTCAAGCAGCAGCACCCCGGCGCGGTCCTGTTGTTCCGGGTCGGTGACTTCTATGAGACCTTTGGTGAAGATGCCGTTACGGCGTCGCGCATCCTGGATATAACGCTCACCAAGCGTGGGGCGGGCACCTCGTCGGAGGTAGCGCTTGCCGGTTTTCCCCATCACGCCCTCGACAACTACCTGCCCAAACTGGTGCGAGCAGGTCAACGGGTGGCTATCTGCGACCAACTCGAAGATCCCAAGCAAGCCAAGGGCCTGGTTAAGCGCGGTATCACGGAGCTAGTTACGCCCGGCCTTAGCCTGCACGACAACGTGCTGGAACGCCGTTCCAACAACTACCTCTGCGCCATTCATTTCGGCAAGCAAGAAGCTGGCATCAGCTTCCTCGATATCAGCACCGGCGAGTTTCTGGTGGCGCAGGGTACAGTAGAATACTTAGGGAAGCTGCTTCAAAACTTTCAGCCAGCCGAGGTACTGTTTTGCAAGAAGAGCCGCCAGGAATTCGAAGGGCATTTCGGCCCCGATTATTGCCATTATGCGCTGGATGAGTGGGTTTTCGGGTTCGACTATGGGTATGAAACCCTTACCCGCCACTTCAACACCACCTCGCTGAAGGGCTATGGCATTGATGCGTTGCGCGAAGGCATTACGGCGGCCGGCTGCATCCTGCACTACCTCGCCGAAACCAAGCACACCGATGTAGGGCACATTGGTAGCATTGGCCGTTTAGAGGAAGACAAGTACGTGTGGCTCGACCGGTTCACGGTGCGCAACCTGGAATTGGTGCACGCCCAACACCCCGGCGGCGTACCACTCATCGACATCCTCGATCAAACCGTAACGCCTATGGGTGCCCGTTTGCTCCGCAAATGGATCGTATTGCCCCTCAAAGAGCCCGCCCAGATTCAGCGCCGCCTGGATACGGTAGAGGCGCTGTTACAAACGCCTGAGTTGCTGGAAAGCCTGCTACAGCATCTGCGTCAAATCAATGACCTGGAACGGCTTATATCGAAAGTGGCGGTGCGGCGCATCAACCCGCGCGAACTGCTTCAGTTGGCCCGCGCTCTAGAAGCCATTGCGCCGATGCGCGAGCAGCTAGCGGCATCGGGCATCAAAGCCCTACTTAAGCTAGCCGACCAACTGAATCCCTGCTCTGCGTTGCGAGAGGAAATCCAATCGAAAATCCGGCCCGATGCGCCGCTGCTAACCAACCAAGGCGGCGTGCTCAACGACGGTGTAGATAAAGAGCTGGATGAATTGCGTGGCATTGCCTTTTCGGGCAAAGACTACCTATTTCAGCTACAGCAACGGGCCGTGCAGGAAACTGGTATTTCCAGCCTGAAAGTGGCCTACAACAAGGTATTCGGCTACTACCTCGAAGTTACGAATGCCCACAAAGACAAGGTGCCGGCTACCTGGATTCGGAAGCAAACTTTGGTAAATGCCGAGCGCTACATCACCGAGGAACTGAAAGTATACGAGGAAAAAATTCTGCACGCCGAAGACCGGTTGTTCGTCATCGAGCAAAACATCTACAACGACCTCGTGCTATCGGCTGCCGAGTATGTCACGCAGATTCAGCAAAACGCCCGCGCCATTGGTGTGGCCGACTGTTTGGCTTCGTTTGCAGCCACTGCTCGCCAGCACCGCTACGTGAAGCCTACCGTCGACGACAGCACCATCCTCAATATCAAAGCAGGTCGGCATCCGGTTATCGAACGCCAACTGCCGCCTGGCGAACAATACATTCCGAACGATATACACCTCGACCAGGAAGATCAGCAGATTGTGGTAATTACTGGCCCCAACATGGCGGGCAAATCGGCCTTGTTGCGCCAAACGGCCTTGATCGTGCTGCTGGCTCAAATCGGTTCGTTCGTGCCTGCCGACGCGGCCACCATCGGCATTATCGATAAAATTTTCACCCGCGTGGGAGCCTCTGATAACCTGAGCAAGGGCGAAAGCACGTTCATGGTGGAAATGACGGAAACGGCCAGCATTCTTAATAATCTGTCCGACCGAAGCTTAGTGTTGATGGACGAAATCGGGCGTGGCACGAGCACCTACGACGGCATCAGCATTGCCTGGGCCTTAGTCGAGCACTTGCACAACAATCCTAAGGCTCGCGCCAAAACGCTTTTTGCCACCCACTATCACGAGCTGAATCAGCTTGCCGACGACTGCCCTCGGGTGCGAAACTATAATGTGGCTGTGCGCGAAGCCGATGGCCGCATCCTGTTCCTGCGCAAGCTTCAGGAAGGAGGGTCCGAGCATAGTTTCGGTATTCATGTGGCCCGGATGGCTGGTATGCCTACTTCCGTTGTGCTACGTGCCAACGAAATCATGCACCATTTAGAGCAGGAACGCGCCAGCGCTGGCCTTGACACCGATGCTCCCACCGCATTCGATGAAGTGCTTGCGGGCCTAGATGAGGAGCAGCAAGAAGGAAAAGTACTTCCGCTGAATGGCACAACAAGCGCAGCCGTTGCCAGCCAGCGAGGTCCCGTACTACAGCCCGCAGCCGCTGTACATACTGCCCCCCGCCCTAGTTTGCAACTCAGTATGTTTGAGCCTGCTGACCCCGCTATAGAGCGAGTTAGAGAACTGCTTCAAGCACTTGATGTAAACACGATGAGTCCCATCGAAGCCCTTTTGAAGCTAAACGAATTGAAGCTGACGTTGGGAGGAAAGTAACCGTTGTGCGTGGCCTGATGATGTCGGACCACGCACAGCTGATCTTGCCTGAAAAACAGCTTCTCACCAGCTGCTACAAGTAAAACACACGCTTATAACGGAGGGCTGATTGAAAATTTTTCTCCCTGAAAATCAGCAAAAACCGCTTAAACAGTAGCGAAAATCAGACTTTTTTTGAGGCGTACCCTTGACAAGCCGATTTCCTGTAGTACCTTTGTCACACCAAAACGCTACTACGGTGGCTGAATCAAGCGAGAGTAGCTCAGTTGGTAGAGCGCGACCTTGCCAAGGTCGAGGTCGCGAGTTCGAACCTCGTCTCCCGCTCAAAGAGGATGTTGCCCCGCAGCATCCTCTTTTTGTTTTTGGCTACAAAGGTTTGGCCCCATACCTTTGCGCAACCACCAACATGCCGGAGTGGTGGAACTGGTAGACACGAGGGACTTAAAATCCCTTGCTTTCACGAGCGTACGGGTTCGATTCCCGTCTCTGGTACTAAAAGCCTCTCTGCAACATGCAGAGAGGCTTTTTTCATATAGTTTACTCTCTGCTCACGTTCTGGACCATAGAAGATTCAAGCTATGGTGGGTAGTCGGTGTGCTTTACTAACACAATAGCTGGCCGAGACTTACCCTACTCTCTGCGAGCGGCTTCCCATCCTACCAGAGCCTGCTTACGCACGTTGCCCCATCGGTAGCCACCGGGGCCGCCGTGCTGCTGAATGACGCGGTGGCAGGGTATCAGGTAGCCGATGGCATTAGCTCCTATGGCCCCTCCTACAGCCTGACTGGCGCTAGGCTGTCCAATTGCTGCTGCCACGTTCCGATAGGAGACCAGCGCACCACTTGGAATACGCAGCAAAGCCTCCCAAACTTTGATTTGAAAATTTGTGCCTTTCAAAAGCAGATTAAATGGCTTATTTGAGCTAGAGGTCTGATGAAAAAGCAACGCCACGGTTTCGCCAGTTTTCGCATCATTTCGCTGCAAGGTGGCAGCAGGCCAAGCGGCATATAGTTGTTGTAGCGCAGCTTCTTGCTCACTGGCTGCCTGAAATGAAAGGCCGCAAATACCTCTGTCAGTGAGACTGAGCAGACACTCCCCAAATGGTGTGGGGTGGAAACCGTAGTAGACGACCATACCAGCGGCCTGCGACTTGTACTCTGTTGGAGTCATGGCCTCATACGTCACAAACAGGTCGTGAAGACGGCTAGGGCTGGAAAGCCCTGTTTGGTAGGTAGCAGCAAGTAAGTCGTCAGATTCAAACAACATCTGCTTCGCGTATTCCTTGGTAAGGAACCGCATAAACCGCTGTGGGCTGGTACCGGCCCACCGAGTGAATAGCCGGCTGAAGTGGAATGGGCTAATATGGACATGTGCGGCAATGTCCTCTAGGGTGGGTTGCTGCGTGTGGTGCTTTGCAATAAAGGCTATGGCTTGCTCCACACGAGCATAGTCCAAACCAGATTGCGAGAGAAGAGTAGCGGACATGAGAGCTAAAACAAGTGTGCTACCAAAAGTACCAGCCCAGGCATTCCACCTCAATCCGAATCTTGCGGTGTTTTAACTACATAAAAACACCAGCTGTATCTTCCTCATTAGCAATTCATTGTTTGATGCAAGCAAACATTCTATGTGGCAGTTAAGTCCGGCTTCATAACACTTTGATGCAACCGCAGCTTAACATACCAAGACAACGGACCAGCCACAATCTTATGCTAAGCCACTAAGTCCGAAGGATAGATGGGTTCCGTATCAGTACATCAGCCGCTGCATCAAGCAAACAACCCTTATATTTCGCTACATAAGCTATAAATTTCAGTCTTTTTTTACATTCACCTATCTTATGTCCAATCCAGGGGCGCTTACTTGTTTGGTCATTGACGATGATACAATGAACCGGCTCACGCTGGAGCATTACATCGGCCTGACGGAGTCGTTGCAGTTGGTAGCTTCTCTGAACGATGGCGCACAGGGTCTAAACTTCTTTCGGGCGGGCAATAAAGTGGATCTGCTATTTCTGGATGTGGAGATGCCCAATCTCAGCGGCCTGGAATTACTACGCGTACTCACCGATCCACCGGAAGTAATCCTGGCCACTTCCTACGAGCACTTCGCTGTGGATGCCTTTGCTCTGCGCGTTACCGACTATCTCGTGAAGCCTTTCGACTACGCACGCTTCAGTCAGGCTGTACAGCGCGTGTTGGAACGCAGGCCTATGTCCACAGTGCAGCCCGTACCTGTGCCCCCCGTAGCGCCTCCATCTTCCGACTTGTTTGTGAAGGTAAACAACCGCATGGTGCGCCTCAATTTCGATGAAGTGCTTTACATCGAGGCGTTGTCGGACTACGTTACTATTGTGACGTTACGTCAGAAGCACATTGTTTACACTACCCTGAAATCCTTCGCCGCACGCTTGTCTTTCGACCATTTTGTGCGTGTGCATCGCTCCTACATCCTGAACATGAAGCATGTGGAATCGATTGAAGACAACACGGCTCGCCTACCCGGTGGTCATCAGATACCTATCGGGGTGTCTTATCAAGAAGCGTTTTTCCGCAACCTTAATCGGTTTTAGTGCTTGCATGTACCCAACGCCGTGAATACGAGCAGATCTACTCTATTTAGAGTACCAATACCCCCCACAGATTACTCATTGCAACTAGTACGCTAGCCGACGGTCAGCTGTAATGCAGCGCATACCCGCTCCAGCAAACCGCTTAGATGACGCGCTGCTAATTGGCGCGCTTCCGGTGTGGTATGGTGAGGTTCCTCTAGCGTATGCAAGTCATCAAAGGCGGCTGATACCTGGAACAGCTTCAAGGAAGATTTCAGCTTATGAGCCAGTGTAGATAGCGCCAACCAGTCTTTAGCAGCCGCGGCCGCTGCTAAGTCAGTAGCTACAACGGGCACTTCCGTCAGGAACACATCTATCATGCGCCGCATAAACTCTTGATTGCCGTGGGCATTACGCTCTAGCTGGGCTAAATCAAAAAGTGGAGTAGCCAGGGAAGGACGTCCGATAGGAACGGGCTGAGCAATGGGCGTTGCGGGTACACTTAGCAAGCCGTCGGAGGGTGCGAGTTGAGCCACTAGCTTATTGTAAAGGTCGGCCTCTTCGAAAGGCTTTGTCAGGCAGTCGTTCATACCGGCCTGTAGGTACCGCTCCCGGTCGGCCCGGAAGGCATTGGCTGTGAGAGCAATAATAGGAATTTGAGCTCTTTCAGGATCTGGGCATTGCCGAATAGCCTCCGTAACGGCAAGCCCACTCATGCCGGGCATCTGAATGTCCATTAGCACCAAATCGTAGCTGCGCGCTTGAAACAAAGCCAGAGCATCAGGACCGTTTACGGCGCTGTCTACGGCAATGCCCCAGTTTTTCAAGACCAGGGTAGTCAGTTGCCGGTTGGTAGCACTGTCCTCGGCCAAGAGCACACGAGTACCGCGCAAGCGCTGGTAATCTGGGGCGGCGGGCAACGGAGCCGCTTGCTGGTTTGAAGCTTTCAGCAACGTCAACGTAAAGGAAAACCACGTACCCTGGCCTGGTACGCTAGACAATTCCAGTTCGCCACCTAGTTGTTCTACCAAACTCCGACTGATGGTGAGGCCCAAACCGGTACCTCCGAAGCGGCGGGAAGTATCGGCATAAGCTTGCGTGAAGTTTTCGAAGATTTGCTGCTGCTTGTCAAGCGGGATACCGATGCCGGTGTCGCGCACCCAGAACCGGATAGTGACGGCAGCGGCAGTGTCGCGGAGCACGTCGCAGCCGAGCGTTACGCTTCCATGCTCCGTGAACTTGATGGCATTAGAAAGCAAGTTGAGCAGTACCTGATTAAGCCGATACGGGTCGCTGAGAACCACTGGCTCAGTAAGCGTGAGAGGCTGAATATCGAATAACAGATTCTTTTCGGCTGCTCGATAGGCCAGCGTTTGCGCGGCTGTCCGAATGGATTTACCCAGGTCGAACGCAATGTGTTCGAGTTCAAGCTTGCCTGCCGTAATCTTAGCCATATCTAGCACATCGTTGAGAACGGCCAGCAAATTGCGCCCCGATGCCAGAATGGTATCCAGATATTGCCGCTGCTGCACGTCGAGAGGAGTTTTGGCCAAAAGCCCAGCCATGCCCAGTACCCCATTCATGGGCGTCCGGATTTCGTGGCTCATGTTGGCCAAAAAGTTCTCCTTGGCCCGTGCGTTGACTTCGGCCTCCCGCTTGGCCCGGCGCAACTCCCGCTCGGCTTGTACTCGCTCCGTAATTTCCTGTCCGTACGCTACTACATAAGGCTCCTGCCCTAGCTCATCGACCCGGAAGTTATTGAAAAGGATATAGTGCTGCTCATCGTGCTGATTCACTATTTTCATCACTCCTTGGCTGTGCTTGCTCACCCTGATTTCTGCCAGATACTGCTCTACGCCAGCGTGGAGCTCTAGCGGAACTGCTTGGGCCAGGTGGCAACCAATAATGGCATCGGCAGGCAAGCCCATTAACTCTTCTACTGCCGGATTCACTGAAAGCAAGCGCCCTTGTAAGTCGTGGGTGCCAATAAGGGCCTGGGTGTGTGCTAACAGGTCGCGGTATTGGGTGGAGCTGCGTTCCAGCGTCTGCCGGGCTTCTTTTATCTCGGTGATGTCGGTAGCAATAGTCAATACATGGACCGTACCATCAGACTGGGGCAACGGCAACTTGTTGACCTGAAACCACAGCACACTGCCATCAACCAACGAGTAGGCACTCTCCAATGATAGGGGCCGCTGGTGCTGCAACACCTCTTGATATGCCCTCTTCCACTCGTCTAGCTCTACAACTTCACTCAAGTTTAAGGATTGAGGAATGGCACTAGCTTGGCCTATTGCAGCTAGCTCGTTGAAAGTACGGTTGCGGAAGACCAGCTGTCCTTGGGCGTTGCGCACGTAAATAACGTGTGGGCTAGCATCCGTAATTTGTTGCGTAAGAGCCTGTTGTTCGTCGGCCTCAGCTTTACTTTGTATGCTGCGTACTTCGGCGGCCAGCCGTTCGGTGATATCAAGGCCGTATCCTAACAGCATGGCTGGCTGATCAGTTGGGCGCGCCATCGGCTTGAAGTAGCGCTGGTGGCTGCGTGGCCCCTCCGGATGAGGCGTTATGTCTTGCCAACTTACTACTCGGTGCTCTTCTACCACCTGATCGAGCACGCGACGCCGTTGCTCGACCAACTCTTGCGGCAACTGACAACGCTGGCAATACTCAAGTATAGTATGGCCAGGTAGCCACGCACGATCGGCCTCGTTGGGCACGGCCTGTGGGTTGGCGTAGAGGTACCGAAACTCCTGGTCTAGTACAGCTACTTCAATGGGTAATTCTTGCAGAATATCCGCGTAAAAATCTCGCTGGGCGCGTAATTGCTGCTCGCGCTGCCGGGCCGCTGCTAACTCCCGCCGTAGCTCTGCCACTTCTCCTTCGGGAGTGAATTGGCTTGGTTGGGCGGCAGAGAAGAGCGGCATAGAGGAAGCGGTAGGTTTCATAAAATAAGTACGGCACTAATATTCGTCTTCACTAAGGTAAGACCAGCACGGCAGCAACCCAGAGGGGCTGGCTGAACTATACAGCCCAGACGCCGGGCAGCCCACCTTACTCGGTCAGTAGAACAGCCATGACCTGCACTTTCTCCTCAACGAATTACAACGCCCATCTATAAGTGCAAAACAGTTCGTTCAGTTCCCTGCCGCATCCCTCACCACCAAAGCCCGTTGCCTACCCTCAATATACCATCCCGATAGTGCCTAAGCACGATAGTAGCTCACGCTGCAACACCAGAGCACCAGCCAAAGTAACAGCATGGAGTCGTATCGTTGGCTGGTTTACCTCCTATTCAGAGCAACCAGACGCATACTACTATACCCGTTGCTAAACGTCTATTGGAGCGCAACGGCAACCACAATAACGACCTGCTAGCGGCGCCCTCAGTGGCCCGCCTTACAAAAGAAGGCCACTTTTAAGGAGTATCAGATACAAGAATTCTGTGCTCCTATTTTCTCTAACAGCCAATTCTGCTGACGGAAGCCGTCCGATTCTTTACCTTTAGTGCCACCCTCCTATTTAGCTGAACGCGTATGCTTCCGTCTGTTCCAACTTCTCCTCCTGACTATCAGCAGAAAATAAAGCAGGTATTTGCTGAAGTTGGAAAAGTGGTGGTTGGGCAGCACTACATGGTAGGGCGCTTGTTGATAGGCTTGTTCACGGGGGGCCATATCTTGCTAGAAGGCGTGCCGGGCTTAGCTAAAACCCTTACCATCAGCACACTTTCTAAAGTTTTGCACTTGAATTTTCAACGGGTGCAATTCACCCCCGACCTGCTGCCCTCTGACCTGGTAGGTACCATGATTTACAATCAAAACCAGTCGGTGTTTGAAGTAAAAAAGGGACCCATTTTCGCTAACCTCGTGCTGGCCGACGAAATCAACCGTTCACCGGCCAAAGTGCAGAGTGCCTTGCTAGAGGCCATGCAAGAGAAACAGGTGACTATTGGCGAAACCACTTATCCGTTGGATCTGCCGTTTTTGGTGCTGGCCACCCAAAACCCGGTGGAACAGGAAGGCACCTACCCCTTGCCCGAGGCACAGGTCGACCGGTTCATGATGAAAGTATTCGTGGACTACTTGAAGAAGGCCGACGAGCTAGAGGTTATGCGCCGGATGGCCAATATGAGCTACGTAGGTGAAGTGAACCCCATTCTTACCAAGGAAGACATCTTTGGAATTCGCCAGCAAATCAACCAGGTACAGATTTCCGAAACTCTCGAGAAGTACATCATTGAGCTAGTGTTTGCGACTCGCAAGCCGGCTGATTACGACCTGCCTCATTTCCAGCAGTACGTGCAGTTTGGGGTAAGCCCACGCGCTAGTATTGCACTGCATCGGGCAGCTAAAGCCGTGGCGTACTTCGATGAGCGGGACTACGTGCTACCCGAGGATATTAAGGATGTGGCAGCCGATGTGCTCAACCACCGTATTCTGCTCACGTACGAGGCAGAGGCTGATGGCATCCGCACCCAGGACCTGATAGAAGCTATCTTAGGCAAGGTTCCGATTAGCTAGCCTTATGTTAAAGCCTGAGAGAACCGAAGTGAAAGGCTAAAACGCCGCAGATTTTGTCTTGGCGGAGGGCAGCATGCCCGGCTTACGGAGCGCGGGGGCCTGAAAGCTTTTGAGGGGCAGCACTACTGGAGCAGCCGACCGTTTTCCAGCAGCATGATGCGCGGGATTTTGAGTGGTGAGCCGCCCTACAATCAGCAATAGCAAGAGACAACCGGTGAGCAGCCACAGCCCCAAAGACTGAGAACTATTAGGTGCTGCTGCGCGGGAAGGCAACGGCAAACGGGTGGGAGACTGAAGCAGAACGGACATATAGTTAAGTGGCAAAACCTTCAGTATAGGGCAAGTAGCAAGTGAAGTCTGATTGCGTTCCTAGTGCGTTGGCGTTTGTTCCTGCCAAGACAAGACCAGCAGAAAAAAGGCTGCTGTAGGTCGAGCTTATTTTTAGCTACCACTCCAACTTCTCTTCTTCACACCGTTTGCTTTCCTTTGATACAATCAGGCAATACCTGCTAGAAGTCTTTGGGAGCAGTTGCAGCCCGCCGGGGCGTAAACACCCGCTGCCATTGCCGAGTAACTGTGTTTTGTATGCGGCGCAGGCCGCGCCCACGCTCCGCCAGCCGGTGCGTGGGCACTCGATACTCAGGGCGCCGCTCCCGTAGTACGTCTCCTCTCACATTTACCTCCTGCCCTTCCACTTCTTTCGCGCTAGCAAGATGGTGGGCAGTTGCTGCTTGCTGCTCCCGCTCAACAAGACGCGGCAGAACTGTTGAAACAGAAGTTGCCGTACTCTCCACGCCAGTAGCAATAATCGTTAGCAAGTCAGTGTTCTCTGTCAGAGGTGCTGTACTCACCAAAGAAGCTTCAGCGAGAGTTGCCTGTTCTGCTGCCTTAGTAGCAGACGCAGGCTCAGCAACCGCTGCATACACTGCCCTACGAGGCGGGTTCTGCGTACCTTTCACTGCTGATGAACTGGCTATCTGACCATATATAGCGGGTATGGGCCCCGGCATTGGTGGTTTGCCTGAAGCCAATGCTTGGGTGGAAGCCCGCGGAATGATGTAGGCGCTGAGGGCGGGGCTTACCAGTTGCTGGCTGGCTGTTCGGGTTTCGAGGGGTACCTCAGAAGCTGGCCGCGGCACGGGAGTTAAAGCAGGACGAGGCAGCAACCAGCCCACTGCCACCCCTAACAGCCCAACAAAAGGCAGCACAAACCCGAGCGGCACCGACCGAGGTGCACCCGGCAGCGTCGACAATCTGCTTTCTATCCCCGTCCATACCTGATGGGAAGGCGGCAGATCAAAGTCACTGAACGTGTCGCGCAACGACTGGTCCAGACGGTCATCATCAGTTTCCTGGATCATAGTCGGATGTAGTTATTCTGCCGGTGATAAAGTTGTAGCAATTGTTTGCGGGCTTTACTGAGTTGAGCTTTGGACGTGCTTTCCTGGATGTTGAGCAATTCACTGATTTCACGGTGCGAGTAGCCATCGACGGCGTATAGAAGCAAGACCAGCCGGCAGCCATCGGGCAGTTGCTCCATTAGCGCCAACACTTCTGCTACATTCAGTTGGTCGAGGGCAGAAGAGTCGGCGGCGGGTGGGTCACTTATTTCGTCGAGTGGGGCTGCTTGGTTCTGACGGCGCAGGCGGCCACTTTGCCAGTGGTTGATAGCGGTTGTAACTACTACTCGCCGAATCCACCCTTCCAAAGTGCCCTCTGCTCGAAACTCACTTAAATGGGTGAATACTTTCACGAAGGCATCCTGCAAAATGTCTTCGGCCTCTGGCAAGGACCGCGCATAGCGACGGGCCACGCCTAGCATTCGCCCTGCATAACGAGCGTACAACGCCCGTTGAGCAGCTGGTTCGCGGCGCGAGCAGCGGGCAAGCAGGGCATCGAGTTCGGCAGAAGTCGGCATGCAGAAAAGGTTCTCCCCGTAGTGGGTTGCATCAGGCAGACAAGCTAAGGCTTGAAAAGGCTGCTGCCTTGTTCTGTTTTATTTGTAGGCTCGGATGCTAGCATTCCAATGTTGATTGAAATCAACATGCTGGCACTAGCAACGGCTTAACGCAAAAGGTAACAAATCAGTAGCTCTTAGGAGACTCTTGGGCTTTGGCTGTCTGCATAGCCGATTTCCCTTGTTTCCAACTCAGCAAAAAAGCCACCCCCGGCTTGGGAGTGGCTTTTGCGAAAAGACCTACTTAAGAGTTAGTTCTGCTTGACAAACTTGCGAACAACGCGACCCGCAGGCGTAGTTATTTCCAAGTGGTAGAGACCAGCAGGCAGGGCCTGTACGTTCAGCACAGCAGTACCAGCAGGAGCAGCACCTTCCAGCACCGAACGGCCTAGCTGATCCAACACCCGGTAGCTTGCATGCAGGCTAGGTACTTTCAGGTTCAACTCCGAGCGAGTTGGGTTAGGATACAGCGCTACTTCCATAGCGGACGCGCCCTTGGCGGCAAGTGGTGCGCTTGGGTCGATGCGTGATAGGATGCTTGCAGGAAGATCACGCCGGGAGAAGTTCGGTCCTGAGTAGCGCATGGAAAGGCGCTTGTCGCCACCGGCATCAAAGTACGTTACGGTGAAGGCGTGCTTGCCTGCTTTCAATGCAATGGAGCCACTGCGCACTTCGATACCGTGCCGGCCATCGTTATCAACTACGAGCTGCGAACCGATGAAGAGCTGGGAGCCATCGTCGGAGGTAATCATGAATTGGTACCAGCCATCAACAGGAACTTCAATAAAGCCTTGGAAACGAAGTGCGTAGTCACTGGCGCGCTGGTTTGGACCTGGAACTGTGTTAACTACGAGTGTATTGCCTGTCCGAGTAGGCGTCATGGACGAGAAATCAGGAAGGGCCGTAAAGTCACCCTCGTAGTAGCTGTACTCCATACCAGGCAGCGTGTGCGCTGGATTTTCGGGGTTGCGGAGACCTGCAACAGGGCAGCTTGCTACCTTTAATGATGCCCAGTTAGCATTCGGCCACATCTGCTGAGCCCAATCGGCAATTTCATTGAGTAACTCACAATCAACGCCAGCCCGCCGCATCTCCGGAATCATAACCCACACGCGGTCAGCAGCATTGCCACCTCCTGGAGGCGGGTTAACTGGAATATAGTTAGCTGGAGGAACGTCGAACGGGTCGGTGCTGCGGGTGTACTGGGACACAGGATAAGAACGGCTCTTGGTGAACCAGCTGCGCAAGAAGTTTTCTAGAATTTCCTTTTTCATACCAGGCGTAACTTGCTGCCAAGCTGGCTCCTGGAACAGTTCCACGAGGAATGAAGGCGAGTAGTTACGGGCCAAGTTCCAGCCATCGAAAGCCCGATCTGGCCCGAGGCCGTTATCAGCCTGCTGGGCGGCCTTTATCGTAATCATCAAGAGGCGAGACAATTCAGTGGCGCCGTTGCTTGCAAAGTTCAGGTCCTTAATCAGGCCATACAGGTAGCCCCAGTCCACTGGATAGAACCCGTTAGCACTGCGGTTTCCGCTGCTCAACACCATCTGGGTGTGGTACCACGCGTTCGAAGCGTACACGTTGTTCACAGCTTTGTTGTTGTGTGCTAGATCATCGCGACCATGCGGAATGTTCAACCGCTGCGGCGACGTCTCGAATACGTGACGAACAAGGCCAGGCCAGGTGCGTGCTTCGCTCCGGTTGCCATACAGCGCCGGACCAAGACCTTCTAGGTCGAACTCTTGCATCAACTCCCAGAACTTAACGGTTTGCCACAGCGCCGTAGATGACACCTTTATGGCACGCTCACGGTCCCACGACACGTTCTGCACCCGCGACTCCAACCATACATTCCGCTCGTGCTGCCAGTTGGCCATGTCGGTTTGCATGCCTGGCGCATAAATTCCACCTAGTTTGTACTCTTGTGTTGCGTTTGCAATGCGCTGGCGCAGGTTAACGTCTGTGTTGGCGTTACCTTGGCCATTGTACATTTTGTTGAGCTTGGAATTCGTAAAATCAGCGCCCCATGCATCTTTGGGGTGGATGATAGGCAACCAATGCTTCCAATCCAGGAACTGTACGGCCACCGGAATTTCCCGAATGTTCAGAGTGCTGGTAGTGGCAACGGAAGCCAACGTCACGCCATTTGGAAACAGATACGGCAGTGTTTCGCTGTCGCTGTCAAGTACTGCATCAATACCTGCTCCGGCAGACCATTCTACTAGAGGCCGGGAGTCTTGGCCAGGACCAGGCTGGTACGGAGGGTTCCATGGCCGGGCAGTAGCCGGTGCTGGGGCAGTGAGGGTACGGATGTATGAGGCGATTTGCTCGGCCTGCTGTACGCTAAGCCCGTGGTATTTAGCTCGTTCAACAATCGACTTGTTGGAGTAGTTGAAATACTTCAAGTCGCGGCCATCCTGCGCGTGGCAGTCAGTGCACTTCGCCTGCAACACCCGTGCGTTTGGCAGGTACGACTCGTTGAGGGATGCGGTTCTCCAGAGTTGCTCACCAGCAGCCACGTCTGCAGCTCCCGGACGTGGGGCTTGCCAGGAAGCTGGGTTGTCATCGTTAAATGAACTAGCTGGCATCAGACGCGTGCCATCAGCATTCAAGAAGTTAAGCCGGATGACACGATACCCTATCGTTACGCCATCCGAGTTGTTGAAGCGGAAGCTGATTTGGTTGGTTCCGTCCTGCACGGTGTTGGCTGGCAGAGCAATCTTCAGCTTCAGCGTATTGTGGCCGCCGCCAATACCACCATAGCTTTTGCCGGGCTCGGCAACGTCGCACGTGGTGTTGTTGAGGTTGATCCAGGCGCTGTTGTTAACCCGAACGCTGGCTTTGTCATCATATGACAGGTTGTTGGCCTGAAGCCATAGAGTTGTAGCACTGCTACCCGATGGTACGGTTACGCTCACAGTCTCGGTGACTCCCTGAGCACCGAGTACTTCAATTGGAAGGGTCAGCGTCTGCGCGTTGGTTGAGACAGTAGCGACAAGTAGACACGCTGCTAGCCATAGTTTTTTCTGCTGGTCTGCCGCTGCCCAAAGCAGCTTGCGACACCGAGTACGTAAGTGAGTAGAGACTTGCATACAAATGTTTTGAAGGCCTTAAAAAAACTTGAATCCTTTACTTAGTGCTATTCTTAGCAACACCACTGAAGGAAGTTATACAGGCATTTTTATAAAACATTACAAATCAACGAAAATTGAATTAAACTTATCTTATTGTCCAATTCAAAGCAATAATTGATACCCGTCATGGGTATCAATCTAGACGCCTGTTTAAATACAGCATTTCATGCTACTTCATATAATACAACTACTAGTGCATTATTTTAGCTATTAAGGCCTTTACCATATTGTTTGTCTTATCTTCCTACTCGTACACAACTGTGAATAGGCTTAAAACAGATACGCCATTTTAATTTGTATTATTTTATTTTTATTGACGTATTTAAGTAAGATAAAACGGATTAATACTACACATTAATCTATTAAGTCATACTATTTAATAAATCTTTACATCGTAATAATCATACTAACACAACAATTCGTCTTTCACATTAAAAGCGATAGTGCTGTTAGATGACTTGTATGTGGCACGTCTACCTGAACTGGAGCACCCCTATGAAGAGTGGAATGTGTTTCAATTGGCTTGAAAGCACAGGCACGTAATTGCGCGCACGCACCGTACTTTTAGGATGTGACTACTTCTCGCCTACAGAAAACCCTGCGCGGCCTTGCGCGCATTGCGCGCAACCCCTGGTTGCTCAATCATGTGCTGGCAGCAGACGAAACGAGTTGGCGCCAGCGTGTGCTAGTGCATACTAGCCGAGGGATGTCTGCTGAAGGTCTACCGGTAGTACCCTTAGCCAAGTTTCTATCGCCAGCCGACCACACAGTTCGGCCTTTCGCATTCCGCGATGGTGGTTCTTTGCCCACCGATCTGCTGTTGCTGCGGGCATTAGCGCGCCGGGCACCTGCCTGCCGCTATTTCGAGATTGGAACGTGGCGTGGCGAAAGCGCAGCAAATGTGGCGGAGGTAGCCGCTTCGGTACACACGCTTAATCTGTCGGGGGAGGAGATGCGCACCATGGGCCTGAGCGAACGGTATATTGAGTTGCACGGCTTCTTTTCACGCCCATTAGCTAACGTCACGCATTTACATGGCAATTCAGCAACGTTCCAGCTTGCACCACTTGGGCACTTCGATGTCGTCTTTATCGACGGCGACCATCACTATGAATCGGTGCGGCGAGATACCCAACGTGTATTCGAGCACTTGGTGGGCCCAAATACAGTGGTAGTGTGGCATGATGCCAGCCAGCAGCCTGGCAAACCTCGTTGGGAAGTTTTGGCGGGCATTCTGGACGGCTTACCGGCTGCTTCAGGTCACCTGGTACAAGTGGAAAACACGTTGTGCGCCCTTTACTCGCCGGTTGCGCTTGCCACCTCCCCCCCAGATCTGTTTGCCGACCCTGCCCCATCTTTCGAGGTGACTATCCGGTTGAACGCATAAGACAAGCCTGTCCGTTTGCACGCTCACAGTTTTGTAGCACCACGTGGTTTCCATTCTTATGGCACTACAATCCATCTTAATTCTTCATGCTGAAAGGCAGCGTTTATTACCGCTCTTTCTGCCTGACCATCCCCCACAGGTGGGTAACATCCGATGGGCCGGGCAGAAAAGCCCAAGGAGCCGCTCCGGTAGCTCGGTGGAAATAATACAGCAAGTAGGTAGTGGAAGCCGCATATGATAAGGTGCTGGTCAGTGCTGCGCCCCGAATTCCAAAACGTGGAATTAAGAATACGCAAGCTCCCAGTGTCACGAGCAATCCTAAGACGGAAGCAGTATTATTGATGCGGTAGTGGGCCAAGCCAGCGAAATAGCTGCTGCAAAGCAGTTGTAACGCCATAATTACGCCCCCCGGAGCTAACAGCAAAACCACGGGGCGCGCCGCCCCAAATTCTCGCCCGAACACGGTTATCAGCACCGCTGGGGGCAGTAGTGCCAGCACCGTCATAGCGCATATGGTGGCTAGCACAGCAAGCCGTGACACTCGCAGAGCCGCTACCGACGACGTACCAGCCTTACCAGCGTGCACCAAATCAACGTACTGTACCAACGCCGTACTGCGCGGAATCAACCACACAGCCTCTGTTAGGGCCACGCCCACAGACAAAATACCTACCGCACGAGCGTCAGCAAAATGCGCTACGAAGTAGTAGCTAAGCCGATAATTGGCAAACGCCAAAATATTAGAAAAGTGAGCCCCGCGGCTGTGCCGTGCTAGCTCGCGCACTGTAGCATACAGCCGCCGTCCCCCCTGAGGTCGATCAGGTAGCTGCCACAAGGCCCACAAGCTCACAATCAACGGGAGGCCGTAAGCTAGGTATGCGGCATAATAATATGCTGTAACTACCTGCCAATGCAGGACGCTAAACGCGAACAGCAAGCCACTTGCTAGAAGCGCAACTTGTGCAGCCAAAAGACTATTGTATAGCAACTCCCGGCGGCGGCTCAACAGCAACGAGGTATTCACTGAAAAGAAAGCCTGGAGCAGCGCCAACCCCAGCAAGTGACCAAGGTATGCCTGCGACACATTGCGCAGTAGCCCAACCATTGCTGTACCAGCAGCGCATACCACGGTAGCCCAAGTATAGGCCGGCAGCAACAGATGCCACACGTTACGGCGGGGGGCCAGGTATATCAGCGATGAGCCGCCCAGCAGCCCAATAAACAACAGTAACGCCGCGCAATCCGTCACAAACAAGCTTACCGTTCCTCTGCCTGCCGCACCCAGGTAGCGCGCCGTTAGCCACACCACTCCAAAGCTCAGCAAGGCCGTAGCCAAACGCGTGATAAAATTGTGGAGGATACGACGGACCATTATTAGGAATAAGGCGCCACTACACGGACAGCGTAAGGCGGTCTTGGCTGTGCTTCTCAGTGACAAGACAAGATAGGGGCGCAAGCAACAAATGCACGTCGTTGCTACGGTACTAGCTCGGCAAACTAGGCTTGCTACTCTGCTAGCATGTCCCTCAGGTTAAAATTTGCTGATAGAGCTGCCGGAAGGCCTGACCCACGGCCGGATAGCTGAATCGAGCAACAGCAGCAGCCCGCATGGTGTTGGCGTCGAAGCGGGTGGCAGGGGCTTGCAAAACAGCCAGCAGGGCTTGCGCTAGGGCGTCTTCATCTCCCGCGGGCACGAGGATTCCCTTAGAACCATCATCAGGCAGTAATTCGGGCACTCCATTAACGCGAGTGGCCACAGCGGGCAAGCCGCTGGCTTGCGCTTCGATGAGCACACAAGGCAAGTTTTCGTAGTTGGAAAACAATACAAATACCTGTGCCCGCCGCATTTCTTCGGCTACCTCAATAGAGCTTAGTTTGCCCAAGAACTCCACCGTTCCGTCTGCTAATAGGCCTAGGTCGGTGGCCAGCTGGTGCATTTGGGCTTCTGCTACACCATAGCCAGCAATCCGAAGATGCAGGGGCAGCGCGGGATGAGTGGTGCGCAGCCGCGCCACTGTCCGCAAAATGCCACTTAGGTTTTTGGCTTGCTCATTGAACGCCGCCACATTCAGGAGACCTTGGCGGGCCTGAGGATTTTCGGGCAAATGAAACAAGTTGGTGTCTACTACATTAGGAATGATGACTGTGCGAGTTGCCGTTCCGCCCAGTCGGGCTAGTGCTAGGCGCAGATCTTCGGATACGGGCGTAAAGGCAGCCGCCTGACGTACCAGCAGGGCGGCTATGCGTCCCTGTAGCCATCCTAGCCGGCTAGCATTGGCCGGCAGAAAAATGGTCCAATTCTCGGTAATCAGGTATGGAATGCGGTGCCACCATTTCAGCCAAAGCGCTACCGCCCCCGTTCGTAACATGATGTGCGCATGTACGATAGTAGGGCGCTGTCCGTCCCAATACCGGCGAGCTGCTCGCATCCCACACCGAATACACACCAACCAAAGCAGCAGCTTCAACGGCCTGTCCAACCACCCTATTCCCGTAAGCTGGGCACGGTAATAGTAGCGCCACGTCGGAACGAGGACATTCAACTCCACTTCCTCTTCAATAAGTGAAGTCAGCGGACCACGAGCCACTGCAGCAAATACCACAGCGGTTTGCAAAGGTTCAGTAGCACTCGGCGTTTGCGCAATAGCCGCAATGTGCCGGGCGACAAAGTCTCCATCCTGGTCATCGTAGCGGTTGGGGTACCACTTGGGCAAATGCAGCACACGGAGCTTCATGCAAGCGGCAGTCAATAGAACAAGAAAACGTTAAATACAGGAAGTAAGCGTGCAATAATACCCCACGGTAAGCACAATCCACTTACTACTATGCGAGTGCCGACAAGCTATACCAAGATGCAAGCAAAGTAGCCAGCCAAGAACGGAAAAAAGCCTGCCCCCCAATAGGGACAGGCTTTCCAACCTCTATACTTAACTTCTTACTTAGCTACCACGAACCGCACGGCCTGCGTGGTTTCGCCGGTAGTAACCGATGCCATGTACATGCCTGCCTGAAGGGAAGCTGGCAACTCGATGGTCTGCACACCAGTTCCTAACTTCTGACCATTGCGCACGATAGCCACGGTACGGCCCGTTATATCCAGCACACGCACCGTTACGGCGCCAGCACTCTTCAACTCAAACGTTAGCTTAGCAGCTCCTTCAGTCGGGTTGGGCGCTACGCTTAGGCCCTTTACTTGCTCGTCAGCTTTCTTGTTGGATAACGTCTGGCCAGGTACGTTATAGCAAGTAATCTGGGGATTGAAGTTGGTCCAGCCTTGTGCCCAGTTAGCAGTACCAGTTGGTCCAAATGCTCCACGATAAGCCGTAGTGGTGAAGAAACCGCCACCTAGTTTCGCATCTGCAAATGAGGCACCAGATACAAGCGGCGAAGAAGCTGGCAGTGTGTAATCTGGAGTTACATTGTTAATAGTAGCGTTTGCGTCAGCAGGATCTACGTTGTTGAAGTTACTTGGATTTAAGCCTAGGCTGCTAGCGTTCGGGTAGATAGTATTGCTACGGCTAGCATCATTGAAGTACCCGGCCAGGTCCAAAGTACTGCCAGTTTGTACCTGCAACGGCGTAGCGCTGCCTGCAATTACGTTGTTGCGAAGTACCAAAGAACCGTTAGTGATGTTGGTTTCCGCGTTAGGTGTTGGGAAGGGCGCACCTGTGTTACTAGCCTGCAAGTAAAGCCCGATGGGGAATCCGCTGAATACCGAGTTAAACACGCTAGTTGACGTGTTCCGGCGGAAGTGCATCGCATGGCGATATAGTGCGTTGGTTGTTTGGCCAGCGGCAGGCGGTGGCAGCAGCACCGTTATGTTCGAAAACACCGGCGCAGTAAGTGGCTGCGCATTAGTACCCTGTGCATCATTGTCAGACTCAAAGGCATTGGACTGCGAGGCATCCGCCGAAGAAGGATCGCGCAGCACCAAGCCATATTGTACGCTGCCAGCAAAGCCAGCATCTGTATCAAAATCGTCATCCAGTGAATTCATAGCCACCAGATACTTGGCGTTTACGGTGCCACCGAACCATTCAAAAGCGTCGTCGCCAGAGTAAGACACCTGCACATACTCGATGGTAGTGCCCGACCCTACCCCGCCTAACGTCAAGCCATTGATTTCGTTGTTGGTCGAAATTAATACGCCTGGGAACTCAATACGCACATAGCGTAGAGTACCAGAATTGTCGTTCAAGATAGGTTGGTTGCCAGTGCCAGGACCATAGTTATAGCCTGTTACCCCTTCGATGATAGGATCACCAGCAATGTTTTCCTGTGAGCGTCCCAAAATGATAATTCCACCCCAGTCACCACGACGACGGGCACCAGGTGCTTCGTTGGAAGTGAAAACAATGGGCTGTGTGGCCGTTCCGTTTGCTTCAAGCCGACCACCGCGAGCAACAATAAGCGTCCCACGCGAAGCTTTATCGCCTTTGATGATGGTACCAGGCTCGATAATGAGGGTCGTTCCAGACGGTACTACCACGTTGCCAGACAACAGATAAATATTGTTGCGCGTCCAAGTGGTACCAGCTGGCACGTTACCCGTAACTGTAATAGGTGTTGGGTTTGCGGGGCAGGCGGTTTGTGCGTAGGTGTCTTGTGGTACGGCCGAAGCAGTAGCCAGTGCTAGCAACACAGGGAGTAATAACTTTTTCATCAGAGGGGAAGGTTGAAAACGGTGAGGTGCAGTAATTCTCAAGAGTAGGACGAAGGTCAGATAACAATACGCCAGCAAGGAAAAAGAGGCGTTATGGTTTCATTAGGCGGATGTTATGTTTCCGCTTAGAAGCGGTACGTCAAGCCAAGCGTGCTATAAGTACCCCGACGGTAGCTACCGAAATGCCTAGTCTCCTCGGGCGTGTTTTTGTTGATCTTATTGTCGCGGTTCAAATCCCAGCTTTGGCGTACAGGCTGGTTCAACAAGTCCTGAATACCAGCCTTTACTTCTAGGTGCTGGCCTAAACCCTTCGTGACAGACAAGTCGACAATGTTACGTGGCCGATCAATTACCGAGAAGTTGTTGCTCCGGTCACCTACCAGTAGGATGCGTGGTCCTACGACATTGTATTGTGCCGATACCTGCCAATGATGCTCATCATCTTGGTAGAATGTGCCGACGTTGAACACGTAAGGCGACTGGCCTTGTAGCGGCCGGTTGATAATTTGACGCTCATCATCACTGAGGTTTACCTCGCTCTTGATGAAGGAAGCGTTCAACACAATGTTGAGGCGCTGTATAAATGCATTCTGACTAGCTTCTGCTAAGCTCTTGCGCATTTCCACTTCCACTCCATAATCATAGGCCGTAGGAGCGTTAGCAAATCCTACGTTGATAGACTCGCTTCCCAGCGGCACAATAGTTTGCTCAATAGCATTGCGGAAGTGCTTATAGAACACTCCTACCGAAATCAGTTCCGAACGGCTCGGGTAGAACTCGTAACGCAAATCAGCATTGTAGATAGTAGCCGTTTTCAGCGAGTCGTTGCCCTGTACACCCGTGTTAGCGCTGAAATCGTAGAATACGTAGTTGGCTACCTCCCGAAACTCCGGACGGTTCACTGTAACGCTGCCACCTAACCGAAGCAATGACCGCTCGTTGAAATTGTAAGCAGCGTTGAAAGATGGCATTGGAATGGTGCGAACCTCTTTATAAGAGATGCCGTCTCCATTCAGCAAGCTTTTGCGGTTGTATTCTACCCGGACCCCTCCCGATACGTTAAACTTATCAGACAAGGGCGCTACTGCCCCAATGTAACCTGCCACGAGCGTATTTTCAGCGTCATAACGGTCTTGTGGCAAAGTTGCTTCGGCTAGTTTGAAGCCACCCGGACCTATGTTGGCTGCCGAGAAAAGCTGGCTCACTGGTAGGGCCGAGTTTATCAGGCTTGGATTCGTGCTGGCATCTTTAACATAAGAGAAGTATCGGTTGGCGAGGCTACGCTCTTTTTGTTCGGCATAGAAGCCGACGCGCAACTTGTATTTGTTGGCACTTAGTGTGTCGCGGCCTGCAAAGCGCCGCTCCCACTGCCCACTTACCATATAGGTATTCTCATTCAGGTTTGAGTAGAAGCGCGAAGCATCAAACTGGTTAGGCGTTTCTACAATATTTACTCTAAATGGCTCATCTGTCCCTATTGGGCGCTGGTTCTGGTAGCGGCGGTAATCAGGCTCATCACGAAATACATAGTTGTAGCCGCCGGCCCACGTAATAGAAGTATGTTCTCCTTCTCCTATTTCATGTGTACCCTGTAACTGGCCCGAATAAATAGTGCGGCTCTGGTAATGGGTTGCATACTCGTCTCGCTCTTGCTCCTGCGTATTCAAAACACCAGTACGGTGCACAACCTCATCGGTGCCATACTGGTTGAAGAAGTTGCGGAATTCTATGCGGTTGCGGTTATTGAGCCGCATCTGCCAGTTATGTATTATCCCCAAACGAGTGGAAGCAAGGGAGCGGTCATCCTTATAATCGTAGCGCACGCTAAGAGCCTTCGTATCCTCTTGGTACAAGTCAATACGCTGACGTACAATCTCGTAACGCTCCTGCGTATTCGAATAAGAAAGCGAGGTAACGTTGCTTAAGTATTTGCCACCAATTTCAAACTTACGATTCAGCCCCAGCGACAATCGCAAATCGGGCCGCGAGCTAACTACTCGTGGCTCCCAAGTGTTTGGCAGCCGTGTTCCTATTTCTTCCACCGAACCTGTTGAAGGCAGTTGACGGGGGCCATTGTCAAACCCCAGCCAATCAGTATTAGCCCGCTTGCTGCTCAAAAAGTTATTGAACGTCGTTCCGTGCCGCACCCATCCTGAAACGGTGGCTGTTGTCGAATTCTCTACAACCGAGTTCTTAGTGTACACCTTAACTACACCACCACCCATTTCACCAGGCAACTCAGGAGAGCCTGACTTGAAAATTAACACCCGATCAATCACCGAACTTGGCAAAATATCGAACGAGAAAGAGCGGGTGTCTACCTCTGCTGAAGGTGTTAGTGCGTCGTTCAACAACACAGTATTATATCGTTCGGCCAAGCCGCGGATTACAATAAAGTTGTTGCTTTGCACTGTCACCCCCGGAATGCGCTTTACCACTTCCGCGGCGTCGCGGTCTAGTGATTTAACAATTTGGTCGTTGCTAATACCACTAACTACTACCTCGCTTTTCTTGAGGTCCTGAATAAGGGCTACTTCTGTTCCAGTCTGCTTCTGCCCTGTTACAGTTACTTCCTTCAGCGAAGTGGCGCTTTCTTCCATCGACCCGTTTAGGGTAGTCTTATTACCTGCCGTAATTACAATGCCTGAAAAAGTCAGCGGCTTGTAGCCAATGTAGGTCATCGTAATATTATAGGTACCCGGATCGAGTTTTAACTCGTAAGCACCCTCCATATCGACTGGGGCAGCTTGTATAGTTCCGGTCACAATGACAGTTGCCCCAATAACGCCATCACCGGTTTTTTTGTCGGTAACCTTACCGACCAGAGAGCCTTGTTGGGCTAGTGCCAGCGTGCTGAACAACAAACCCAAAAACAGGAGAAAAAGATGACGCATACAGTAGTTTTTCGTTGGCGGCACAAAACTACCGGCCTCCTGTTACGCTAACATTGCGCCCATATTACGCTTGTGTTACCTGCAGGCTAACCGCCTCGCTTTCTTAAACAAACTATTACTTTTGCGCCCCTTTTTCCCTTTCGCTTATGCTTCAATCTATGACTGGCTACGGCGTTGCTCACCGCGACACCGATTCTTACTCCGCTACTGTCGAGGTGAAATCCTTGAATTCCAAGTCGCTGGATCTTACACTTCGCCTGCCCCGCTTCCTACAAGACAAGGAGTTGGAAATTCGTAATCTGGTGTCGAAAAACCTGGTACGTGGCAAGGTTAACCTGAACTTCGATTTTGCCCGAGTTCGAGCTACTGGTGCTCAAAGCGGAGTGGTAAACCAAGCGGCATTAGCGGCTGCTTATGAAGAACTAAGGGAGTTGAGCACCCGCACTGGCGCATCCGTTGAACTGCTGGCGTCTATTGCCAAAGCTCTACCAGGTAGTTTACGCTTACCTATAGAAGGACAAGGCCAAGCGTTGCCTGAGCAAGAAGAGGAGGTGAGCTGGGAGGAATTGCTGCCTTTAGTACAGGAAGCCCTGGACCGCGCCAATGAATTTCGGCGTACCGAAGGCCAGACCCTTACCACCGAGATTCTAGGCTACCTCGATAGTATCCGGATCCAGTTAGCTGAAATAGAAAGGCACGATCCAAACCGGGTAGAGAATGTGCGGGAAAGACTTCGCTCTCACCTTGCAGACTTAGCCAGCAGTGAACAGTTCAGCCAAGTTCGCTTCGAGCAAGAGCTTATCTTCTATATAGAGAAGCTGGATATAGCCGAGGAAAAAGTGCGGTTGGTCAGTCATTTGCACTATTTCACCGAAACTGTATATCTCCCAGAGCCTACTGGCAAGAAATTAGCCTTTATTTCGCAGGAAATAGGCAGAGAGATTAACACGATTGGCTCGAAAGCGAACGACTCGATTGTACAACACTTAGTGGTTGGTATGAAAGAGGAATTAGAAAAAATAAAGGAACAAATCAATAATATACTTTAAACACAAATATTTGTCAATCATCAATATTTATCACTATTCAAATAAAAGTATTGCACTCAAAAATCTCCCGTTTAGCGTTATGCTCAAAGCGCAATCTGTTTGATTCAAGTTTTTATATTTAATTTTTACACAGCTTAAAAGTGCCATTAAGGCTTGTAAACCGCCCTTTCACTTCGTCTGCAGTATACATCTGAAAGTTTTTTTGCCGTGCCCTCTTGCAACTTGAAATAACGTTCGTAAATTGTGTTATCCAAACAGAACATCTGCTTGGTTAGCTAGACAAACACCGAAACGACTTTCATCTTTTTTCAACCATTTATTATGAAAAAAGTAGTACTTTTTCCTTTTACCTTCTGCTTAGTCCTTTTGTTGACGGCATTCCGCCCTTACGCTGAAGTAGAGCTTATCAAGAAGCGCGTTTTAAGTGAGCGAGTCGAGATTTTGATACCGAAAGGCTTCGAAGTGATGAGCGAGCAGCAGATGGACTTCAACTACGCTAGAGCGCAAAGCCGTCCGAGCGTCATTTACACGAATAGTAAGGAAGCCAGCCTTGCTTTCACCTACACAGACAACACTGCCGATCAGGATATGATCGACATCTACGCCAACAACTTCTACAAGACTTACGCGAAGCAATTCAAGGAAGCCAAGTGGTTTAGCAATGGCGTAAAGGAAGTGAGCGGCCGTAAGGTGGGCTACTTGGAGTTGATGAAGCCAGAGCTTGGCCACGAGGTGTATCAGTTGATATTCTTCACCGACGTAGAAGGCAAGCTTCTCATGTGCACTTTCACTTGCGCTGACCGCCAAAAGCCAGAGTGGGAAACCGTAGCCAAACAAATCATGGGTTCCTTCAGAACGAACGAATAGGTACCTCCCTATCCACTTAAACACTCCCGAAGTCAAGAGCCTGCCCCGGTTCTGATTTCGGGAGTGTTTTTTTGTTCTCACTACGTGTTCACTGCCATGAAGACAACAGTCGGCTCTTGTCCTATCCGTCGGCTATATAGGTTCACCTCCTATAAACAATACTACCATAGCCAGCTTACAAGCAAGAAACGACACCACATAGCTCTGTTTGGCCTGCAGTGAACCTTGAGCTAGCTACGGCAATTGGTACTACACCGCATCAAGGGTGGCTAACACTCAGTGTTTCTAGGAAGTCACGGATCAATGCGAACATTCCAGTAAAAGCAGTTAAGGGAAGTGTAACGGCACGATCCTGCACATCATGGTAAGCAGTAATTCCACCACGAGTGTAGAGAAAGAAGGCCGGCACTCCTCGCTCTGAGAAAGGAAAATGGTCGGAGTTGGCAGCTCGTCCGCGGGCAGCTACACTAGGGATGGCTCGGCTTTGCTCGTTGAGCCGTTGAAGCAACTTGAACTGCACAGGTAGGTCCCGGCCGTTTACAACTGTGGCTCCCTCGGCACCAGTACCAAGCAGGTCAAGGTTCACTAGGAAGCGAATATGACTCAGAGGTAGCAGGGGGTGCTCTACAAAGTATTGAGAACCTACTAGCCCTGCTTCCTCGGCTCCGAACGCAATAAAGGCAATTGAATACGCTGGCTGGTTTTCAGGTCGAGCGTAGTACGAGGCCAGCTCCAGCATCATGGCCGTACCGCTGGCATTGTCGTTAGCTCCCGGAAAATAGGTGCGGTGCCCCATTGTACCTAGATGATCATAGTGAGCCGTGACTATAAGAAAGGAATCAGGCTGCGCTTTACCGCGCACATACCCAATGATATTCTGTGTGTGGTAGCGGCGCTTCAGCTCGGCTTGAACGCGTAGCGTGGCAAAGGCAGGCTCTTTCCCATCCACGCTGCACTTACGCCACACTGAATCCAGCACTTCGAGTTGAACCTGTCGGCTTTGCTGGGCCGACAACGAAGCCGTAAGCTTGGGCACAGTGGTTAATAGAAAGGCGGCTGAGTCTAGATGCTGAAGGACTGCAGGAGGCAACTTATTGAAGCGCCGTGCGTCGCGGACACTTCGCACCACGCCTTTTCCCTGCCAAGGCGTCTGCAGAAAGCGTAGTTGCGCCCGCGGATCCGAGAAAAGCAATGTATCAAACGGCGTGATAGCCGCTGCCGATAAAGTACCACCTACCTGCCCGCCCCCCGAGCTAGCCGCTGCAATAAAATCGAAGCCAGGCCGCAGCTTGTGATAGCCACCCAATAGCGGTAGTGAGCGTGTGCTGCCTGTACGTAGCCGTAGTTTTAACTTGCCTGGAAAGGTATTTACATCAAGCGGGAAAGACTGCGTGTAGTTTGGAGCCAATGGCTGGAGGCCAATCAGGCGAAAACGACGGCGGATGTATTCGGCAGCTTTTTGGTCGCCGCCCCGTACGTAGCCCCGGCCTTGCATAGCGGGGGCCGTTAAGTCTTGGATTGTACGGCGTACGCGCGGCATATCCTGGGCTACCGCCGGAACACTTGGCAGCGAAAGGCCAACTATTGCCAGCAGCAACAGCCCATGGAAAAAACTGCGAAAAGAAATGATTTCCCAGGAGAGGCACATCGTTACCCATGGTCCTCTTGCCTTAGCTGCAAGAAGGTGCTTTGCGTGGTGCATCCGCGAACTTACAAGCTTTAGTAAGCTACACCAAGCCTACACCTCACTCGTTCGGCCCGGAACCGGCTAGAGGCTGGGCTGCCACCAACGACGGGTGAAATAAGCAAACAGCAGCCCTACCCCTACCCCAATAGAATCACTGAGGGCGTCCGACCATTCACCGTGCCGCCCCAGCTGCATTACTGATTGTAGCAGTTCAATCAGCAACCCAAAGCCGATACTACCTAACAACACCACTACGTATGCCCAACGCCTTAGCCACCGCCATGCTTGTTGTCGCCGCGCCGAGAATACGCACAAGGCCGCCAGCACCACAAATACGAAAGCATGGGCGGCTGTATCAAACGATATTAGCTCCCACGGTGGCACCACCGGCATATCCTCTGCCGGTGTAAGAGTGAGCAGTACCACCAGCGCCGCCCACGCCAGCGGCAAGCCCACAAAGGGGCGGCTACGAGGCGTGGGCGGCGCGGCTGCTAGCATACGATCTACCACTCAGGGGTTAAGCACCTACCAGTTGACCGTAGGCTTCTGCTGACAACAAACCCTCCAGCTCGGCAGGGTCGGCTACGGATATTTTTACCATCCAACCATCACCGTAAGGGTCAGCATTTACGGCTTCCGGCGTACCGTCGAGGTGGCTGTTCACTTCTAGCACGGTGCCCGAGATTGGGCTAAACAGGTCGGAAACTGTTTTCACAGCTTCTACTGTGCCAAATACTTCATCCTTCGCAACCTCTTTGTCGAGCGTGTCAATGTCGACGTACACAATGTCACCAAGCTCTTTCTGCGCGTGGTCGGTGATGCCAATGTAGGCAACGTCGCCTTCAACGCGGATCCATTCGTGCTCTTTGGTGTATTTGAGGTTAGCAGGCAGATTCATGGGAGACTGGTTTGAGAGAAGAAAGAGAGAGCCGCATCGGGCACGGCAGTTCAAAAGTACGGTGAAGTGCTGAAATAGTGCGACACAGAAAAGGGGAGTTTGAGGTTCTGCGTATGCAAGTAGCGCGAGCAGAAACCCAACCTCCCCTTTTTTGTGTCATATTATCTTATTGCGACAAGCTATAGCGCAGCTGGATGCCACCTTCAGTAGTGGAGTTGCGGAACGAGTTTTCCACCCGGGGCTCTGTCAAAGTACGGGTGAAGAAGAACTGCAAGTTGAGCCGTTGGTTCAGCACGTAGTCGACGGTAGGCCGGAGTTGTAGCTGCTTGGTGCCGTTGGTAGTCAAACTCACTGCCCGGCCAACAGACTCCTGTACCGTAGATGTGACATTTTGCGGATCCACTACATCTTCAATCGTGCGTTGGATGGTGCTGTTGTCACGGATGCTTAGATCGAGGCGGGCCGTTAATTCGTTTTTCAGCACGCGTTGCTCACCTCCAATGCGGAAGGGCAGCTTCAGGCGGTTGGTAGCGTACCCGAAACCAATTACCAGTTCCTGCGTGCGTAGTTCGGTTACTTGAGAGTTAGTGGTGTTCAGCGCCACTGCCCGCTCGGTACGGTATTCCACTCGGCCTGTTACCTTTTCCAACGTCTGGAAATTGACACCGATGAGCGGCGTCAGGCGCTCAGCAATACTTACCTGCCCCAAAACATAGTACGGAATATACTGGCCGCTGGCATTTGTAAGGAAGCTTAAGCCGAAGGGGTTGTTCGGGTCGCCGGATTGTGGCTCGTACGGATAGTCCGTCGCGGTAGTGTAGCTCGCAACGCTATACACCGAGGAATACGCGTGCGTCAGCGAGATAGAACGGAAATAGCGTTTTACGAACGGCAGCTCAGCTAAGCCATTGTAGTCGACACGCCAGTTTGGAATTGGCAACTGCGCGAAGGGGTTGAACTTCTTGGGTTTATAGCTGTCTGATGACTTGCCTTTGTAGGCATCGAGGAAAGCCGGTATCAGCACGTCCTGCGAGTTGTAGCCGTAGTAGCCCTGAGGAGTTCCTGTTAGCGGGAATGGCACTGTTGGTACGGTTTCCTGTAGCCGGTCATGCACAATTTTTCGGTTGCTAATGAAGCGGTTGAACGCTCTTGAAGTCACTCCCTCGTTCGACAAATCGCCGAACAAGGTTCTGATGCTGACAATCGAAGTGCTGAACGACCCTGAACCGAGCGGATTACTGGCCAGAGGATCCTCCCCAATAGGCTGTTGTGTTACCTCGTCAATGCGTCTCCGGTAGAACACCTCTTGGTTTTGAACCTTCTGCCTACGGCCTTCCACTTGTATGTTGAAGTCACGGAACGGCTCCAGCGCTGTGCGGTAATTGAAGCTTTCAGTGAGCAAGGAACTGAGCGGCGTGTTAAGCAGGTCGCTTCGCTCCGTGTACCACCCGTTGGTAGCTGCTTTTTGATATAGCTGGTTTAAGTCATATGACTTGCCCAACAGGAAAGGCACGCCGGGGGCATCCCAGTCGCTGTTGAGGCCGAAGAAGCGCGTAGTAGGCAAGTAGCCTGGCAGCAGCGTACCATTGCTACGGGTGAAGGTGAAGTTCAGGGAGCGAGCCGTCATCAGGGAACGGAGCACCGCTTTGAGGAAGCGTAATTCCGGCCCTTTTGCCGTGTCGGCAGGTGCCGCACCCGCTTGCCCTGCGTCCCGGACGCGCCCAACACCTGGAGCCGCTGCACCCGGCTTGTTGGCCGGGCCGGGTGGTGGAGCATTGTTGATGATATTGAGGAAGCGCACTTTGTTGTAAAGCTTCACCAAATCAATTTTGCCGTTCGCGCTTAGCTCGCCGTTGTTCTGGATGGTATTACCGAGTTCCAGGTTGGTGAGACTATCCGGATTTGTTACGGAAGGAGCGCGCAACGCCGTCGATGCCGCCTGCCAGGTGTAGTTGGCGGCGTAGCGCGTATCGGCGGTCAGCCAGTCGGTGAGCGGAAACTTGTCGAGGGGCAGCCGGTACGTCAGGGCAACGGTTTGGTTGAAGTTGGTGGTGCGTCCACCGCGGCGGAACAGGTTTTCGCGCAACTGCTCCCGGTTCCTCCTCGCAATGTCGGAACCGTCAATAGTGCTTCCTATTCCCTCGTCTATCACGGCGCGGTTGTTGGCCGTGTAGTCCAGGGTCAGCGCCTTGGTTAGGCCCCACTGCAAGTCGTAAATGCGGTTGAAGAAGAATGACTTCAGGAACAAGCCATCGCCGGCCCGCTCGGGCACCGTGCCGGGTTCCAAGGAGCGCTGCAAGAACCGCTCGTTGTAGCGCCGGTCAATATCGGCACGGAACGAGAACCGGGAGGGTAGTGGCGTGAAGTTCACTTCCTGCAAGAACTTCAAGTACGGCGAATCAAGCGCCTTCACTTTGGCGAGCGGCGTATAGACCTTGGGTGTGTTCTGGTAGATGTACGCCAGCGCGCCGTTGTAGGTCCGGGTGTAGTCTCGGTCGGTTCGAATATCGGTGTGCTTGCGCTCTGTGTAGGAATAACTGAGGGCAACGTTTTCGATGTCGTACGGTTTGGGCTTACGCTCGGTGTTGGTACGCTCCTTCCGTACGTTCAGCACGCTGATGCTGCGGCTGGTGGTTTGGTCGATAACCTCTTTGCGGTACGCGGCCCGGTCGGCATCGTTGTCAAACTTACGCAACGACTGGTCGAGCTTGGTATCCGGGTCGAGGGGGTCGTATTGGGGGGCGCGGCTTTCGTGGCCAGCTTGCACCAGAATGGGCACCCGCAAACCTAACCTCTCTGGGAAAAACTTCTCGGCCGACACTGTAGCGTTGATGTCGCCCCGCGTAATGTCTTCCAGTGAGCGTTGCTGCAGCTTGTCTTGCAAGCCCCCGAACCCAACCGACACGTAGCTGCCTGTAGCCGTGATGTTGGCCACGTCAGCTAGCTTGGTGTTGAAGCGTGCCGTGGCGGCCCAGCCATTCTCTTTGTCGAAATCAAACACCCGCATTTCATCGGCCCATAGGCAGAGTGATTTGCGACGGTCGTCGTTGGCCGGGTTGAAAATACCAATCATGGCGCCCTGCACCGAGCTAATGTCGGGGTTGCCGACCACCGAAATACTGGAGCCGTCGGGAAAAGTCTGCGTGAACGTACCGATGTAGCTGGCCTGAGCCGGATTCAGATTGGCCAGGCGGTTACGCTCGGCTTTGGCATCAATGAAGCGCTGCAGTTCTATATCTACCCGGTTTTGCAGCGGCCAGATGTCGTCCGTTCTTGTGGAGCCAGCGGGCGTCACCACCAGCGGCAACCGGTACTCATAGTAGTTCTGGTTGTAATCGGTGCCGATGCGGATGAAGGCTTGTGCCTCGCCGTCGCGCACGGAGCCGTTTTCGCTTTGCGCGTGCAAGAACATGCGCAGCTTTTTGTAGCGCACGAGGTTCAGGCTCAAGTTCTTGTAGGCTGCCTGCCCGAACCCATCGCGCAGGTCTTCTACGCACAGGCGCAGGCTTTGCTCATTTTGCTGGCGATTTACCGTGCTAGAACCGTATTCTTTGTCGCGCTCAATACCGGGAGGCAACACGTACGGTACGGTTCCTTGGGCACTGCTTCCACCATTTTCCTCCAAGCTCACGGTACTGATGTTGAAGGCGCGGGCGGCTTCGTTGCAGTTCACGCATGGCACGTTCGGGTCGGAAATCGGGCCTAGGTAGCGGCGCCACTGGTTGGCAATGAACTGGGGCTGCACCATACGCAACACCACGGGCTCCCGCCAGTCGGTCATCACCATGCGTAAGAACCGGATGGACTTGAAGCCAAACGGCGTATTGCCCTCAGGGCTCTGCACCCGCGTGTAGGAACGAATCGGAATCCGGACCTGATACCACGACACCTGTTCGCTGTTGACAGTGGACGTGACTTTATCCACAATGTAGTTGCTACCGACCTCTAGCTGGCCTTTGCGCAAGTCCAGTTCGTACTCGTAGTAGCGTTCGGTTTCCGAAATAACGTTGTCGCGGTTCAGGTCTTCCTTGTCGGGGAAAGCAGTGGAGCTAAGCTGGTTGTTGGCGCGCGAGTTGCCTTCCAAACCATTGTACTGCTTGTAGCGGCCCAGGATCTTGACGTCGTTCTGCTCATAGAACGGGTCGAGGTGGTGGCGGAAATCATCGGCCGAAGGATCGGCGACGTTGGCATAAGCGGCACCAAAGAATTGCTGCTCTTCAGTATTGCTCAAGCCTTCAAGACCAATATCCTGACGGTCCCGGCCCTCGCTGCTGAAGGCATCCGTTAGAAATTGCTGGCGCGAAACCCGGCCCCAGGCAGTTTCGCGAGTACTTTGGCTCACGGCTGCAGGGTCATCAGTGGCCGGGAGTCCATTTTCAAACTCGTATTGGTTGCCGTCGCGCAGTACGTCTTCTGATACCGAACCCAAGTTTATCAGTAGCTTACCGCCGTTGATATTGTTGGTAGCTGGGTTCACGTTGTCGTTTATTACTCCGTTTTCTCCTTCCAGGAACGGGTCCAGCATCCAGAACTCCAGGTACTCGACGTTGGCGTTATCGAAGTCGGTATCGAAGGTAATTTCACGCGAAATGGCCCCATAATTCTGTGGAGCTAATGCCTCTGAGAAAAGGCCGCTAGCCGCAGCTGGGTTGTAGTTGTATTGGCCTCGCTCTCTTGGATAGTACGCCATGTCGAAGGAGTACTCATAGGAATTGCCGGTGGCGCCCACGTCCCGGCTCGGGAATATTTCGGTGCGCTGAATACCCCTTACGTAGTGGTTCCGAACGTCACCAGTTCCAATATTGTTGGGCCGGCTGGGGCCACCCGTGTAATACGTCTGGTCGATGGTGTACCACGCCATTTTGGCCCGTCGGAAGGCCGAGTTGATGGTGTTGTCGTCGAAGCCTGGAATAGAACGGGGCGTGGCGCCCAACCGCCACGATACGGCCGAGTTCAACCCTCCCAGGGTGTAGGGCGTGCGGGCATTCTCGAAATCGTCGAGATACGAAACCCCATTTTCGCCGTTACCCAACTTGGACTCGCCAGGCAAGAGCTGCGCAAACTCCCCGCTGAAAGCCACCGATGATGGCTCTTTCGTGGAAATCATCGGCAGCATATCAATGTACTTGGTGAGAGCCCGCGAATCGCGGCGCATGTTCACATCGAAGCCGTAGATGGTGTTGTTGCCGGGCTCGTCACCCACGTTCACGCGGTTGATGCCAGGCGCTTGGTTTTCGCGCAGCTGCAACACCGTAGCGCCAAAGTTAACGTCGGAGTTAAGCCGGTAATCCATGCGGACGCCGAGTAGGCGGCGGGGCTGTACTTGCACCAGGGCATTCTTCTCGAACTCCACCCGCAGTTCGTTGGCTGAATTCAGATACGCCGGATTTAGGATCTTGACCATGGCCTGGTCGTAGAACACTTGATAGTCGCGGCCTTCTTCCAGCAGCACCGAACCGGCCCGCACCCGCACCGAACCTTGGGCAATGCCCAGGCCTGGTAAGCTGATTTCGTTGGTCGCCGTGGCCTGAAAGCGCCCCCGCAGTATAAACTTGTCTTTCTCAGTCCGCTGTTGAGCATCACTCTGCACCTGGGTGTAAAGCTCCTGGTACACGTAGCGGTTGATAAATTCCTGCTCTGTTCCCGCCTCGAACTGGTTGAGCAGATAGCTGCCAAATGGCTCCACCACCGGAAAGATGATCTTACCTAACTCAGGGTCGATGGTGATGCCGGGGAAGAAGTCGAAGTTACCGTCGGGGTTCCGGTCGTTGTTGGGGTTTACGTTGTCAAGGTTGAGCACCTCAATCAGCGGCCGGTTAGCCACATTGACCCCTTCTTTCAAAGAAATAAGGTCAACCCCCGTTACATCGTCTTTGTAGATGATTTGCAGCTGGAAATTGTCCCGGTTGAGCTGCGACGCATTCAACGGGTACACGTTCTTCATCATCAAATCCCAAGTCGGCAGGTTGTCCGTCAGCAGGTTCGGGTTGTTGGTAGCTGGGTTGGGGTTGTACTGCGGCAGGTTGACGGAATTGTCATTCTCGTTGACCAACCCTACACCGGGGTTGGTGGCCTTTAGCATCTTCATGAAGATGACTTGGTCCTGACCTACGTTGGAGTAGTCGTCTACTAGCTCGCCTACCTTGTAGGTGCGGCCGTTGTAGAGATACTCATAGCTTACGCTCAGTACCTGCTCTGGCAACAGCGGCGTGTTCAACGACAGGTAGCCCAGCTGGGCATTGAACGTGTACTCGCGGGCATCGAGCTTGCGGGCTCTTACGTGCTCGTAGTCCACGTTCTTTGCTAGAGCTTGCTGCGGCAGCGTATTCAGATAGTTGTCCACCGTCAGTTCGCCCCGCGCCAGGGCACTGTTCGATAGAACGGCTTGAAACTCGGAGTTGCTGGCGTTGCTGGCCGTGGCGGGCGGAGAATTCAGCAGGAAATTACGCCGATACACCCGTCTTGGTTCACCTAAGTCCATCAGCGCCACTACGTTGCGCAGGTTGTCGCTCTGGCGGTTGTCGTTGGTGATATACACTTCCACCCGCCGGATTTCGACGCCGCTCTGCACGGTGGGCAAGTTGCGCAACGCCTGGTTGTACCGGTCGCGGAAAAACTGGCTCAGGAAGAAGTGCCGGTCCCGCTCGTATTGGCTGGCTTTGATTTCGAATTGCCGGCTCTGGGCACCGTTCTGCACGCGTACCTCGTCGGCTTGTCCGCGCAGGTTGCTGGCTACAGTGGTAACGCTCAAGCGCCCGAACTGCAGCTGCGTTTTCACCCCGAACAGGTTTTGCCCGCCCTGAATCAGCGAGTTATTGAGCGGCAAGCTTACGTTGCCAAGCTCTATTTTCCGGATAATATCAGTGTCGAAGCCCGTGTAATCGAGCTTCATGTTGTTTTCGAAGTTGAATGCGGCCTTGGTATCGTAGTTGAACGTTAGGCGCAGCTTCTCGCCAATCTGACCGGTGAGGTTCAGGTTGGTGCTTTGGTCGAATTGAAAGTCGCCGATGCGCTGCTGGCGCAACGTAAGGGTTGGGTTCTCGTTGCGGTTGAAGCGGGCACCCATGCGCAACGTCACGGCTCCGGCAGGGCGGATGTCGACGTAGCTGCCCCCGAAGATGCGGTCGGCGGCTGGGCCGAGGTAGATTTTAGGAATCAGGCGGCGCACATTGGCCGTGCTAGAGTCGCCGGTGACACCACCAGCCGAACGATTTCGGAAGTAGTCTCGTATAGCCTGACGTTGCTGCCACTCTGCGTATTCTTTGTAGCTGAGGCGGCTAGGGTCCCGGAAGTCCAACTCCTGCCCTACCCGCTCCTGCACATCAAAGTTTTGCAGACTGTCGTCGGGCGTGATTTGCTGATTGATGTTGGATGGTAACCCCAAAATCAAGGGCGACCGACGACGCTGGGGCGCAAAGGGGGTACCCGCTCGGTCGGCGGGCCGCACTTTGGGCCGGCTGCTCGGGCGGTAGCGGCTAGTATCGGGCACGACGACGCGCGGGGTGTCGGGTGTTGGCATCATCCAGGGCATTCCGCCCTGCATTGCGGCTCCTGGCAACCAGGAAGCCCATAATTGCTGCATAGCAAAATGGGCATCTCCCACAGACTCAGCTTGCGACCACCAGGCCACCAACGACGCAACAACCACCACGAAGGCGGTGAGGGACTTCTTACCGGAGTTCAAGTGCTACAAATAAAAAACGGATACTGGCGGCGTAAAACGCTAATTCGACTTAAGAGCAAACTTAATCAATTCCTCCACGCTCAGGTCGTTACCGTGCTTGTTCTGAATTTGATCTAAGTTCTTTTCGGCGGCCGACCGGGCAAAGCCCAGCGTTACTAAAGCCGACAACGCTTCACTGCGGTTAGTATTGTGTGCCCGCGCTAGTGGCACCGTATCTACGCCGGCTTTAGCCAATAATTCATCTTTGCGTAACCGGTCGCGCAAATCAATAATCACGCGTTGCGCTGTTTTGGGACCTACGCCTTTGATGCTTTGAATGGCGCGCACATCCTCGTTGATGATGGCATGGCGAATTTCACCTACACTCATGCTGCTCACCATCACGATGCCAGTTCCTGGCCCGATACCTGACACTGAAATCAGGTGCAGAAACAGTGCCCGTTCGTTGGGGTCCAGAAAACCATACAGCGTATGGGCGTCCTCCTTGATGTGCTGAAAGGTATACAGCTTGGCTTTCTCGCCTTCAGATGGCAGTTTGCTGTACGTAGCCAGCGAGATTCTAATTTCGTAGCCGACGCCGTTCACATCCAGAATAGCCTGAGCGTGGTCTTTGTAGGCAAGTTTTCCTTCAATGTAAGCAATCATAGCGGGGCCTGGGGGTTGGGGAACTTAATATCTTGACTGAACGCAGGAAGCTGCATATTTATCCCAAAAATAATAGCATTGTTGGCTAAATAAGTTGGTCTTTGCAGATACTTTACTTGCACATTCTATTGCGAAGCATCGGCCGCCAGAGCAAGGCGCGTGGGAATTACCCTTCAACTCCATTTGCTCTGGCGGCCGTATGATGGCGTTCGTTCTTACTTAAGCTTTTTCTCCGCTTGCTTGCTGCGCATCCACCACTGCAATAGCCGCCATGTTCACGATTTCGCGTACGGAAGCGCCAAGCTGTAGAATGTGCACGGGCTTGCGCATGCCCATCAGCACTGGCCCGATTACTTCGGCGCCCCCAATTTCCTGCAACACTTTGTAGGCGATGTTGCCGGAAATAACGTTCGGGAAAATTAGGGTGTTGGCCCCACCTTTCTCGGCTAGCACCGAGAACGGGTACTGCTCCTGCAGCAACTGCGGATTGAGGGCCGTGTTGGCCTGCATTTCGCCGTCGATAATCAGGTCGGGGTAGCGCGCTTTGGCTAATTCGGTGGCCCGGCGAGCTTTGTCGGGCAGTGCGCCGGGGTTGGAGCCGAAGTTGGAGTAGCTGATAACGCCCACTCGTGGCTCGGTGCCGAAGAAACGTACCGCTTGGGCCGTGAGCCCAATTATATCCACCATTTCCTCGGCTGTGGGGTCGATGTTGACGGTGGTATCAGCGAAGAAATACGGGCCTTTCTTGTGCTGGATGATGTACATCGAGGCCACTCGCTTCACCCCGTCTTCCACTCCAATGACCCGCAGTGCTGGCGAAATGCTCTTGCTGTAGTCTTTGGTGAGGCCAGTGATGAAAGCGTCAGCAGCTCCCGTTTCCAGCATCATCGAGCCGTAGTAGTTCCGCTCACGCATCAGGCGGCGGCTTTCGTAGAGCGTAACGCCCCGGCGCTGCCGCTTGCGGTACAGCAGTTCGGCGTACGCTTCGCGCTGTGCGTCCTCTTCCAGGATGTCGATGATTTCGCAACCCGTCAAATCCAAGTTGTTGGCTTGGGCAATGGCAGCCAGTTTCTCGCGCGGCCCCAGCAAAATGGGCTTGGCAATTCCCTCGTCGTGCAGGATGGTGGCCGCTTTCAGAATCTTGTACGTGTCGGCTTCCGCGAATACCACTCGCTTGGGGTTGGTACGGGCCGACGACGTAATGCGGTTCATGAGCTTCTGGTTCACGCCCAATCGGCCGCGCAGCTCGTCTTCATAGACTGTCCAGTCTTCAACGGACCGGCGAGCCACCCCACTTTCCATGGCAGCACGGGCCACAGCCGGGCTCACGGTGGTAATCAAGCGTGGGTCCAGGGGCTTAGGAATCAAGTAGGTGCGGCCGAAAGCCAGCGTATTGTCGCCGTAGGCCCGGTTCACCATATCGGGTACCGGCTCTTTGGCCAGTTCAGCCAGTGCGTGCACGGCGGCCAGCTTCATGGCCTCGTTGATTTCCGTGGCCCGCACGTCCAGCGCCCCCCGGAAGATGTAAGGGAAACCCAACACGTTGTTAACTTGGTTGGGGTGGTCAGAACGGCCCGTTGCCATGATGATGTCAGGCCGGGTGGCCAGGGCTAGGTCGTAGGCAATTTCAGGGTTGGGGTTGGCCAACGCAAACACAATCGGATTGTCGGCCATCAGCAGCAGCAGTTCTGCTGGTAGCACGTTGGCGGCCGAAAGACCCAGAAAAACATCGGCCCCCTTCATGGCTTCCGCCATCTTGGTAACGGACTGATTGGTAGCAAACTGCATCTGCAGCGGTGCCAGATCGGTGCGCTTTTGGTTGATGACGCCGTCCTTGTCGAATACCACCACGTTTTCCAGGCGCAAGCCCAGGGCCAGGTATAGCCGCAAGCACGAAACGGCCGCTGCCCCTGCCCCACTCACTACCACCTTGATTTTGTCGATTTCCTTGCCCACTACGGCCAGCGCGTTCAGCAAGGCCGCCGACGTAATGATGGCCGTGCCATGCTGGTCGTCGTGCATGAGCGGGATGTTCATCTGCTCGCGTAGCGCCGTTTCAATGCGGAAGCATTCCGGCGCCTTGATATCTTCGAGGTTGATGCCGCCAAACGTAGGCTCCAATGACTTTACAATGCGAATAAACTCGTCGGGGTCCGTGGCATCAATTTCAATGTCAAAGCAGTCGATGCCGGCAAACTTCTTGAAAAGCACTCCTTTGCCTTCCATGACGGGCTTCGACGCTTCCGGACCGATATTGCCCAAGCCAAGCACGGCCGTACCATTGCTGATAACAGCCACCAAGTTGCCTTTAGCCGTGTATTTATAGACGTCGTCTTTGTTGGCGGCAATAGCCAAGCAAGGTTCCGCCACGCCGGGAGAGTAGGCTAGCGCAAGGTCGAGCTGGGTGCTGACGGGCTTGGTGGGCACCACTTCAATCTTGCCGGCCGGCTGCTGGGAATGATAGTCCAGCGCGTCTTGTTTGTTGATTTTGAGCATGGGTGGATTTCCTGGGTGATAAGCCGTATCTGGGTCTACGGCTCAGGCAAGTTGGGGCGAAATCAGCCAGAATCAAAGTTTAGATCGTTTCCATAACCCCCGAAAACGCCCTGCGCCGCTAGCCGTTCACCTGTTTCTGAAGGAAGAAAAATAACCCTGCACTCCCTGTGGCAGCTTTGCTACTTGCCCTTGAAGCAGCCTAGAGAAAAGGAATTGTTTTCTTTCTGCTGAAAAGACATTCGGTTGGTATTGGGTGTGTGCTAGCCTCTGCTACTAGGGGGCTCGGTAAGTTTCTGGGGATGTCCTGAACCTCCTTGGTACCACTTAGCAGGGTTGGCTTTCTTACATTAGCGGCCTCCACATTTTGTCTGATGCATTTCACTCAACGTCTTCCGGTTCTCGTTCTGCTTTTCTTAGGCTTGCTGCTTCCTGTGCTGTTGTCTGCTCAGAACACCGCCTTATCCAAGGTATGGGTGCCCGATTTGGGCAACGGCACCTACAAGAACCCGGTGCTCTACGCCGACTATTCCGACCCCGACGTCATACGCGTTGGCTCAGACTACTACCTCACGTCTTCTAGCTTTAACTCCGCACCGGGGCTGCAAATCCTGCACTCCCGCGACCTAGTGAATTGGAGCATCATCGGGACGGTATTCAGCCAGCAACCACCCAAGCTCCGCTATAGCGTGCCGCAGCACGGCAACGGGGTGTGGGCCCCCGCGATTCGCTACCACCGCAAGAAGTTCTACATCTACTATCCCGACCCCGACCTTGGCTTGTTCGTGACGCGCGCCGACAACCCTGCCGGCCCGTGGGAAGAACCCGTGCTGTTAAAGGAGGCGAAAGGCTGGATCGACCCTTGTCCGCTCTGGGACGAAGATGGCCAAGCGTATCTGGTGCACGGGTTTGCGGGCAGCCGCGCCGGGTTCAAATCGGTGCTGGCGATTACTCGCATGAGCCCCGACGGCATGCGCCTCCTCGGTGATGAGGTGCTGGTATTTGACGGCCACGAAAAACACCCGACGCTTGAGGGACCCAAGTTCTACAAGCGCAACGACTACTACTACATTTTCGCGCCGGGCGGCGGAGTGGCTACGGGCTGGCAAACGGTGTTGCGCTCGAAGAATGTGTTCGGCCCTTACGAAGACCGGATTGTGATGGACCAAGGCAAAACGGCCATCAACGGGCCTCACCAAGGTGCCTGGGTCGACACTCCTAGCGGCGAAGACTGGTTTCTGCATTTTCAGGACCAAGGCCCCTATGGCCGGGTGGTGCACCTACAGCCCATGACCTGGAAAAACGACTGGCCCATCATCGGCACCGACCCCGACGGCAACGGCAAAGGCGAACCGGTGTTGACGCACCGCAAACCCAGCATTAAAGGCAAACCAACGGCCTTGGCCACCCCCGCCACTTCCGACGAATTTGGAGACAACACGCTGGGGCTGCAATGGCAGTGGCACGCCAATCCGCAGGTGAACTGGATGCTGCTGGCTGGCAACCTCGGGTATCTGCGCCTGTACTCGGTGCCGCTGCCCGAAAACTTCCAGAACTTCTGGCAGGTTCCGAATTTGCTGTTGCAAAAGCTACCGGCCGACGTGTTTACCACTACCACCAAGCTTACGTTCACTCCGCGCTTCGAGGGTGAAAAAGCCGGCCTCCTCATGATGGGCATGGACTACGCGTATCTGGCCCTGACCAATGTGGGCGGCAAGCTCCAACTCACCCAGACGGTATGCATTAAAGCCAATGAGCAGGGCAAGGAGGTAGCATCGGCACCTATTGCGCTAACGCAGAACACCGTGTATTTGCGGGTAGCCGTGCAGGCTGGGGCCAAGTGCCAGTTTAGCTACAGCCTTGATGGCCAGAACTTCCAACCGGTTGGCAGCACGTTTCAGGCCCGGGAAGGCCGCTGGATTGGAGCCAAGATGGGACTATTCTGCACCCGCAACGGCACGACCAATGACTCGGGCTATGCCGACGTAGACTGGTTCCGGGTGGAATAGCAGCCTATATCTACACACACCTGTTTCGCATTGTCTTGCCTTCCCACGAGTAGGCAAGCGTTTCCCTGTGCCGTTCGGCTTGCGGATAGGGTATCATCAGCACCATAAGCTGTATTGTAATAATTACAATTACGTGGTAATGCAGCCAGGTTTAAGGCGCAATTAGGCTTATTTAGCAGTACCCTCAAACGCGTAGGAACCAACCCAGATAAAAGCGCATTTGGCACTTACGTGGCATCGTTCCCGGCAACGATTGCATAAATAAAAAACCACTCTTTGTTTATCGCGAGGCCACATTATAGTAAACTTAATAAGCCAAGTAATTAAACTGACAATCCAAAATCTGGATTGTGTTTAAATGAGTGCTGTGCGGGGGAGGTTGTAGTCATACACAAGATGCAGTACGACCTTGAACAGTCCAATTGACGAGGTAGCTACCCCTTTCGCAATCGTTTTCAAAATTTCCCACGGTTACTTATTAACACATGAAAAAAGAACTACTGCTGTGGCCGCTCATGATCTGCGCGGCATCTACAGCGTGGGCTCAGCAGCAACGGCGTATATCCGGCGTTGTAAAGTCTGAAAAAGGCGAAGGACTCCCTGGGGTGACGGTAGTGGTGAAGGGCTCGACGAATGGTGCTTCCACGAACAGCGACGGTACGTTCCTCATCAACCTGCCCGCCACCGACACCAACCCGACCATACGTGTCAGTTACATTGGCTACGTTTCGCAGGACATCCCCGTTGGCGACCGGACGCAGCTGAACGTAACGCTGTTGGAAGACACCCAGACGCTGAGCGACGTAGTGGTTATCGGCTACCAAGCCGTACAGCGCCGCGACGTAACGGGCTCCGTATCGTCGGTAAATTCCCAGCAGATCAAAGATATCCCCGTTAACTCGGCGGCTGAAGCTCTCACCGGCCGGTTAGCTGGTGTGCAACTGACTAGCGCCGAAGGTACTCCTGGCAACACCAACGTGCAGGTGCGCGTGCGCGGCGGCGGCTCCATCACGCAGGACAACTCTCCCTTGTATGTAGTAGATGGTGTCCAGATCGAAAACGCGCTAAGCGTCATTGCGCCTCAGGATATTGCTTCGGTCGATGTGTTAAAAGATGCGTCGGCTACCGCTATTTATGGTGCGCGTGGTGCCAACGGCGTCGTGATTATCACGACGAAGAAAGGTGTTGAGGGCCGCACGGTTATCAGCTACAATGGGTTTGCAGGTTTCCGGCGCCTCTCCAACAAACTAGGGGTACTCAACCCCGCGGAATACCTGGATTATCAGTTCGAGCGTGCCCAAATAGCGGGCAGCGGAACGGGCGGTTTGCCTTCCTTCAGATCTTTGTTTGGCAGCAACCGGTTCAACAGTGACACGCTACAACAGGCTAGTAGCGCTCCGTTCATTGACTGGCAGGACGAGACCTTTGGCCGCGACGCGTTTCAGCAAACCCACAACGTGTCGGTGGCTGGGGGCGTGAAGGGTACCACGTACTCCCTAAGTTTAACGCGCAACTTGGAGGACGGTATCCAACGTGGCTCCGACTACGACCGAAAACTCGTCAACTTCCGCTTCGACACCAAGGCGAGCGAGCGGTTGCAGGTAGGGTTAAATGTTCGTTTCAACGACCAAACTACCAATGGGGCCGGCACTTCTTCCACTGGCTCTAATACCACTTCTCGCTTGCGCAACACGGTACAGTACCAGCCCCTATTGGTGCCGCGGTTGTCAGGAGCAGTTCTCGATCCGAATACGTTTGATGACGAGTTCCTTGCCATTTCCACGCTGGTAAGCCCACTTGTAGCTATTGACAGCGAGTACCGCCGCGACAAGCTTCAGACGTTCAACGCGAGTGCCAACGCGTCGTTGGAAATCATAAAAAATCTAACGTTCCGGTCTACAGCTGGTTTCGATATCACCAACACCAACTTAGGCACTTTCAACGGACGTTTTTCTCCATTGCTGCGGCAGCCCGGCGGCAACTACCAGCAGTTGCCTACCGCCTCTATCACTACAGGCACACAAAATACGTTCAACAACTCCAACGTATTAGACTACAACTTCAAAACAGGTTTGCATTCGGTAGGGCTATTGGTTGGAGAAGAAATCTACCAGCAGCGCAACACGCAGCAATACATTCAAACCAATTTCTTGCCGCTGGATATCACAGCAGAGCGGGCGTTGGCTAACATCAACCAGGGAGTGCTACCTGCTGGCCAAACGGCTCAGCCCGTATTGCCCCAAACCAGCATTCCGCAGGACTATCGTCTGCTCTCAGGGTTCGGCCGCGTAACGTACTCCTACGACGACCGGTACCTGTTCACTGGCACCTTCCGGGCCGATGGCTCGTCGAAGTACCGGGCTGGCAACCGGTGGGGCTACTTCCCCGGTGCTTCGCTAGCCTGGCGGATTTCGCGCGAGAGCTTTTTCCAAGATGTGAAGGCTGTTTCGGATTTGAAGCTGCGCTTGAGCTACGGCAAAGCCGGTAACAACCGTATTGCCGACTTCCTGGGCGAGCAGCTTTTCTCGGCTGGTAGCGCACCTTATTCCATCAACCGCTCTATTGTGCTGGGGTCGGCAGCCACTTCGCTGGCTAACCCCAACTTGAAGTGGGAGTCCACTACGTCGCGCAACCTTGGGGTTGACTTGGCCTTGCTCGATAACCGAGTGCAGTTCACGGCTGATGCCTACTACAATACCACCAGCGACTTGCTGATCAACCGCACTATTCCGGCGTTCCTGGGCTACACCAGCCAGACGCAGAACATCGGCTCGACTTCCAACCGCGGTCTGGAACTGCAGCTGACGGGGACTATTATTACCAATCAGGCTTTCACTTGGACGGCAACGGCCAACGCATCGTTCAACCGGGGCCGTATTGAAAGCTTAGGCGAGGGCCTGGATGAGTTACCCGCTATCAACTCAGGTTGGGCTGGTAGCGCCGCTACCCTAACCCGGGACTACGTAGCACGGGTGGGCCAACCCGTGGGCCAGATGTTCGGCTACGTCACGGATGGCTACTATACGGCTGATGATTTTCAGAGCTACAACCCTGCTCAGCCGGCCGCTCAGCGCTGGGTTTTGCGAACTGACAGAACTGACTTGCTGCCAGTAGGTACGCCGGACGGTATAGCAGCCCAACCCGGTCTGTTGAAGCTGAAAGACATGAACGGGGATAAAGTAATCAATGAGCTTGACCAAGTAGTCATTGGCAATGCTAACCCTAAAATGGTAGGAGGCCTGAACCAGCAGTTCACCTACAAAAGCTTCGACGCCAGCATATTCCTGAATTTTGTACTGGGCAATGATGTATACAATGCCAACAAAATTGAGTTCACCACAAACACGGCAAACACAGTGTTTAGCAATGTGCTTAACGATATGAATTCGCGCTACCGTATCACTGAAACGGATGGTACGTTCATCACGTCGCTGGATCGGCTGCGCGAAATCAACCAAGGCGCTGACATTTGGCGGCCAACTTCCAGCTACTTCCTGCATTCATGGGCGGTGGAAGATGGCTCGTTCTTGCGCGTGAACAACATAACTGTGGGCTACACCCTGCCCAAAGCGTTAACGACCCAAGCTAAAGTGCAGCAGCTACGCTTCTACGTGACGCTCAATAACCTCTATACCTTCACCAAATACACCGGTTACGACCCAGAGGCCAACACGCGTCGCAATTCACCACTTACCCCCGGTGTCGATTACGCTGCCTACCCCCGCAGCCGGGCCTTCCTGTTTGGCGTGAACCTTTCTTTGTAATTCCCACCCGTTGCTTGATATGAAATCTTCAATTTTTTTCCGGGCTGCACTGGCAGCTAGTGTACTAGTCGGTACTGCCGGAATGGTCACGTCCTGCAAAGATTATCTCGACGTAGAACCGATTGCGCTCAACACAACTGAATATACTTTTAGCACGGTAGCTGGAGCTACGGCTGCCGTTGTTGGAGCCTACGATCCGCTGTCGGGCGACAACAGCTACGGGCAGCGCGTAAGTATGTACTTCCCGTATGACAGCGACGAGATGATCAGCTCGCCGGGGGCAGCTACGGAAGGTGGACGCCGGGGTATCGCGCGCTACAAGGCGTTATCAACCAACTCCGACCTAGCCAACCCTTGGAATACGCTCTACCAAGGAGTAGAACGATCCAACATTTGCATCCAACAAATTCCGCTTTCCCCCCTGTATAATGGCGGCACTGCGGCCGATACGGCGGCGATGCACCGGCTGCATGGCGAAGCCCTTACTTTGCGGGCGCAGTACTACTTTGACTTGGTGCGCCACTGGGGTGATGTACCGGCGCAGTTTACGCCATCGGTATCAGGCCAGGATTTTCTGCTGCCCAACGCCGACCGTCAGGCCACACTTGCCAAACTGATTGACGACTTAGGGCAGGCGCAGAAGCTGGTACCTTGGCGCTCTGCTGCCGGTGCAACCAGTGAGCGGATAACCAAAGGCGCCGTGAAAGCCCTACGCGCCCGTATTGCCTTGTTCCGGGGTGGCTACAGCCCCAACCCAACTAGTGGCCAAATGGAAAGGCCCGCTGATTACCTCGACTATTACCGCATTGCGCGGCAGGAGTGCAGAGAGTTGATGGCGCGTCCAACGGAGCATTCCCTAAACCCGAGCTTCGAAGCACTATTCAAGAGCATCAACACTCTGCAATACGAAAGCGCCAATGAAATTATATTTCAGGTTGGTATGACGGGCTCAACAGCTGTGTCAGATAGCAAGCTGGGCTACTATAACGGCCCTCGCTTGCAAAACCAATCGAGTATATACGGCTCTACGCAGGGTGGTGTGAACGTGGTGCCTACCTACTTCTACGCCTTCGACTCTACGGATACCCGGCGCGACGTAACGATTACGACCTATGGCATGGGTACCACCAGCACGCTCTTCACGGGAGTGGCTCTGAATGCCCTAACCGACGGTAAATTCCGCCGCGACTGGCGCACTCCGCTGCTCACCGGGTCGAGCAACTATCTGGGATACAACTGGCCGGTAATTCGGTATGCCGATGTGCTCCTGATGTTTGCTGAAACCGAAAACGAACTTAACGGCCCCACTGCCGACGCCCAGGACGCCTTCTTGCGTGTTCGGACGCGGGCTTTCAATGGCAACCGCTCGCGGGCTACGGCCACACTTGCGCAAGCTGGCTTCAACCTGAACAACAAAGCAGCTTTCTTTGATGCCCTTGTACATGAGCGGTATTTGGAGTTCGGCAGCGAAGCTATTCGCAAGTACGACCTGATTCGCTGGAACCTGTTCAACACGAAGATGGCCGAAGTGAAAGCCAATTTGGAAAAGCTGGCTAAGGGAGAAGCCCCTTACCAAAACGTGCCTCGTTATATGTACTATCGCACGCCAACGGCGGGTAGTAGCGTACAGTGGGCATTTTCTTTCTTTCGCCCTTCAAACCCGCGTTTTGATCCACCAACTATGCCTAATGCTCCATCCACTGCCCCTGCGGGCACGGCACGCGTAAACTGGCGTCAGGCAATTGATGCTTCGTACATCGCCAATACCAAGCCGGTAGGCACCTCTTATACACTTGTCACTGGCACTGGTAGTACCACCGCCGTCAGCCTTGGTACTGGCCTAGCCGCCGAGTATTTGCCTAATACCGGTAAAGAGTTGCTCCCTATTCCACAGACCACTCTCGCTGCGGACAACAAGCTAGTGCAGAACTTCGGCTACTAATGGCGTAACGCATCGGCGCCATCACCAGAACGTACCACAGCACATGTATTACCGAACGCCTGCAGCCGATCCTGCCTTGGTGCAGAACGCCGGCTACAGATAGCCTCGTACTAAAACACCCATTACCACAAAGCCCCGACCGGTACCGGTCGGGGCTTTGTGGTAATGGGTGTTTCAGCGCAAACCAGTTTCTTGCAGCGTAAGCGCCCAGAGCCCCTACACTACAGGAGAGTGCGCCAAACCTTATTACTCATTTTTACTGGCGGCCTTCTTGGTGACTGGCTTGGTGCTGATTGCAGCCCGGCAGGCCATGAAAGTGGTAGGGTAGCCTACCAAAAGGCTGTTTGGCACGGTCTGATTTTACTATTCACGCAGCAAAATAGAAAGCACGTCCTATGTTCAATCTAGCTGGAAAGAAAGCAGTTATTACGGGCGGCGGCAGTGGTATTGGCAAAGCCATTGCGCTGACGTTTGCCCAACAAGGTGCCGAAGTACACATCCTAGAGTTGAACGCCACAGCAGGCGAGCAAGTGGTGGCCGAAATCCAGCAAGCAGGCGGGCAGGCTACTGCTCACGGGGCCGATATCAGCCAGCAAGCGCAAGTAGTAACTATTTTCCAGGCTATCGGACCACTCGATATTCTAATCAACAATGCGGGTATTGCGCACGTTGGCAACGCGGAAAACACCTCGGAAGAAGACTTCGACCGGGTGTATAGCGTGAATGTGAAAGGTGCTTACAACTGCTTGTACGCCGCGCTACCGCAACTAAAGGCCCGCACCGGTGGCGTCATCGTGAACATGGCTTCCATTGCGGCGCACGTGGGCCTCACCGACCGGTTTGCGTACTCGATGAGCAAAGGCGCCATCTTCGCCATGACCTTGTCGGTAGCTCGCGACTACCTGGCCCATAATATCCGCTGCAACAGCATTTCGCCGGCGCGGGTGCATACACCGTTTGTTGATGGCTTTATTGCCAAAAACTACCAAGGACAGGAGCAGGAAATCTTCGACAAGCTCTCCCGCAGCCAGCCGATTGGGCGCATGGGCACGCCTAGCGAAGTGGCAGCCTTGGCCCTTTACTTGTGCTCCGATGAGGCTGGCTTCATTACGGGCTGCGACTACCCACTGGACGGTGGTTTCATCAAGCTCAATAATTGACTGTTGGTTGCTGAGGGATGCTTGCCAGTGGTTGCCCGTCGGCTTGCCGCGAAGTAGCTTACCCTCAACAGTCAACTTTTAGCAATCAACCCCTTACCCTCACCAATCCAACCTCATGAAATTGATTCGCTACGGCCAGCCAGGCCAGGAAAAGCCAGGTGTGTTACTAGGAGAGCAGCAAGTTGATGTATCCGCTTTCGGAGAAGACTACACCGAAACTTTCTTTGCCACGGACGGGCTGAAACGCTTGGCAGCATTCGTAGAGGCTCACGCGGGGCAACTGCCGGCTGTTGCAGCGGGTGAGCGGCTGGGTGCGCCAGTAGCACGGCCGTCCAAAATAGTGTGCGTGGGCCTCAACTACGCCGACCACGCCCGGGAGACCGGCGCCACCCCGCCGCCCGAACCGGTGCTGTTCTTTAAGTCTACCACGGCCCTGGTTGGCCCCAACGACGACATCACCATCCCGAAAAACTCCGTGAAAACCGACTGGGAAGTGGAGTTGGCTGTGGTTATTGGCAAGCGTGCTTCCTACGTGGAAGAGGCAGATGCTCTCGACTACGTTGCCGGCTACACGCTGCACAATGACGTATCGGAGCGGGAGTTTCAGCTGGAGCGCAGCGGCACCTGGGACAAGGGCAAGGGCTGCGACACTTTCGCGCCGGTGGGTCCGTTTTTGGCTACCCCCGACGAAGTAGGCGACGTAGACAACCTGCGCCTGTGGCTAAGCGTGAACGGCCAGATGATGCAGGATGGCACCACGGCCAACCTGATTTTCCGCATCCCGTTCCTGGTTTCCTACATCAGCCAGTTCATGACGCTGCTGCCCGGCGACATTATTTCGACGGGTACGCCCGCCGGGGTGGGCCTGGGCTTCAACCCGCCCGTGTACCTCAAGCCCGGCGACGTAGTGGAGTTGGGTATTGATGGGCTCGGCACTTCCCGTCAGGAATTGAAAGCGTACGTTAAACGCTAGCCTTACTTTGGTTGGTGGGGCCGAGTCTGTGCGCTGACGCTGGCGGGGCCGTGCTTCCGCGCTTGCTTTGCTGGCCGCATACAAGCTCGGCCCCGCCTGCGTGGCTACTTCTTTCTGGTTTGCTTAGGCTTGAGACTATGGACTTACAATTGCGCAACAAAGTCATTATTGTAACGGGCGGGGCCAAAGGCATCGGCGAGGGTATCGCGCGGGTACTGGCTGCGGAAGGAGCCATTCCGGTGGTGGTGGGCCGCAATGCCGCCGACAACGAAGCCTTAGTGGCTGCCGTAGCCGCCGCCGGGGGCCACGCCGGCTACGTGACGGCCGAGCTGTCGGACCCGGCGGAATGCGAGCGAGCCGTGCAAGAAGTGGTGCAGCAGTTCGGACGTATAGAAGGCCTGGTGAATAACGCCGGCGTCAACGACGGTGTGGGGCTGGAAAGCGGCACCTACCAGACGTTTATGGCCAGCCTGCACAAGAACGTGGTGCATTACTACCTGATGGCGCACTATGCGCTGCCGGAGCTGAAAAAGTCGCGCGGTGCTATTCTCAACATCACGTCCAAAACCGCCGAAACCGGCCAAGGCAACACCTCTGCGTATGCTGCTGCCAACGGCGGGCGCAATGCCCTCACCCGCGAATGGGCCGTGGAATTGCTGAAATACGGCATCCGGGTGAATGCCGTAATGGTGGCCGAATGCTGGACGCCAGCTTACGAAACGTGGATCAAAACACTACCGAACCCGGAAGAAAAGCTGCACGAAATTACCAGCAAGATTCCGCTGGAAAGCCGCATGACAACAGCTGAGGAAATTGCCAATACCACTGCTTTTCTGCTTTCCGCCTGTTCCAGTCACACCACCGGCCAGATTATTCACGTCGATGGAGGCTACGTTCATCTAGACCGTGCCCTAGCCAACGCGTAATCTTTTGTTTGCCGGCCAGAAACACCCCCAGAAGACTGGCCTAGCTGAAAGTAGCGGCACCCATTGGGAATTACCACTAGCACGGGTAAGCGTGTTTTAGTACTTTCAGGTGTATGGATACTCCTTGTGTTTTTCAGGCGCAGCTAGAGTCCGGTGGCCCGAGCTTCATGCCCACTCAACTTGTGGTGGTGCCGCCACTGGTAGTAGCGGCGCTGGGCGGCAAGGCCGCGAAGCGCGTGGTCGGCACACTCAATGGCTATCCGGTGCGGCTAGGGCTCTTGCCGCTAGCGGGTGGGGGCCGCTACCTGATGGTCAATAAAGACATCTGCCGCGCTGCGGCTATACAAATAGGCCAGCACATCACGGTCAGTATAGCGCCCGACCCACACCCAGATGCCGTGGACGTACCACAAGAGCTGGCCGAAGCACTGGCCGCCTGGCCTGAGGCCGAACAGCAATTTAGCGCGTACTCTGCCAGCTATCGGCGGGCAATAGCGCAGCATGTAGCCACCGGCAAGCTAGCCGAAACGCGCGCCCGCCGGGCCGTGGAAATGGCCGAGCGGCTAGCATTGGGTCGTAATCCATTTCGGAAAGAGTAGGCTGGCTTGCCCCACACGAAGGCGCCGCTGCCTCCCCTTGGCACCGCAACCGAAACAGCGGCGTGATGTGGCCGTTGGTATAGACTTGTGCGGTTTTGGCCGATTAGCCTTCAGCCAGGACGCGTCTTGCAACTACCTTTAAGTTGCCCATCTGCCTTCTCTCCATGCCGCTTTTTACTTCCCGCCAAGCACAGACATTTTTACTGCACGCTCTGATTTGGGTATTGCTGGGCGTGCTGTTGGTGTTGCAGCCTTCCAACCGGTTGCCTCAAACGCACTTCTACTTGTTGCAAGCAGTGCTGTTTGTGGTGTCATTGGGGGTGTTTTATGTGAATGCCTATTGGGCGGTACCGCACTTGCTCTATGGCCGCCGCCTACTGCGGTATATGTTGTTTCTGGTGGTGGCAGTGCTCGGCGTAACGGTACCTTACCGACAGGTTCAGAGCTACATAGAAACCACGTACGGCCCACAACGGCGCTTTTTTGGGCCGCCGCCTAGCGAGATGCAGGCGAACCAGCAAACGAGGCCATCTGCCAAGCCTGGCCGGTCTTTCAGACGGCCGCAGCCTTGGAGCCGACGCCAAGAGTGGGTGAATCCGGCGGTGATGCTTTCCACGCTTTTGGTGCTCGGGCTAAGCACCAGCGTGGCCGCGGTGCAGCGTGGCCAGCGCGAAGCCCGCATCCGGCAGGCCTTGGAGCAAGAAAAGCTGTCGACGGAACTGGCGTGGCTGAAAGCGCAGATCAACCCGCACTTTTTCTTCAACACCCTCAACAATATCTACGCCCTCACCCTGCTCGACGGCGACCAGGCCCGCGAGGCTATTCACCGCCTTTCCCGCATGATGCGCTATGTGCTCTACGACACGCAATCCGGCACGGCGCCCCTCAGCCAAGAACTGCTCTTCATCCGCGACTACATCGACTTGATGCAGCTCCGGCTCCCCGAAAATGTAGAGGTGCGCTACCAAACGCCCGACGTAGTGCAGGAGGCTCCTATTGCGCCCATGCTGTTGCTTACCTTCGTGGAAAATGCCTTTAAGCATGGCGTTAGTGCTTTGGCTCCCAGCTACATCCATATCGTGGTCCAACAGCCAACCACCAGCACATTGGAAGTGGAGGTGCGCAATTCAATTTTCCCGGACCGCCCGGTGGCCTTAGACGAAAACCACGGCATTGGGCTAACCAACACTCGGCGCCGGCTGGCCCTGCTCTACCCCGACCGCCACACGCTCACCGTAACCGAACGGATGCCCGGGCGCGAATACTACGTGCGTCTTACCCTCACCCTACAGCCATGACACTTACTTGTATTGCCGTCGATGACGAGCCGCTGGCGCTGAAGCTAGTCGGCCATTTCATCGAACAAACCCCGTTTCTGAGCTTGGTGGGCAGCTATGGCAGCGCGGTAGCGGCCCTGCGCGGCTTGCAGCAACAAGCCACGCCCGTCGATTTGCTGTTTCTCGATATTCAGATGCCGGACCTCAATGGCCTGGAACTGGCTCGGCTTCTCGACCGGGGCCCCGGTAGCCGGGGTCCCCGCGTGGTGTTTACCACCGCCTTCAACCAATACGCGCTGGAAGGCTACAAGGTAGATGCCCTGGATTACCTGCTTAAGCCTTTCACCTACGAAGAGTTTTTGCGCGTCGCCAACAAAGCGAAGTCGTATGCCGAGGTCAGCCAAGCCTCTAGCCAACCGCCCGCCGAACCCGCCGACACCCCCGACGACTACCTCTACCTGAAGGTGGAGTACCAGCTCGTGCGCGTGCCCTTCAACGACATCCTGTACATCGAAGGGCTGAAGGACTATGTGAAAGTGTATCGGCGCAGTGAGCCCAAACCACTGCTTTCGCTCACCAGCCTGAAAACTCTGGAAGAGCGTTTGCCTCCACGCCAGTTCATGCGCATTCACCGCTCTTATATTGTGGGGCTCAACCACATTGCCTCTATCGGCCGCGGCACGGTGCACATCGGCACCGAAACCATCCCAGTAAGCGACAGTTACCGGGACGCTTTCGACCAGTTTGTGAGCCGCTGGAAGTAGACACTAGTGTACCACACAGGGGCGCATGGGAGTTGCTGTACCCCATGCGCCCCTGTGTGGTGGCGGTGTATGTGTAGCTACTGCTTCAGTTCAAGAACGAGTAGCAACGCGTTGTTGCTGAGCGCCTCTATTTCCACCTCTTGGGTGTCCCACAAAGCCAAACCGTCTTTTTCGTGTAGCAGCCGGCCTTCCACTTCAAAGGCACCCGCCAGCACGAAGGCAAACAGAGCCGCGCTGTTGCTGAGCGTATGTTCCGCCTCTTGCCGGCCGGCAAAGCGGCCCATATAGAGTGAGAAAGGAAGCGGCTGGTTGGCAACACTCGCAGACACCACTTCTGCGAGCTGATTTTCAGTGGCGGCCAACCGGAATGCGCGCTTTTTGCTGCTAGTAGCCGCTATGGGGTGTTCGGCTTGCAGCCATAGGTGCAGGAACGTAACCAGCTCGTTTGTGTAAGGGTTTACAAGCTCGAACGTGGTGTGAGCCGGCAACGCCAGCACCTGTATTTCCTCTACTCCCACCATGACGCTGCCACTTGGGGCATTAAGTACCACCTCTCCCGTCACCGGAATCAGAAGAATGTAAGTGGGCCGGTCGGTAGTGAATTCCAGGTGCTGTGTTCCACCGAGAGTTTCCTCGTTCAGGGCGTACAGGCTACCGAAAGCACTTTTGTGCTCGTGGATGTAGGCCCCGAAAGTAAAGGTACTGTATCGGCGAAACTCGCTGGTTTCCACTACTCCGCGCTGGTCGGCCAGAAAGATTTTACCGGGCGTTTGCTTGATCATTCTTTCAGATGGCTGGGGTGGTAGCAAATCAGATAGCAGCTAAAGCACCAGCCGAGTTATACAGCCACGTTCAACGTCATGGTTAGCTCGAAGCCGGCGGAGGTGCTGCCCGTTACGGTGGCTATTTCGGCGCCCGCGGTATCGTCGCTGAACACGTTGTCGCGGGCGTTGGTGGTGTAGCCGCTCATGCCTTTGCCGTAGCCATTAACGGCAGCCAGAGCAGTACCAACACCTTCCGGAAATGCAATTTGCGTTATTTTCAACGACGTGCCGCTGGCGCTATAGATGTGCACGTGAATGTGCGTGGCTCGACCGTTGTACCAGCCCGGAAAAATGGTAGTGAACGTGACCAAGCCGTTGGCATCGGTGATTTGCCGGCCGCGCAGGAAGTGCACTGCTTGGTAATTGGTGGCTTGCATACCCGTGCCCCCATACTCCGAGTAGTTGCCATCAGCGTCGCAGTGCCAGATATCCACCAAAGCTCCCGACAACACAGCACAACTGTTGTTGGCGTTCTTGATGGTAATCTTCACCGTCAGGGGGTGGCCCGTTTTGCCGTCCACGATGTTGCTGCGCACGTAGGAAGCCGGTGATTTCGTGGGAAACGGCCCCTCGGTTTCGGTGGGCGCTACGGTGCAGCTGCTAGAGCCAGTGCCCGTGGTGCCGGTGCCCGTAGAGCCAGTAGAAGGCGTTACAGCCTCATCGTCTTTGCTGCAGGCAGCAAGCAATGCGGGAGTGGAAATGGCGCCTACTAGTAAGCTTTTGAGGAAGTGTTTTCTTTCCATGGTATGCAAGGTGACAGAAGAAGTAGCGAATCTGATAAGTGAATTTCGCCTTCTCGCACAGCTGTTCCTTTCTCCAATCGACAGTTCGCACCACTGAATCGACGGATTGCCTGCTTCACCTTAAAATACCACTACAGATTACAACCGAATACTAAACGCCAGCGGCTCGAAAATCAGCTCTTGCGTGTAGGTGTTCAGTACCACCCGGGCACCCGCTTCCAGCGGAGTGCGTAGGCGCAGCACATTGAACAGCACCGACGTGTCTAGGCCCACATTGCGGTAGTTGCGCGTTGCCAGACCAGAACTTTGGCCTTGAGCCACATCGGCAAAGCCGGTGGCCCGAATCCGCTGCACGTACAGCCAGCGCCCCACCGACCAATGCGGATACGCCAGCGGCAAGTAATAATCCAGCGACGCAGCCCGTAACCGGTCAAAGCTCACGTAGCCCTCGCCGCGCGGAAACGAGACAGCCGCCGCAAACTGGTACTGGCGCTGCTGCTGTTGCTGGTAGCCGGCTCGTAACCGCAACGCATGATGCTTGCCCACCCCCGGCAGATACACGCTGCCTTGCCCGGCCAACTGCCAGGCATCAAGGCCTGCGCCAAAGGGGGTGGAGCGCGAAGTCAGCAACAACGAGCCTCCCCACCGTGGCGCCACGTCGCGGGCACTAAGCCGCAGCTGGCGCACATAGCTGAGCGTGTTTTGGATGGCGTGCACCGGTTGGTTAGGGCCCGGCTCGGAGCGCGACCGAACAGGCAAATCATAGTCGCTTACCCGCTCGTGCAGGTAGTAGCTACTCAGGGTCAAAGCCTCTAGGTATTTCGAGCGGGTGAGTGTGAGCGGCAGGCGCACACCCGCTGTAAGGCGCGTATAGCGCCATTGGTCGCGTTGGAGGCTGTCGAGGGGGCGCCGCCGGTCGACGTAGCGGGCTAGGTTGCGGCCACCATAGCTGATATCGGCATCCAGTACCGGGTACTGGCCCTGGTAGCTCACTCCGCCAAATACTGCCCCGGTGCGTTCGGTTTGGTCATAAGTGACGCCCGCAATAGCTTGGGTGGTACTCAGCACATCCTGCGAGCGGACACCCAGGCTGACGTTGTTGCCAGACGGGTTTTGCACAACGCCCCACCCAAACACATTGAATGCATTACGCAGCACCGAATACGGCCGCGTGGGATACACGCGAGCGGTATCTGGTGCTGTTCCAGCCAGCAGCGCCACCATCCGAGCTGCCCCTGGTTCTCGAGCGGTCAAGGCATTGACGTACGGACCAGGCATGGCATTGGTAACAGTAGTTGTCTGTTGCCAGGTAGCTGGGTTGAGCGGCATTTCTACGATGCGGGCACCCGTGGCGCGGTAGTCATGAAAAGCCAGGTAGTTGCCGGCTGGTGAGGGGGCCGCATGGTAAGCGCCGAGTTGCCGGGAAGCCACTTGGTACGTCTGGCTGGTGCCGGTATGCACAGCGTATACATTGTCGATGCCCGACTGCGGCGAATTGTAGAGCACGTACTCGCCCCACGGCTGCGGGTTGCTTACGTTCACGTTGGCTACTGGCAGCAGAGCCCGTGTGGTGCCGGCGGCCGGGTCCAGCAGTTCCATGGTTTTGCCGGCAGGCTTCAAGGTCACGGTTACTATTCGCTGGCCATCGGGTGTCCAGTGGGGCTGCTGGTAGAAGTCGTTTTGCGGGTTGGGCAGGGTTTCAAGCACGGCGCCGGTGCGGGCATCGAGCACCGACAAGGCATGGTGGTAGCTGGAATCGGTTTCTACTGCTACCAGCCGCGTGCCATTCGGCGAAAGGGAGGCTGCCGTGTAGCGGTGCCGCCGGCCCAGGCGCGCCACCTGGCCGGTAGCCAAGTCCAGCACCTTCAGCTCGGAGTACACGCGCTGCCCCCAACGCGCGTCATACCGATACTCCGGCCACACCACCTTGCCTCCACCCACCGACAGCATTTCCGGTAGGTTCAACGGGCCCAGCACGTGCAGCTTCCGTTCTTTGCCGGTCTTGGTTGATAACAGAACCAGCTGCGCGATGTCGCCGAGGCCGGTTTTCAGGGCTACTATGGTGCTGTCATTGACGTACTGCGGGTATTGGTACTGCGTGAACACTCGGCCGCGGTACTGCCCGGCCAGCTCTCGCGCCTCGGTGGGCTTTAGCTTCCGCTGCTCGTCCTGCCACGTCGAGTCGAGGTTGGCCATGGTGCGCGCGTACAGTTGCTCCACACGCAAACCGGTGGTACGGCGCAGGCTGTTGGAAAACGAGAAAGGATAGAATGGAAAGCGGTTGTACCGGGTAAGTACCCGGTCCCACACATCGGCACCGTAGCGAGTTTTGGCGTAGGACGTGAGGTAGTAACCGAGCACATACCAGTTGGGTACATTGTCGCGCAGGGAGCCATTGGCGGCTTTTTGGTAGTTATAGTGTGCCCCGGCCAAGCGGTTGGCGCGCATGCCTACCCCAAACTCCGGAATACTACCCCGGCCGCTGCGCGTGAGGGCAGTTTCAGTTCCTACGGCGTCGCCCTCGAAAAACCACTGCGGCAAGCCCACCGCCGACACACCCAGCGCCCCATCACCGAGCAGAGGGCCCAACAGGCGCCCGATACCCTGCCGGCCTTTCTCGAACTGCCCGATGTGCCGGTACTCGTGCACCACCAATTGGTCGAGCCAGTCGTTGGTGCCCAAGCTCATGCCCTGCTCGGGCGTGGCGAAAAACTCGGCGTGCCGGGGCAGAAACGTTACAAACCCGTTGCTGACGCTGGTTCGGGTTTGAAGCACCACCGCAATCGGGCGCGGCTTTACACCTAGGGTGGCTGCTCCGGGGCCGTGCACTTGCTCTAGCCGTTGAGCGGTGCGCTGCGCAGCGGCCTCAAAGCCCGTAGGGTACAGCACCCGAAAATGCGGCGTATTTACTTGCTGCCACCGCAGCGAAGGCGGATTTTGGTCGAGGATGGGGAGGCTTTGGGCGAGGCCCGCTGCCGGAAAAGCCAGAGCTGCCAACGCAGCTAGCAGAAACTTGCGCATAGAATGGGAACGGACGAAACGCAAGAAACCGAAAAAGCAACCCAAAATAAAGCCCGCCCTGCTGGGAGCAAGGCGGGCTTCTGGTTACAGCTTCAGCAGGTTACTTCTTCAACACAATATTCACCACTTTGCCCGGGCCGTTGACCACGAATTTGCACTCGTTGAAGTCCGGTGCGGCTAGTTTGGGGCGTACGTTGTTGGAGAAGGCGTAAGGCTCGGTTGGAATTCCAACGAAATTCTTGTCTAGCTTATCGTTATTGTTGGTATCCTGGGTGATGGCCACGGCCCACTCGCCGTTGGGCAGGTTGATGGGCAATGTGATTTGCTGCTGCCCACCGGGCTGAATTACCCGCATAAAGGCATAGCCGCCGTGTTGCAGAAACTTGTCACGCACATTGTAGAAATACAGCTTCACCGCCGACTTGGTAGAGGCCAACGCCGACACCACCACGGTAACCGACGACGTACCCGACGGATTATCTCCGGCGGCGCTAGCTGACGAGGCAAGGAGCGGGCTGCTGGCAGCCATCAAGAAAGCGAGCTTACGTAGGTTCATAAACGGGGAAATACAGAAATCCAGAAGGTGGCAAAATCGCCAACTTCGCTCGCCGACAAAAAGTGCCGTCGATGGCGGAAAGCCAAGTTAACCTTATTGCCACAGTAGCACACGGGCAACGCCACTGTTTTTTTGAAAATACAGCTTACAGATGCCAGGAGGCATTTTTTAGGGAAAATATAAAATTTGCTTGTCCCTCTAGGACACACTCTATCGAAGGCAATGCTGGCAGTGGACCAAGGCGACAGGAGAGGAATGGTTGTTAGTATAACGATAACAATAAAAATTTTAACGTTATCCTTTTACTATTCCTTGCTTTTGTGAATCCAAATGCATTGGTTAAAGAGCCTTTACGGCATTTCTTTACCCTTTCTCTATGCAAATCAGACGCGCAATAGGCCGTTTAGGCCGGGGCTGGTATTACTGCCGCAAATAGCCTTGCTCTTTCTGCGTAGTACCCGTTCCGCCCTGTTACAGCAGCAGGACGCTAGGGTCTGTCTCCCTCAAAAAAACAGTAGTGCATCCACTTTTCCACTTCCAACACAGGAGGCTAACTGTCTGTGACTTTGGATGCTTACACGAAAGCGCCACTTAGCGCTAGCCCTATTGGGGTCTTCTATAATGCGCAGAAAAGCCAGCTACCTCGCTTATTGTGCGTGCTATTTTCGTTACTCGCTGTCCTCTAACCGGGCCGTGTGGCAGATTTCATCTACCAGCAGTTCGATGTCGTGCGACTCGGTGGTGGGATTGAGCACCCAGTTGTTGAGCGCTTGGCAGTAGATGCGTAGCAGCTCGCTGCTGCCTACCGCTGTCAACTGCTCCTCATGGAATTCCTTCATCCAGGCCGCCATCTTCTCCCGTACTCGGGGGTCAGCGTAGGAAGTACCCGACGGAATGGGCGGCAGCTTGAATTGAGACATATTCAATAAAAATTAGAATATATACTATACGAGCCGTCTTAAAAAAGAGTTAACCTCCTCCTCTGTATTACCCTCTGTTTGCCATTGAAGGCGAGCTACATCTGTCCTAGCCAAGCCGTAGCAGTTTCCAGACTATCGAAAGTTAGGATGAGCGGGCGAGTGGTATGCTGCAGGGTGAGGTCGGTGGAGAGGCGGCTGTACAGGTTGGGAGAGTATATCCAGGCAAAATACTGCAGCCCGGCTTCGGCCATGGCAGGAAACCACACGCGGCCGCCCCATTCTGCCGCATCGGCCCACATGCTTGTCACACGAGTGTTGTCGTTGAGTACCTTGTGGCACCGCTCGTCGCGCAGGCAGTCCAGCATCTTCAGGCACCCCGCTTGTACCGATTCCAGCGTCTGGTCTCCCGTCCAATCCACGTATAGCCACTCATAGTTGTAGTCATACACAATCGTGACGTAGGAAGTCTGGAATAGTACGTGTTGAGCCATCTGTTGAAAGGTGTTGGGAGTAGCAGAGCGGAAGCGTAAAGGTAGACCGGAATCCTATACTCAATGTTTCAGCAAGCTCAAGTGTAATCGAACAAAAAAGCCCCCTGAAGTTGTAGTATAAGTCTGCGGGCCCGCGACGTCCGTTGGCGCTGTATTTGCGTACATGTGCCGTTCCGTTTTCACTTGTTTCTTTTTGCCTGATGTCGTTTTTGAAATTGAAATCTTATTTGATGGGCTTGCTGCTGCTCACTATGGCATGCGGCCAGCAAAGCCCCGCCGGCGCCCAGACGCTACGGTCTACCGCTGGCGGCTTGCCTACCACGGCCCAGGCCAAGGGTCTGGCGGTGGCTACCTTTGCCGGGGGCTGCTTCTGGTGCACAGAGGAGGTGTTCGAAGAGCTGCGCGGCGTGCAGTACGTGGTATCGGGCTATGCAGGAGGGAAAGAGCAGAACCCCACGTACGAGCAAGTAGGTAGCGGCCGTACCAGCCACGCCGAAAGCTTTCAGGTGTACTACAACCCGCAGCAAATCAGCTACCAGCAGTTACTCGACGTGTTCTTCTTAGCCGGCCACGACCCTACTACGCTTAACCGGCAAGGCCCCGACGCTGGCACGCAGTACCGCTCCGTGGCCTTCTATCGTACGCCCCAGGAAAAGCAGCTCATCGATGCTACCATCAAACGGGTAAATGCCTCCAAGCATTACCCCGACCCCATCGTAACGCAGGTCACGCCTTTCACACAGTTCTGGCCAGCCGAAGACTACCACCAGGGCTACTACCGCCTGCACCCCGATAATCCGTACATCCAATCGGTATCGGTACCCAAGGTGATGAAGTTCCGCAAAGCCTACCCCCAGCTGCTCAAGAAGCCTATCTAACCAGCGCTGGCCATTCAGAAACCGCCGACCTCATCTGGGTTCGGCGGTTTGTTTGTAGGGCGGTTGCTCGGCAAGCTCCACCGTACTTTTTTCAACTAGTTAGCTCCGCTACTCCTAATAGTGAAGTTCGGAACGGACGCGTACCTTGGAGTTCTGAAGCAGAGGTATTTCTCTCCGCAACGCGCGTCATGCTACCCACCCTGCCCGACTTTCAACTGCTGTTTGACGCGCTGCCAACTCCTTACTTGGCCTTGGCTTCCCCCAGCCTAACGGTGGTGGCGGCGAATGCGGCCAGCCAGGCGGCCGTTGGCTTAGAAGTACCACTGCTCGGGCGGGCCGCGCCCGAGCTGTTTGGAGCTACGGAGGCGGCTTGGCAGGCGGCGCTGAAAACCACGGGTATGGGTTGCCCGCTTCCCGTGTATTTGTCTCGGCCCGAAGGCCAGGCAGGCGCCTACGATGTGTGCTGCTGGCACCTAATGCTCACGCCCGTACGGCTGCCCACAGGGGAAGTGCATTATTGGCTGTGCCAGCTGCAAGAACAGCCCGCCATGCGCATGGAGGTGAAAGCTGCTTCCAGCCTCGAACTGGAGTCAGAGCAGTTTCGCTTTCTGGCAGAGTTTATTCCGCAGCTGGTGTGGATCACTGACGCCAATGGGCGCTACCAGTACTTCAATGCCCGCTGGATGGCCTATACCGGCCACACAGTAGCCGACGGCGACGTACCGGGCCTGTGGCGGGCCATGACGCACCCCGACGACCAGCAGCGTGTGCGCCGCCAATGGCGCCACTCCCTTACCAGCGGCCAAGCCTACGAGATAGAGCATCGGTTCAGGGCCCGCAATGGCTCGTTTCGTTGGTTTCTGAGCCAGGCCTTACCCCAGCGCGACGCGGCCGGCAACATTGTGTGTTGGTTTGGTACCAGCACCGACATCGATGATCAGAAACGCACGCGCCAGCTCCTCGAAGAAAAAGACCAGCAGCTCCAACAGATCTTGAGCCAGGTGCCCGCCTACATTGCCACCCTCACCGGCCCGAACCACGTGTACCGCTACGTAAACGAGCGGGCGCAGCAGCTATTTCGGGGGCAAGCTCGCGTGGGCTTGCCGGCGGCCCAGGCAGCTCCCGAGCTCGTGGAGCAGGGCTTCATTGCCCTCATCGACGATGTGTACCGCACGGGGCAGCCTTTTGTCTTGCATGAAATACCCTTTCACTCCACCGACCAGTCAGCTGGCCGGGAACAGTGGTTTTTCAACGGTGTGTTTCAACCCTTGCTGGACGAGGAAAACCAAACGCAAGGCATCTTGGTGTTTGGCATCGACGTGACCGAGCAAGTGCACGCCAAGCAACGCGCAGCCGAGCTGCTAGAAGAAATACGCTACCAGGACCGTGAGTTTCAGCAGGCGCTGGAGTCGCTGCCACAAATGGCCTGGGTGTCGAGGCCCGAAGGAGGCGTGCTGTACTACAACCAACGCTGGTACGATTTCACGGGTGGCACCTTCGAGAACATGCGCGAGCAAGGGTGGGAAAACTTCATTCACCCCGACGACCTGCCCAACACGCAACGTAAATGGAAAGCCGCGCTGCGTGCGGGCACCACCTTTGAAACCGAGCACCGCTGGCGCAGCCAGACGGGAGAGTACCGCTGGTTTCTGGCTCGGGCCGAGGCCATTCGGCGGGAAGATGGCCGTATCCTGCGTTGGGTGGGCAGCAACACCGACATCGATGATAAGCGGCTCGCGCAGGTGCGGCTCGAAGAGAAAGACCGGCAGCTGCTTCAAATTTTGAGCCAAGCCCCGGCTTCTATTGCCACGCTGGAAGGGCCGGAACACCGCCTCACTTTTTTCAATGACAGCTACTCCGTCTTTGTTGGCGGCCGCACCGAGCTGGGGCGCCGGGTAGCTGATCTGCTACCGGAAGTGGAAGAGCAAGGCTTCATTGCCCTCCTCGATGACGTGTACACTACCGGCCAGCCCCGGATGGTTTTCGAGACACTTATTGCCCTGAAGCAGCCCGGCACCACTACCTTCCGGCAACACTACGTTACGTTCTCCTACCAGCCCCTGCACGACGAGCAACACCGCGTGAAGGGGGTGCTGGCTTTCATTCTGGACATCACCGAGCAAGTGCGCAGTCGGCAGCAGTCGGAGGCCCTGGAGGCCCAGATACGCCGCCGCGACGAACAGGTGCGGCTCATGACGGAGTCGTTGCCGGTGATGACCTTTGTCTGCAACCCCTCCGGGGACATCGTGTACGCCGGCCCGCAATGGTACGCCTTCACCGGCACTAGCCCTGCTACCAACGATATCAACGGTTCCTGGCCTGAGCTGCTGCACCCCGACGACCTGCCTACCATCCGGCGGGAATACGGGGCCGCTCTGCAAGAGAGCCGGGCCTGGAGCTACGAGTTTCGGCTGCGCCGCCACGATGGGCAGTACCGCTGGATACTAAGCCGGGGCATACCTGAGTTCGACGCCACGGGCCGCGTCCGGTGCTGGTATTGCACCAACACCGAGGTGCACGAGGAACACGAATTGCGCGAGCAGCTGCAAGCACAGAACGCCGAGCTGTTGCGCACCAACGAGAGCCTCGACAACTTCGTGTACACCACCTCCCACGACCTGCGCCAGCCCATCAACAACATGGCGGGCATCTTTCAGGAGCTGATTCGCACGGCTTCCTTTCCCGATCCGGATGCCGTGAAGCTGGTGGCGATGTTCGAGCGGGCCCTCACGCAAATCAATGATACCATTCATGATTTGTCGGAATTGATACAGGTGCAGAAGCAGCGCCAATACCTGGACACGGAGCGTATCGACCTAACAGCATTTACGGCGGAAGTGCTGGCCAGCATCCAAGACCAGCTTACAGCATCGGGGGCCACGGTTACCACCAATTTCGAGGCGGCACCAACCATTCAGTTTGTGCGGCCTAGCCTACAGAGCGTGCTCTACAATTTGGTTAGCAACGCGCTTAAATACGCCGCTCCCGACCGCCAGGCCCATATTCAGCTAAGCAGCTACCCACTCAAAAACTATGTGGTGCTGGTGGTGGAAGACAATGGAATAGGCATTGATATGGCGCGCTTTGGCAGCCAGCTATTTCAGCTGTTCCGCCGCTTCCACGACCATGTTGACGGGTCGGGAGTAGGCCTGTATCTGGTCAACCGGATAGTGCAGAGCCACGGGGGCCGCGTGGAGGTGGAAAGCACTGTGAACGAAGGCGCCGCTTTCCGGGTGTACTTGCCCCTGTAGTACGAGAGCCTACCAATCGGCCACAATGTTTGTTTCTGGATGCGAAGCCCTACCAGGCTATCTGGCAGGGCTTTTTGCAGGGTGCTTTTCGTAGGTCTGAAGCGGGGGCTTTACCTTAGGCATCCAACTGCCGGGGTTGCCCGCCGCTTCCACTAATCTCTCGTTCATGTTTCCTATCGTTTCCAAGCTGCCTGATGTGGGCACCAGTATTTTTTCGGTGATGACGCAGCTGGCTCAGGAATGCGGAGCCATCAACCTGGCGCAGGGCTTTCCTGATTATGACCCGCCCCTGGCCTTGCAGGAAGCGCTGGCCCGCCACGCCACCACGCCTGGCCACCACCAGTATGCCCCCATGCCTGGCTTGCCACGCCTGCGCGAAGCCATTGCCCACAAAACGGCCCGCGTCTACCAGGTTCCCGCACCCGACCCCGCCACCGAAATAACCGTGACATGCGGCGCCACCGAGGCGCTTTACGCCGCGCTGGCCGCCGTGGTCCATCCCGGCGACGAGGTAGTTGTGCTCGAACCAGCCTATGATCTGTATGGTCCGGCCATCCGGCTGCAAGGCGGCATTCCAGTGTACGTCCCTCTTGACTCGCCCACTTTCCGCATCAATTGGGAGCGGGTGCGGGCGGCTCTTACGCCACGTACGCGCCTGCTCATGATCAACTCGCCCCACAACCCCAGCGGCGCCGTCCTAACCACCGAAGACCTAGAGTCCCTGGCTGCGCTGGTAGCCGATACCCCCATTTTGATACTCAGCGACGAGGTGTACGAGCACATGGTGTTTGATGGCGTACCGCACCGCAGCGCGCTACAACACCCTGCCTTGCGGGAGCGGACGTTTGTGCTTTCCTCCTTCGGCAAAACCTACCATGCCACTGGCTGGAAAGTAGGGTATTGCATTGCCCCACCAGCCCTCACCGCCGAACTGCGCCGGGTCCACCAGTTCCTGACTTTTGCCGTGAGCACGCCCACCCAGCACGCCCTCGCCGACGCCCTCGAAACCGACCCCGCGCACGACCAGCAGTTGCCGGCCTTCTACCAGCCGAAGCGCGACCTATTTCGGGAGTTGCTCGCCGCTTCGCGCTTCGAGCTGCTGCCGGTTCTGGGTGGCTATTTCCAGTTGGCCCGCTACTCTCAGATATCCACTACGGAAAGCGACGTAGCCTTCGCGCAGCGCCTCACCCGCGAATCTGGCGTGGCGGTTGTGCCTGTTTCAGCGTTCTACCACAACGGCCATGACGAAGGTTTAATTCGGTTTTGCTTCGCCAAACAAGAAGCAACACTACGGGCTGCTGCTGATCGGTTGCGCGAACTGTAGCCAACCAGCAAAGGCAATTAGGTGACGCAACCTGCGTTAGGGAGTTTTCTTGCGCCCAACCACCACGCGGTGCTCCGCACAATCATCAAGTATTCCGCTTGGAACAGTGCTTGCGTGCGGGTTGAGGGGGCGCGAATTATTTTGGGAACTATAACGGTATCTGCTGGCAGCTACCTTATATTTCTTGATAGTTATACTGACCTTCTTCTACCTCCTATTGCCCCACTTCCGTGTCTGATCTAACCGTTTCTTTCGTACAGGCTTCGTTGCAATGGCACGATGCAAAGGCCAATCGGGCCGAGCTACGCCGGCATGTTGATGAAATATCCATTGCCACCGACCTGATTGTGCTGCCGGAAATGTTCACCACGGGCTTCAGCATGGAAGCTGCTAAGCTGGCCGAAACCATGGATGGCCCTACGGTAGCGTGGCTGCGTGAGCTAGCCGCTGCCCGTGATGCCGTCATGACTGGTAGCATCATCATCAAAGAGAAAGAGCAGTATTACAACCGCCTGCTTTGGGTGCGGCCCGACGGTAGCTTAAGCTACTACAACAAGCGCCACCTGTTCACGATGGCCAACGAGCACCACACCTACGTGGCCGGCACGGAACGCCTAGTAGAGGAATGGCGCGGGTGGCGCATCTGCCCCCTGGTATGCTACGACTTGCGTTTTCCAGTTTGGAGCCGCAACTCCGTCACGCAGCCCTACGACCTGTTGCTGTACGTGGCCAACTGGCCGGCTGCCCGCCGCACTGCCTGGATGACGCTCCTGCGTGCCCGTGCCATTGAGAACCTGGCGTATACTATGGGTGTGAACTGCGTAGGCATTGACGGGAACAGCCTCGCTTACGCCGGCGACTCAGCCCTGCTGGATATGCGTGGCGAGTACTTGGTAGAAGTAGGCAACCAGGAAACTGGCATCACCCGTTCCCTTCGCCGCGCCGACCTTGACGCCTTCCGTGAACGGTTCCCCGCCCTCCACGACGCCGACTCCTTCGAGATGACGCAGTTGGCGAAATGGTAAGTGAAAGGCGCGGTTGCTGTTACGCTCCAACAGAGCCAACAACCGCGCCTTCCTAGCTATTTTACCACCAGTCGCTGCATACCTAGCCGGCCGTCGGTGGTTTCGCAGCGCACCAGGTAGAGGCCGGCGGCTAGCCCACGCAGGTCCACTTCGTGCCGCCGGGCGAGGATCGTACCCTTACGCATGGTACGCCCCGTGAGGTCGAGTAGGGTGAGCTGCACGGGTTGGGGCGCTTCCACGGTGGTTGTGCTGGTAGCCGGATTGGGATAGAGTGAAAGCGGCAGGTTTTGGGCGGCGTTGCGCGTGCTCAATACCCGGTTTCGGGGGGCAGCCGCTAGCACCCCACCGCTTTCCATCCCGATGAACAGTTCTAGTCCGCCGTCGCCATCTACGTCGTTGGCAGCCAGGGTGAAGTGGTTCTGGTCACGGACTCCGAGTAGTGCGTTCTCGTAGGAGCCCAACGCATTGTTGTAGAACAAGTTGGTGCAGTCGAGAAAGACGCTGCTTTGCGCCCGCAGATTGCTGAACAGCCGCACAGTGCCGGATGCATCCGTAACGAGCAAATCGGGCGTACCGTCGCTGTCGAAGTCGGCTACCAATGGGCAAAGGTTAACGGGCCGGGTATTGTTGGCCGAACGAATCTGCCCGTAGTCGGCATTGGCTACTACAAACGCGTTTTCCAGGCTGCTGCTGCCGTTGTTGCGGTAGTAGCGCAGGCTTTGGCCTGGCAAGTCGGTGCGGATGGAATTGGTGCCGTAGAGCAAGTCCACGTTGCCGTCATTATCTACATCGAAGAACGTAGCCGTGTCGAACTCACCGTTGGGCACGTTGTTGATGGTGCGCATCGTGCTGGTAGTGAAGCTAGGCGCCTGCCCCGCCGCGGCTTGGTTCAGGTAGAACCCCAGAAACGAGCTTCGCCCTGTGGCATAGTACCCGATGCACGCCAAATCCAGCGCCCCATCCCGGTTCAAGTCGACGATAACGGGTTGCAGCCGACCGAACTTTTTGGACGACAAGTTCAGGTAGTCGGTGGTAACCAGCTGGTAGACGGCGCGGGTGGCCGTGCCAGTGTTGCGGTAATGGGCTACGGAAGCCACAAAGAAGTTGCCAGGCGCGTCTCGGCGCGTACCAGCCACCAGCATATCCTTTAGCCCGTCGCCATCCACATCTAGAAAGGCGGGAGCAGCCAACGAGCTGGCTTCTATCATATCTCGTTGCAGAAAGTCCTGCTGGCGGAACTGGAAGTTGGTGGCTGCCCCGGTGCCCGCGTTTTCATAAAACCACACCGACTGGCGGGTGTCCAGCGTGTCGAGGTTGTCGAACACGCTCGGCGCCACCAGCAGGTCAAGTCGGCCATCAAAGTTTACGTCCAAGTGGTAACCGGCCGGGAAGTTCGGCACGCGGGCCGGGGTGGTGCCCGTCGGGAAACTGCTGTTGAGGCTGGTAGCCGACATGCTTTCCTGCTGGCTGTTGCCTTGGTTGACCATGGCCACCAGCTCCGAGCAATAGTCGCGGCCAATCACCAGATCCTTGTCACCGTCGGCATCCAGATCCAAGGCCAGTATGTTGCTGCCAAACGTATGCTGCACACCACCGGGGCGGCACAGCGTGGTAGGCGAGAAACTATAGGAACCACAGCTCCCCAAACACGACTGAATATTGCCCCAGCTAGCCGATGCCAGCGCAAACTGCAACCCGCCGCAGGCGCTGGTGCTCGTGTTGCGGTAATAGGTCACGTACTTGTTGTTGTCCCAATCATAAAGCAGGATATCGAGCCGGCCGTCGCCATTGACGTCGGTGATGGCCGGTAAGTTCACGCCCGTGTTTATGTTCACCTGATTAGCACCCACCAGGGCCGAAAGCAGGGCAGTAACCAACTGAAACGAAGGGCGGCCACCCGGCCCAGCCACGTTGCGAAACACTTGAATATCCACCTCACTGGTCCCGCTGGTAAACAGATCGGGTCGGCCGTCACAGTCGTAGTCGCGCAGGAGGGCGAAATTGTGTATGCCTACCGGAAACAGGGCCTCGTAGTCGGGGGCATACTGCCACTGGCGGCCACCGCCCGCCGCTACGTTGAGGTACGTAAGTACTCGGCGGATGCGTCGGTCGAAGATAAAGAGGTCTTCCTGGCCATCGGCATTTAGGTCGATGCTCGAAAACTGAGGCGAATCAAGCCCGCCAGCCCACGCATTGCGCAGGGTATCGGTGCCTTGCACTACTTTTGCCACCGAGCGCAATTCGAAGCCAAACGCCGTAGATTGAGCAACGGCCGGACTGGCGCACAGCCAGCTACAGCACACAAGCAAAGGAAGTAGAAAGCGTAATGTCATGTAGCTGGTGGCAGGTTTTCAGTAAAACACAACAAGTTAATTTTAAGTTACTACAATATCATGCAAGGCATAGCAGCCCTTTACGACCAGTTCCGCGCCAGTGCTTCCGTTAGCACCGACTCGCGGCAGGCCCAAACCAACACGCTGTTTTTCGCCTTGAATGGCCCCACTTTCCGCGGAGTGGATTTCGCCCCCCAGGCTCTGGCCCAAGGGGCTCGGCACGCCGTAGTGGACGATGCCGCGCTGGCGGCCGAACACCCCGAGCACTATACCTACGCCGCCGACCCGCTCCGCACCCTGCAAGACCTCGCCCAGTATCACCGCCGGCAGCTACGCATTCCGGTTCTGGGCATCACCGGCTCGAACGGCAAAACCACCACCAAAGAGTTGATTCACGCTGTGCTGAGCCGGCGCTTCCGGGTACAGTACACCCGCGGCAACCTCAACAACCACATTGGGGTACCGCTCACGCTGCTTAGCATTCGCGAAGAGGAGCACGAGTTGGCCATTGTGGAAATGGGCGCCAACCACCGCGGCGAAATAGAGCTATTGAGTTCCATTGCCGAGCCCACCCACGGGTTGATTACCAACATCGGGAAGGCACACTTAGAGGGCTTTGGCGGCCAGGAAGGCATAGCGCAGGGGAAAGCCGAGTTGTTCCGGTTTCTGGCCGCAACGGGTGGTACTGCTTTCGTAAATACGTTGGATGCTCGGTTGGTGGAGTTGGGCGCTATGGTGCCGCAGCGCGTGAGCTACCCCGCTCCCTCCGATACCTACCCCGCCACTTTTGTTGGCGCCACGCCACACGTCAGTTTCCGCCTGCCCGATAACACGCTGGTAGAGGCGCACATCACCGGCGACTACAACTTCCCGAACCTGGCTGCCGCCGCCGCGGTTGGGCAGCACTTCGGCGTTCCGACACTCGACATTGCCGAGGCATTGGCTTCCTATGCGCCAACCAACAACCGCTCCCAGCTCGTGCGAACAAGCCGCAACGAGGTGATACTCGATGCCTACAACGCCAACCCCAGCAGCATGGCGGCGGCATTGCGCAGCTTTGCTACTCGCCCCGGCGCCAGCAACGCCAACAAGGTGGTTGTACTCGGTGACATGTTTGAATTGGGGGAGGAAAGCCCTGCCGAGCACCAGGCTCTGGGTCACCTGCTAGCCGATTTGCCATTTGGCATGGTGGTGCTAATCGGTCCGGAAATGCGCATGGCCAACTCAGCTTTTGGTGCTGCGCATTACTTCACCACCAAAGCTGAAGCGGCTGCTTGGCTGCACGCCCAGGCACTGCAAGGCCGCCAGTTGCTCATCAAAGGCTCCCGCGGCATGGGGCTAGAAACGCTACTAGAACTAGTCTGAATACTCCTTCGCTTCAGGGTTGTATGAAGAGTAGCGCGGAAATCTGTTCCGCGCTACTCTTCATTACTAGAAGGGGCTCTCGAATTCTGCCAGCAAGGGTAGAACTTGGTCTTTGTCGGATACGTTCGGGGAATCTACTCCCCAGTTAAGGCCAAGGGCCGGGTCGTTCCAACGGAGGCCACCTTCCGCGCTGGGCTGATAATACTCCGAGCACTTGTACAGGAAAAGCGTGTTGTCTTCGAGCGCCATAAAGCCGTGGGCGAAGCCTATGGGCACGTACAGTACGTTGCACCGCTCTGCATCCAGCTCCACCGTCACGTGCTGGCCGTAAGTGGCGGAGTCGCGGCGTAAATCCACGATGATGTCGAGGGCGCGGCCCTGGGCTACGCGCACGAGCTTAGCCTGGGCATAGGGTGGGCGCTGAAAATGCAGACCGCGCAATACCCCCCGGGCCGAACTCGACTGATTGTCCTGCACCCAGTCGTGGTGGACGCCCGCTTGCTCGTAGAGCCGGGCGCTAAACGACTCGAAGAAGATACCACGGGCATCCCCAAAAATGCGGGGCAGAAATTCTACGACACCCGCTAGGGCATGCTGCTTGATTTCCATGTGGAAAGATTAGTCGTTTTTCTGGTAATTGAAGCGGTTGAGGAAGCAAGTTAGGCTGTTGCCTAATTCTTAGCGGCGCTTTGTCTGCACCGATGCCACCTCGGCCAAGTACTTGTCGAGTACGATTTGCTCGTCGAACTTGGTTTCGGCGAGCTGGCGGCCTGCGCGGCCCATAGCTTCCAGCTCCGTATCAGGGAGGTGCAGAATCTGCAGCATTTTATCGGCTAGATCCGGGGCATTGCGCACTTGGCAGAGCAGCCCGTTGAGGCCATCTTCCACGGTTTCGCGGCAGCCGGGCACGTTGGTCGTGACGATGGGTTTGCCCATGGCCGCGGCTTCGAGCAAGGTTTTGGGCGTGCCTTCGCGGTACGAGGGCAGCACCACGCAGTCGGCCTTTCGGATGTAGGCGGCCACGTCGTCGGTGGTGCCTAGGTACTCGATGTTGCCGGCGGTTAGCCACTGCTCGAACACCACGCGCTTCACGCCCACCCCGCCAGACTCGTCTACCCCACCGAGGAGCTGCACCCGGGTACCCGGCACTGCTTCCCGTACCAGACGGGCGGCCTCGAAGTACTCTTCCACCCCTTTCTCGTACAGCACCCGTGCTATCATCAGAAACACAAACGGCTGCTGGCGAGTGAATTCAGTGGCTGGCACAAAACGCTTGGTATCAACACCCGACCCCGGCAGCACGTCCGTTATATTGGCCCGAACGAGCTGGTGCTGCAGAAACAAGGCCCGGTCGTCGCCGTTCTGGAAAAACACTTTGCGCGGAAATCGGAAAGCATAGCGGTAAAGCTGGAGGGCCACTTTGCTCACGAAGTTCGGTACCAGAAACACGGTGCCCAACCCCGATACGTTGTTGACGCTTGGAATGCCTGCCAGCCGGGCCGCCAGTGCACCGTAGATGTTGGGCTTGATGGTGTAATGCAAAACTACATCGGGCCGCTCGCGCCGATAAATGCCGTAGAAGCGCCGGGTCAACTGGGCGTCTTTCACTGGGTTGGTACCTTTGTTTTCCATCAGGATGGGCACGTAACGGCATCCTAACTCGGTTTCCAACCGCTCGGAATAGGCATCAGGCGGCGCAATGGCCACCACTTCGTGGCCAGCAGCTTGCAAGGCCTGCACTAAGCTGCGCCGAAAATTCCAGATGTTCCAAGAGGTATTTATAACAATGGCAACGCGCACGGATAGTAACTAAGAGAAAAGTATCGGAAGGAAGCTAACTGCAAAGATAACGGCGTGAGCAGGGCAAAGCAGGTTTCGAGCACCTGCAACAAGATAAATTGAGTGGAAGGCGTTAGTCGTAGCACAATTTATGTAGGCCGTTGGGCTTTTTCAGGCCTTACCTTTGTTTACTGATAGCAACGACTTACCAGTTCTCCACCTCACTATCGCACCTTTGTTCACGCTTCTTATCCGTCTTCATGCTGTTGTAGTGCTGCTGGCACTGCTGTTTTTTGGCTACAAGCTGCTGTTGCTGCTTACCAACCAAACCGAGGTGCTGCGGAATCTGCGGGCCCGCACCCGCTGGACTGACAGCACCCTACTAGCGGCCGGTTTGCTGACCGGTGTGGCAGCCCTGCTGACGTTTCCTGCATCTGTAGCAGCAGGAACATGGTTTGTGGTGCTATACCTGACAGCGTTCCTGCTGTTCTTTGTTAGAGCGCTGCGGCGGGAAAGCAAGGGACTAGCCGCCTTTTACTTGCTCGGATTTGTGGTTTTATATGGCCTACAGGCGCACGGCGCTGTGTTCACTCAGCCCCTCCAGCCTAATACCCTGCAACAGGCCCTGCTGGGTGAAGCGCCCAATGCTGCCGCTCTGAAAGCGCCTGTTACTCCCCTCGGCCGACCCGAAACTACTCCTACCCCCGACGCCGTTCCTCCCGTTGACACGCTTCCCGACGACAGCCCTGGGCTGTCGGAAGCGGAAGCGGCGGCGCTTGAAGCGGCCTCGGCCAGCGCAGCCCTGGCCTCTCCCCCCGCCGACCCCGAAGGCGAAGCCCTGCTCGCCGATGGCAAAGTGCTGTACACCGAAAACTGCGCGGTGTGTCACGGAGCCGATGGCCGGCTAGGTCTCAACGGCGCCCACGACCTCAGCAAAAGCAACCTCAACACCACCGGCCGCGTGTATATGGTTACGCAGGGCCTCGGCAAAATGCCCTCCTTCAAAGACAAGCTGACCGCTTCCCAGATTCAGCAGGTGGTAGCCTACTCCATCAGCTTGAAATAAACCACCCCGCCCTCGCTTCTGCTGCCTCCCGTTTGTTTGGCTACCTTACTGCACGGGCTACGGCTAGCTCTTTGCGGGGCGTGTTGGGTGCATGACGTTGTTTTCAAGCGGCTAGGCTCAACCTGCGCCGCAACTTGCGTTATTTACAAGAGTATACTGCCTAGTGAAAGCTAAAACCGAGGCCAGCTTCCGGGCGGCTCTCGTGATGCTAGCTTCCCGACGGAAGCGTGTGCTTTATTAGCTATTTATATCGTCCTTTTTACTTCCTGCTCTCTACATGGCGAAGAAATCAAATTCCGGTGGCCGCCAGCAAACCAATAGCACCCGCCATCCTGGCGCCACTGATAACGTGTCTGGCCGAGTAGGCCGCATTCTGGCTAAAGCAAACAAGGATGGCACCTACGAAACGGCCGTGCAGCGCGAAACCGCCGTACTCGTGGCCGTACCCGACAAGCGCCAGGCAGAAGCCCGCACCCAAGAGTACCTCGACGAGTTGGAATTTCTGGCTGAAACGGCCGGTGTGGGCGTGAAAAAACGCTTCGTGCAGCGCCTCGACAAACCCGACATCCGCACGTTTGTGGGGGAAGGCAAGCTAGCCGAAATCAAGGCGTACGTGATGCACGAAGACATCAGCGTCGTTATTTTCGACGACGACCTGTCGCCTTCGCAGCTCCGCAACTTGGAAGCCGAGCTGGCCGTGAAAATAGTGGACCGCTCCCTGCTCATCATCGACATCTTCGCTACCCGGGCCAAGTCGGCGACGGCACGGGCGCAGGTGGAACTGGCGCAGTACCAGTACCTGCTGCCGCGCCTGACGGGTTTGTGGAGTCACTTGAGCCGGCAGCGTGGCGGGGGCGTGAGTATGCGCGGACCAGGGGAAACGGAAATCGAGACGGACCGACGCGTAGTGCGCGACCGGATAGCACTGCTGAAAGAGAAGCTCAAAGACTTCGACAAGCAGAGCCACACCCAGCGCAAGTCGCGGGGTGGTATTGTGCGCGTGGCGCTGGTAGGGTACACCAACGTAGGCAAAAGCACCATCATGAACCTGTTGAGCCGCTCCGACGTGTTTGCCGAGAACAAGCTCTTTGCCACCGTCGATTCTACAGTGCGCAAGATTTCGTTTGACAACGTACCCTTCTTACTTTCCGACACGGTAGGGTTCATTCGCAAATTGCCTACCCGTCTGATTGAAAGCTTCAAGAGCACGCTCGACGAAATCCGGGAAGCCGACTTGCTGGTGCACGTGGTGGATATCTCGCACCCCTCATTTGAGGAGCAGATTGAGGTGGTCAACGAGACCCTCAAGGATATTGAAGCCGCCGATAAGCCCATGCTACTGGTCTTCAACAAGATAGACCAGTATCGCACAGATACTGAGACCGAGCGGCAGGCAGGGTTTGAAGGCATGAACGAAGACGAAGATGCTCCAAGTCGGCCTACCCTCACGCAGCTCCAAGCCACCTACATGGCCAAGATGCATGACCCAGTGATTTTCGTATCGGCTCAGGAACGCGAGAACATAGAGGAGCTACGCGCCTTACTCACGCGGCATGTGGCGAAATTCCATTATCAGCGCTACCCAAACACGATAGTAGACCACCTGGACGGCGAGTAAACGCTGGCTTCTGCTGCACAGAAAAGCCTTGGCAAACGCCGAGGCTTTTTTTATGCTCCGCTGGCAAAAGCAGTAAGATCTGCACTACTGCTCAAAGGTTGGCCTGAAAAGCATAGCTAATTTGTAATATCACAATTTTATATGGTTATAAGTGCTATTTTAATAATACATTGACTTCCACTGCTCTAATCCACTAACCAAACCAACGTATGAAGTCAAATTTTTACGCTCTTGCTTTGTCTTTTCTAGGCTTAGCCACTACTGCTTTTGCGCAAGAGGCCCGTTTAGCGTTCGATGGTACCCGCACACAGCCAGGCCGGCAGTGCGCTACCATGGAAGTGCTGCAAGCTCAAATGGCCGCCGACCCTTCTTTGGCCCAGCGCATGGCGGCAGTCGAAGCGCAAACCCGGAATTTCGAGACGAATCCTACGGCCAACCGCTCAACTGCAGGCGAGGTAATTATTCCGGTGGTAGTGCACGTGTTGTATAACACGTCCGACCAAAATGTAGCGACTACGCAGATAGAAGCCCAAATTAGAGTGTTGAATGAGGACTTCGCGAAAAGAAATGCGGATGCTGCCTCCATTCCACCTGAATTTGCAGGCGCAGCAGCCAGCACCAACATCCAATTCGTGTTGGCCAAGCGCGACCCAAACGGCGCTGCAACTACTGGCATTATCCGCAAGCAAACCAAAACCCGGTCGTGGAGCACCAACGACGCCGTGAAGAATTCCCGGCGCGGCGGCGATGATGCGTGGCCTACCAGCCAGTACCTGAACATCTGGGTATGCAACCTAGGCAATGGGCTGCTGGGCTACGCGCAGTTTCCGGGTGGCGCAGCCAGCACCGACGGCGTAGTGGTCCTGTACTCGTCGTTGCCGGGCGGTTCGTCTAAACCCTACGACAAAGGCCGTACTGCCACGCACGAAGTGGGGCACTGGCTGAACCTGCGGCATATATGGGGCGATGCTTCTTGCGGCAATGACTTGGTGCAGGACACGCCTACGCAGCAAACCAGCAACTACGGTTGCCCTTCGTTTCCACGGGTAACGTGCTCCAATGGCCCCACCGGCGACATGTTCATGAACTACATGGACTACACCGACGATGCCTGCATGTACATGTTCTCGGCGGGCCAGTCTACGCGCATGAACGCCCTGTTTGGTGCGGGTGGTCAACGTGCTTCCTTGCTGACTTCGCAGGGTGGCACTGCGCCACGGCAGGCAAGCAGCGTTGCGGCCTTGGCAACCGACCGCGCAGCCATTGGCATCTACCCAAACCCCGCCAGCCAGACGTTGAACGTATCGGTACCAGCCAAGCAGGCCAGTGCGTGGAGCGTGAAAGTGTATGATTTGCGCGGCTACGAAATGCGCCAAGCACGCTACGATGGGCAAGGCCATGTGCCAGTGGCCGGCTTGCCACAAGGACTCTACCAAGTGGTGGTATCCGACGGTCAGCAAACAATTCGGCAACGTTTTCAGAAAGATTAGCTTACTTACTGCCGGAGCCGGACCGTGTTGCAGCACTGCCCGTTTCCAGCACCCACACTCTTCCCTCATTCACCCATCCCGAAAAGCCCGCCTCCAAGCGGGCTTTTCTTGTATCGGCCCAGAGCCTAGTAGCAGTGCAAGCACACACGTGCTCAACAACTTGAAAAGCAAGGCGTGAGATGGTAGCGCCTACCTGCGGCCCAAGATCTTGCCCGAACCAAAGAAGGTATGCTTTTTGCCCGCTCGCGGGTCCTGCTTTATTTAGCTGGCAAGCAGCTCGATGCTATTATCTTTCTGTTGTGCTACGTGGCGGAAATAACCATTTTGCATACCCTGTAGTAAAGAGCCCTGCCCCTACGTTGTAATTCTCTTGTTTGCATGAAAAGCCTTTATCTGATGCGCCACGCTAAATCCAGCTGGAGCTTCGACGACCTCACCGATGAGCAACGCCCCCTCAACACCCGTGGCCGCGACGACGCGCCCTTGATGGGAAAGGCGCTGGCTAACCGCAACATCAAGCTGGATTTGCTGCTTTCCTCGGCGGCAGTGCGGGCGCTGACTACCGCGGCGCTGGTAGCCAAGGAAGTGGAATACCCCCACGAGAAGATAGCCGTGAACCCCGACATCTACCACGGCGACGTGCACACCCTGCTCAACATCGTGCGCGCCTGCCCCGACGAAGCCGAGTCGGTGCTGCTGGTGGGGCACAACAACACCATCACGGAGTTTGCTAACCTGCTGGCTCCCGACACATTACACCAAGAACTGCCCACCGCGGGCATCGTATGCCTGCATATCAATGCGCAAAGATGGTCGGAAGTTGACCAGGCCAATACCGAGTTCTACTTCTTCGACCGTCCCCGTGAAGGGAAGCACCACTAAGTTAACACACACCAGGAAGTAAGCGCCGGAATAGCCGCTGTTCGGCGGCGGCTTGTGTTGCCCTGCTTGCTTTTTTTTACTGCTCACGTTCTGGCCTTTGGGCTGCGCCTGAAAATTCAGTTAATTGATCAACCCCATGGAAAAAATCGAAAAGAAAGCCGCTGCGGAGCCGGTATTGCTGAACCGGGAACTAAGCTGGCTGGCTTTCAACCGACGGGTGCTTCAGGAAGCTCAAAACCCTGAGGTACCACTTTTGGAGCGCCTGAAGTTCATGGCCATTTTTTCCAGCAACCTCGACGAATACTTCAAGGTGCGGGTGGCTACGCTGCGGCGGCTGGTGAAACTGAAGAAGAAAACCCGGGCCAAGCTCGGGGACGATCCTACCGAACAGCTCAAAGACCTGCTCGAGGAAGTGCGTCGTCAGCAACAAGAGTTCGGCGACACGTTTCGCAACAGCTTGCAACCGGCGCTGCGGGAGCAGCACATCCACCTGATATCAGAGCACGACCTCACCGACGAGCAGCGGCAGTGGGTACAGCAATACTTCGAGCAGCAGGTACAGGACTTGCTTTCGCCCGTAATTCTGGACGACAACCTGCACCACCTGTTTCTGAAAGATCAGACGGTGTACTTGACCTTCTACCTCACGGAGCCAACTGAAGCCGCTGCAAAAAAGAAGAAGCACCACGCAGAGAACGAGCGGGTATTGGTGATGGAGCTACCCGTGAAACGGCACGGCAGCCGCTTTGTGCAGCTACCCAGCCAGGGAGAAGACCGGTACGTCATGTTCCTCGATGACGTGGTGCGGTGCTGCGCGCACACTCTGTTTCCGAAATTCAACAAAGTGCAGGTGCAGTCCATCAAACTCTCCCGCGATGCGGAATTGGACATTCAGGAAGAGGTGTCGGGCAACTTGATGGCCAAGATTAAGAGCAGCCTGCAAAAACGTGAAACGGGGTATCCGGCGCGCCTGCTCTACGACCCAGCTATGCCCAAAGAGGTGATGCAGGCGTTGATGCAGAAAACGGGCATTGGGAAAGACGAGCTAGTGGAAGGTAGCCGGTACCACAACTTCCGTGACTTCTTCGGCTTTCCCGACCTGGGCCTGAGCCACCTCGTGTACGAAGCCCAGCCCCCGCTTACGCACCCAACGCTCCCGCGCACGGGCCCGATGATTCCGGCCATTGCCGAGCGCGACCATCTGCTGCATCTGCCGTATCAGCCGTTTGACTACGTAACTCGTTTCCTGCTGGAGGCGGCCACCGACCCGTTGGTGAGTGGTATCAGCATCACGCTGTATCGGGTTTCCAGCAAGAGTGAAGTAGCCAAAGCCCTGCTGAAAGCCGTAAAGAACGGCAAGCAAGTGACCGTGGTAGTGGAACTGAAAGCGCGCTTCGACGAGGAAAGCAACATGTACTGGGCCGAGAAGCTACAGAAAGCTGGTGCCAACGTCATCTACGGCATTCCGGAGCTGAAAGTACACAGCAAGCTCGCCCTAGTAACCCGCGCCGAAAACGGCAAAAACCAACTCTATGCTTACCTAAGCACAGGCAATTTCAACGAGAATACCAGCAAGATCTACGCCGACCACGGCCTGTTCACGGCCGACCCGCGCCTGACGGGCGAGGTGGCGGAGGTGTTCCGCTACTTCTATGATCGGCAAGACAAAGTAGGCAGCTTCCATCATTTGCTGGTGGCTCCGTTCGAGTTGCGCGAACAGCTTAACGCCCTAGTTGACCACGAAATCAAGTTGGCCAAGCAAGGCAAGGACGCCTACATTATCTTGAAGCTGAACGCGCTGCAAGACGAGCGGATGATTCTAAAGCTCTACCAAGCCAGCGAGGCCGGCGTACGGGTAGAACTGCTGATACGGGGGATTTCCTGCTTGGTGCCGAGCCTGGATGGGCAGAGCACCAACATCAGCCAACGGGGCATTGTGGATCGGTATCTGGAGCACGCCCGCATTTACGTGTTCGGCAACGGAGGCGAAGAGAAAATCTACGTGGCGTCGTCCGACTGGATGGCCCGCAACCTCGACCGCCGGGTGGAAGTTGCCTTCCCCATTCTGCAAGACGACTTGCGCACCGAAGTCCGGTACCTGCTTGACCTACAGCGCACCGACAACGTGAAGTCCCGAGACTGGCAAAACAACTTCTTGGGTGCCGATGATGCCTCTGCTCCTCGCATCAGAGCCCAGGCCGAAACGTACGCCTACTTGAAAAAGCTAAGCCGCAAACGCAGTAAGCCCGCCCCCAAACCCGAAAAGTCCTAACGGTTTCAGTCAGCGCACCAGCCCCTAGTGCATAATGCGCCAGCTATGCACCAGAAAGCGGCCTCATCAAGCCCAGCTTTTGCTGAGTTCGATGAGGCCGCTTTCTTATGGACTCTAAATAGGCTGTTACTTATTTAGGCCTAGCGGCCTACTCCGAACAAGCCTAGTAGCCCTTTAGTCGGCACAATGAATATTTCCAGGCTGGCGTAAGGAGCCCATTCAAAATTGCTGTCGATGATTTTCTCCCGGTCGTCGTTGGTTTTGTCGAAGGCGTCGAAGGCGTAGTTGTAGCGGTAACCGCCTTCTACCCCCAACCAGATGAAGTCGTATAACTCCCGCTCCCAGCGGCCACGGAATTTCACTTCGGTCTCGCGCAGTTCCAGGGTGCGCAGTGGCACAATGCCAGGCTCAGGCTGCCCATTGCTAAGCCGCCGCACCAGCGGCTCTTTGAGTTTGATGATGTAGTTGAAGCCATCAACTGTGTAGCCAGCCGTTAGAATGGAGCGGGGCGACACATTGTAGCGCGCCGCCACCCGAGCCGGGAAGATGGCCTCTATGCCCCAACGCGAGTTGAAGGTACGGTTGTAGAGCAGGGCTGGGTAGGGGCTAAAGCGCCCGAACGTGTAGCCCAACTGCACCCCCACGCCCCACGAAAATTCGGGGCTGCGCTTCCAGCCGTATAAGAACTCAGACGATACCCGCAGGTAGTCTTTCACGTTCAGTTCACTGGAGGTATAGTCGCCGCTTAGCTCGCCTTTAATGCGGAAGATGTACCAGTTCACTGTGTTCACCGGCCGAATGACGGCCAACTGCGCACCCAGCGTTTTCAGGGCCTTGTCTTCGATGTTATCGTAGAGCTCGTAGCTGGTGGGGGTGTTTTTGAATTCAAATTCTTCCCGCTCATAGTTGATGCCTAAAATCAGCTTTAGGTGCGGGTGATTGAGCATCGGCACATAGCCTTTGATAACCAGCCGGGCGTTCTTTTCGGCATCGGCAGAGTAGTCGGGCAAGTTGGCTACCTGGGCTCTCGATGTTACCCCGAAGCGGGGCATCCGCTCGTAGTGGAAAATGATTCCTTTGGTCGGGCCCTGGTTTACAACGGAGGGCGTGGCAAACTCCTGATTGGTAATCACCGTGGCAGTATCGCTGGACGCGGGTGCCGGAAACACCGGCGTGGGCGAAGCCGGCGTCACTTGCGCCATTGCCGTTGTAGCCAGCAAACCGCAGCTAAAGGCAGTAAATACCGAGTTGCGCACCATACGCCCCCGGAAAGCAATAGGCAAAAACATACGCTACAAGGTCAAAGTAAAATCTGGGCCGTTCGGTCTTAACGCACACCCCGCTAAAAAGGCTATGCCCCAAGACCGTTTTTGCACTTAAAAGAATTTCAAGAATAAGAGGGCAAGAAAAGAGCCGACCATAATCGACCGGCTCCTTTCATACTACCTTGGCTATCAGCTACTACTAGAACAGGAAATCAAACCCGAGGAACACCAGGTTTTCCTCGCCCTTCGAGTAGGTAACGTTGATAACCGCTTGCTTGAGGATATCAACCCATACGCCCCCACCATACGCGGTGTGGTAAGCGTCTAGCCCACTCTTCACGTCGTAGCGGGAGTACACCCGGGCGGCATCAGCCAGACCCATGATACCAAACTTACCGGGTAGCAGATAGGCATTGAACTCGAAAAGCTGGATGCGTACTTCTGCGTTGGCGTAGGTGCTAGACCGGCCGGCGTACCGCGTCCGGCGGTAGCCACGCAAGTTGGTAGTGCCACCCAGCGTGTTGGCCTGGAAGAAGCGGTAGTCGCCGAGGTTGCGGCTAGCACCCACACGGCCAGCCCAGGTGAGCTGGAAGGGGAAGTTGGGGCTCAGGTAGAAGCGGAATTCCGATGCCAGACGCCCGTACTTCAACTTCTCGGCGTTGAGCTGCGTGTTGTACTCCACGGCGTTGTACCAGCGCAAGCCAATACGCGGGTTCTTCGGCGACGAAGCCGCATCAATGTTGAGGTATGCGCGCCCACCGAGGTAGCGGTTAAGCTGGAAGTCGGAGGCCCGAATACCCACGGCACTTGTTCCTTCTATCCCATTGCCTTGGTCGTCGAGGTTGCTGGCTATTTCGCCGCCCAATCGCTCGGTGCTTACCCGGAACTGGTCGTACTGCGGACCGAAACCAACTTTTAGGAAGCTAAACACATCCCGCTCCAACACCGGCGAAACGTAGAACCGCGAGAAGCGGACCCGGTAGGTGTTGTTGATGTCGCGGTTGCGGGTGTCGTTGTCGTCGGCTAGGATGTTGCGCGTGTCGTTGCCCAAACCGAAGTAGTTATACAGCAGCTGCGGGCCGTAGAGCTGCGAGGTTATGCGCAGGTCGTACTTGCCAATCACATCCACAAAATGCCCCAAGTAACGAACGTTGTACGCCTGCTGCGAGGGAGAATAGTTGGCCGCTAGGCTCTGCTCGGTGGCGTACGGTTCTTTCCGGAAGCCATAGGTCCGGTACACGGCCCCACCACCCACGAACAGCCGGTCATCGATATTATAACCGAAGTACAGTGTTGGGCCGAGATAGTTGAGCGTGTAGTCTTTGCGGTCCGAGCGGTTGTGCACGTCATACCGGCTTACATCAATACCAGGCTGCGTCCGCAGGCGAGTGTCTTTACCGGGCGTTATCACGTTACCGGTGTCGGCGTCGTAGATGTGCGTGTAGTGCCGGAAGCCAGCCACGTTGGACCGGTCGGTGATAGAGTCTTTGTCGGTACCGGCAATGATGCGCACCTTGGTGCCGCGTTGCACGTCCCCTTTCACGTCGTACACGTCGTTGCCCTCGAACCCGTAAAGGCGCAGCTCTTTGGTTACTTTGTTATCGAAGGTGCGGTCAAACAAGGTTTTGCCCAGGGCGCCTTCTTTGGTGATTTTGCGGACCTGCACGCGGGTTTTGTTGTCGGCTAGGCGTTCCACCGTGAACTTTTCGCGCTTGCTAGAGCCTTTCACCTCGGTCACCTTGCTTACCACAGTGTAGTAGTCGGCGGCTAGCTGGGGCAGCAAGTCGCGGCGGCTTTTCAGTTTGGCTATTATCTCGGGGCCGTGTAGCTCATATATCTGCTTGGGCCACCGCTCCCGGAACGCCTTTTCGATAACGTTGTCGGTGAGGGAAGCTTTCAATTCCTCGGCCTGCTTCACCCACTGCTCTTTCGTAACGGAAGCCAGGTACACCCGGTCGTTGCTGAGGGCCGTTAGGTTGAGCCCTTTCCAGTCGGCGTAGTCTTTGCCGAAATTCTGGAAGTTGCGGATAGCCCATTTCCGCGAGGCCAAGTATGGGAAGATACCGTCGCCCTTGAAAAAGGCCACGTCCCGGTCTTCTGGTACTGCTGTGAATTTCCGGTCGCCTTCCTTGTCTTTCTTTTCAGCCCAACGCCACTGGTCTTCGTGCCGGTCCCAGTCGCCTATCCACATATCAAACAAGCGCGAACGGGCGAATGCCTTTTCATCAACCCGGTTGTCGTTGTCGTCCACTAGGCGCTCAAACACCTTGTCGGTCCCTACTAGGTTCTCGGCGTTGCCCAAGGAGGCTACGTTGCTTTGGTCGTCTTTGGCATCTTCTTCAATAGCACCTGGCGTATTGGAAAACCGCTCTAAGTACTGGCCCAGCAGCGGGTCTTGCGGAATAAACCGAAGTTCTGGATTGGTATGCAGGATGCCAGCGGCTGTAGCCAGCGGAGGAATTGCTAAGCTACCGTAGGGGTGCTGCGCCGAAATCTGGTCTTGCAGGATGTCGGCAGCGGCTCCCGTCCGTAGCGCTTCAGGCAGCACGGCCGATGGGTCTTTGTTGAGGCTCCGGATAGTGAAGTTGCGTCCTTCTTCGTTGCGCACCTTCAACGAGGCCGTTTGCTTGCCGCCCCCGATTTTGTACGGCGTCAGACCACCTTTTTCGGTTGCCAGATCCAAGACCGGAAACTTCACGGGCGTAGCCCACTCCTGCCGGTAATGCTGCCCAAACAACGACTTGTGCAGCTTGCTCCGGTCCAAGTAGCGGGGGTTGACGGCCAGAGTCACCGTACTGTCTCTGTACTTAGGGCGCGGGCCGGCCGGAACCGGACTAGCTTCACTGGCCACCACTGGCTGCGCATAGAGCGGAGTCCGGAACACGAGGCGGGCTGTTTCACCTGCCCCGTTCGGAATATAGTATTCCACCCATGCTTGGCCATCGTCATAGTAGTTTACCCGTGCCAAGCCTTTCTCTTTATCGGAGAAAATGGCGTCGGCGCTGTTGCCAGTGCGCGTGTGCTGCGTTTTACAACCCGAGCCGCTTACAATCTGATGGTAGGTGGGGGTTTTGAAATATTGGAGGTTGTGCTCGTGCCCGGAAGCGTAAACGATATTGGGGTGCTTGGCGAAAATATCTTCCAGGCCCTTCTTATAAGCCTGGTAGAGCGGATGCGGAATGTCTTGGCTAATACCGCCGTATTTGCGGGCAAATGGATACACCGAGCCGAGAACCGGCAACGGCAGGAACGCATATTTGAAGACGATGGAGAGCGGAAAAATGTGGTCGGCCAACGTGAAGTAGCCGCCATGAATGCCATCGGACTGGATAGGATGGTGCGCAATCACCATGATATTCTTGTCCTTGTTGCGCTCGATGATATCTTCCAGCTGCGTGAAGAAGTCGGTTTCGTTAGCCACACCGCAGCCGCTGTTGGCGCCATAGGGTCGCTCACCAGCACCTTGCAAGAACCATTGCGAATTGATGGCAATCAACACCAGATTGTCCTGCAACCGCACCTCAAACGGGCCGGGGCAGGCATCCCGCGGAATAAAGAAGTCGCCGGTGTAGGAGAAAGCCGCCGAGTCATTGGTCATGAAGTTTTCTACGAACCGTTGCTGCCGGTTCACCTGCTCCACTCCTCCGGTGCGGCCCTGCTTCCAGTCGTGGTTGCCGGGAATCATGTATTTCTCTCCGGCGTAGCCCCGCAGGATGTTCAGCTGGTCTACAATGCGGCGCTCCGACTCTTCCCGGTCGAATGCCCCCTCTTCGGGCATGCCGTACTCGTATATATTATCGCCGAGGTAAATGGCAGTGCTTTTCGCGCCAGCGGCCAGCATTTGCTTGCGCATAAAGTTCAACGATGGCTCTCCCCCATCCTTGGCAGGAATTGGCTTGCCTACGTCGCCAATCAGGAAAACAGAATATGCAATGCGGGAACTGTCTGGCGGTGTTTTTGCTTCCCAATTTTCACCGCCTTTTGTATAGTTTGGACGAATGGGGTGTGGAGTCTGTGTGGTTTTCTGGGCCCAGGCGGAAGTGCCGCTCAGCAACCAAAACAGGCTACAAGACAAGAGAATACGCTTCATACAATGAGGCAATAGAGAGAGAAAGCAAGCCTGAAACTAGTGCCTAAACCGAATTGGACTAGGCGTAGTTATTGGAAATACGAGTAACTTACTGAAACGGCTGCGTGCAAACGACGCCTAGTAAGCCAGAATGCCTGCCGTACGCAAACCTGTGACTCACGGTTGAGATACGGCTGCAAAAACCTCCACGTATAATTCGCGTTCAAAGTCGGTTAGGGGTGCCGCCCCGTTATGCCGCTCACCCTGCCTCCTCCTAATGGAACCTACGGAAACCCTCCAACCGGCCAAAGCCGAAAAATCAGAAATTCTGAAGCAGGCGAAGTCCTACGTGACAAAGCTAATGGAAGAAAAACTTCCACCTCAGCTTGTCTATCATTCGCTTAAGCACACAGTTTCTGTTGTGAAAGAAGCCCGCACCTTGGGCGAAGATTCTGGCTTGGAAGCCCATGACCAAGAGGCGTTGCTGCTGGCCGCTTGGTTTCACGACACCGGCTACATTGAAGTCAATGATGGTCACGAATATAAAAGCATGGTTTTCGCCGAAAACTGGTTGCGCGAGCAGGGCTACCCCGAGCCGCGTATCCAGGTGGTTAAGGACCTGATCCGGGGCACGCACCGCGACGAAGCCTGCGAAACGGAATTGCAGCAACTGCTCAAAGATGCCGACATGAGCGGCATGGGTCGGGAAGACTTCTTTGCCAATGCCGAGCTACTTCGCGCCGAATGGGAAACCACGCTCGGCAAAACCTACTCCAATGTGGAGTGGGCAGAGTCGCAGCTGGACTTTCTGTTGTCGGCAAAGTTTCTGACCTCCGCGGCCAAAGCGCGCTACAAAGACCAGTTCAAGGCCAACCTGAAGGAGCAGCGCGACCAGCTTAAGAAGACCGAGAAAAAGAAGAAGAAAAAAGAGGAGGAAGCTACCGGCACGTTCGCCGAGCCCAAACGCGGCATCGAGACGATGTTCCGGACCATGTACAGCAACCACATGAAGCTGTCGGATATGGCCGATAAAAAAGCTAACATGATGATTAGCTTGAACGCCGTGCTGCTGTCGGTTATCATCACGTATTTGGGTGCCAAAGCCGGCACTAAGTCGGGAGTACTCAGCCCTACTATCGTCAACAACCCCGTTCTCACTATCCCGATTGGGTTGCTGCTGGCTACGGCACTGGGCTCGGTTGTGACGGCTATCCTGTGCGCCCAGCCAGACGTAACGAGCTTTAAGTGGCTAAAGAAGAGCCCAGAAATTGCCACCAACCGGCGCGTCAATTTGCTCTTCTTCGGCAACTTCAGCAAACTCTCTCTCGACGACTTCCACTCGGGCATGAACCAAGTGATGAGCGAAAAAGATGCGCTGTACACTAACATGGTCACCGACATCTATTACCTCGGCGATGTACTTACGCGCAAGTATCGGTTGCTGCGCATCAGCTACACCATCTTCATGGTGGGCCTTATCCTGACTTCGCTTTCCTTTGGTATTGCATTGCTGTACAAAATGTAGGTATCCGCTAAGCAGGTGCGCAACAGGCTTTTTACATAAGCGCGTAACAGTATATGCGTAGCCGTTGCCTACTTGCCGCCTAGTTTTCTTCTCTTATACATTTCGCGCTACCTTTGTGCCACTTCACATTGGCCCCGTAGTTCAACGGATAGAATAAGGGTTTCCTAAACTTTAGATGTGAGTTCGATTCTCGCCGGGGCCACAACAAAGCCTCTCTACTACATGTAGAGAGGCTTTTTGCTTAAAAAGGGGGCACGTTAGGGAACAGAACACCAGAATAATCTTTAAAAGATCTTTAGGTCCTCCCTCACTCCTGTGGCAGTTAGCAAGGGAAGAGCCCATACATACAGTAAACAAGCAGTGGTCAAGTGAACCTGAAGTTTATAGCGACTAGACCATAATAACAGCTTCCACCTTCGGATGAAAAATATCGCCGACTATAAGAGTACGGCTAACGGCATATCCTGCAAGATGTATTATATTTTATTTTTATCTTTTACCGTCATTATATGATTAAATATATATTTCCTTCACTGCTTACTGCTAGCTTGCTCAGTTGTGCGTATCAGGCCTAGGCTCAAGCACCGGCCAAACAGTGGGACCGCACCTTCGGGGGCGATGGCAATGATCAGTTCTATGCTTTGCAGCAAACCAGTGGTGGAGTTTATATTCAAGGAGGGTATTCAGACTCCGATAGCAGGGGCGACAAGACGCAGCCAAATCTGGGCTATTATGATTACTAGCTGGTTAAGATTGATGCCAGCGGCACCAAGCAATGGGACCAAACGATTGGGGGCGATGGAAATGATTTCCTTCACACTATCCAACAAATCAGTGACGGGAGCTATATCCTTGGGGGCCGTTCTAAATCCGGAATTGGTAGTGATAAAACTCAAGCTAATCAAGGCGACAATGACTGTTGGATTGTCAAGATCGGCCCTGCTTCACTCGCTACTACCACCGCATCGCTTCAGCGCCTGCCCCTGACAGCATACCCCAACCCCGTCAACTCGGCCCTCACCCTATGCGGTCCCGCGGGCACACCCTACCAGTTGCTCAACCAACTCGGCCAAGTCGTGCGCACTGGTAAAGTGTCCGCCCAGCCGCTGGACGTGCAAACCCTGCCCGCCGGCCTGTATTTGCTGTACGATGCAATTAGTGGCCGCACCACTAAGCTTGTTAAAGAGTAACCTAGTAGCACGTTTCCTAGAAGCTAAGTGTACATGGTAGTAACCTGTCATCGTTATTGTCTGCGTATAGCTCATCATAGATCATGCCCACCACCCATTATGCCTTTCGGGCCTTGCCCTTCGAGCAGCAAATAGTACTGGTGTGGGACGAAAGGCAACATGTAGCAACCCGCTATGAGGAAGTAGATACCGTTGCTCCTTACTACATGGGCGGAGCCTCCTTTGTCGAGTTGTTCTACAATCCCATCTATAATGTGCTCCAAGACCGGTTGCGGACGTTTGTGAGCACGGCCTTGCTGGAACCCTATGCCTCTGTTGTTAATCTGGATGATTTAGCTCTGGAGTAGGGAGGCCTCATCCGTGTGTTATTAGTCAGCAGCAACAGTTACCTCTTGCTGCACCAGCACGTACATGTCGGCTACCACGAAGAAGTCGCTGCGGAACAGATGGGATTCCCGCTCGGCAATCGCCTCGTAGGCCGACTCGGCAATTTTCAGGTGCGCGACCTCGCCACTCGTGCCCTGCCCCCGGTCACCATGTACGCACAGCAGATGGTCGTACTAGTTAAGCGGTTTGTACTGAAAGATGCGGCTGAAGGCCTTACGCTCGGTATAGGCAGCTAAATCAGCGGGGATAGCAAGCTTCTTGGAACTCATGGTTGCACGGGAATACGCTCGAAGGTAGAGCCCCTTGCGCAAAATGCAGTAGCTATTGAGCGCAACAGCAATGATTGTAATTATTTTACTTACTTAGTACTTACTTGCAGGACTATCTCAAGCATTTATTCTATCACAAGGCGAGATACCGATGCCCCCATCCGGACCCAATACAAGCCCCGAACGAGACCCGTCAAGTCGAGTGGTATCGTCTTGCTTCCCTGCTCTAGTATAAACCAGCTTACCTGCCGACCCAGTCCGTCGAGCACCTGCACCACCTGACGGCCGGTAGTGAGTGGGCTCCGGGTGAGCACGGTACGTGTCAGAGCGGGGTTGGGAGCCAAGCTAAAGGGAGAAGCAGAACGCGGTGTATGGGTCGCTAGCCCCATATTCGTCAGGTGAGCGACAAACGCTCCGTCGCGTACACTCGACAGGGTTGTAGGACCAAAGGTAGCTGGGCTCGCATACAGACCTGCCACCACCGTTGTTCCTTTACTGACTAAAGCTGTTCCGAAATCGTCGCCTGGGCCGCCAGCACGCACGGCCTGCGTCCAGGAGCCGGTGGAGTTAAGCGTAGCGACTACAAGATCGCGTCCTCCAGCACTTGTTAAGCTAGTGGAACCAAAGAGCGCCGTGCCTGTGAAAAATCCGGTGATGACCACGTTCCCTTGCCCATCCAATGCTACCCCAAAAGCCGCATCTAATTCGGAGCCTCCGGCTTGAACGGCAAAACCCCACTCTCCGGAGGGATTTAAGCGAGCTACGAAAATATCCGCTGAGCCCATACTGGTTAAGGATGTGGCGCCAAAGCTGGCTGTGCCGCGGAAATACCCGGTGAGGGTAGCATTGCCAACATTATCGAGTACGACCTGGCCGCCATAATCACCATCGGTACCGCCAGCCCGCACCACCTGGATCCAATTTCCCGCGGCATCAACCCTTGCCACAAAGGCATCGTTGTTACCCGCACTGGTAAGCAGTGTAGTGCCAAAGGCCGCCGAACCACCGAAGTAGCCCGCGATAACGGCCGTACCGTTCCCCTCTAAAGCAAGAGAGGAAGAAGAATCAAACGCGGCTCCCCCCGCCCGCACCGCCTGGGTCCAAGTACCAGCTGCACTTAGCCTAGCCACAAAAACATCCGTACTTCCGGTACTTGTTAGATTAATCGTGCCAAAGGTTGCGGTATTGTCAAAAGTACCTGTTAGAACGGCACTGCCATTCGAATCTATGGCGATAGATTGCGCGTAATCGGGACCTGGCCCCCCGGCTCGTACCGCCTGGGTCCACTGCCCAGCTGCGTTCAGCCGTGCTACAAAAAGATCGGCATTGCCGGCGCTCGTTAGGGTGGTGGTGCCGAAGGTCGCGGTAGTAGAAGCCAGTCCTCCGCGCAGAACTCCAAAATAACCCGCCAACAACGCATTTCCTGTGGCATCCACTACTATATCATATATATAGTCGTCGCCCTCTCCCCCAGCCCGCACGGCTTGCGTCCATTCGCCGGAAGCATTCATACGAGCCACAAACACATCGGAATTGCCTGTGCTGGTGAGCACATAAGTACCTAAGGTTAGGGTAGTGGCAAAATTACCAGCCACAATGGTGTTACCAGCCCCATCAAGTGCGATTTGCACATTAGTGCCGCCAGCGCCTTCAACTTGACTGACCCTCTGCCATGTGGTTTGCGCCCATGCCGGAGCAGCACTCAGGATCAAAAAAACAACTGCCAATTGGCGTAGCGTATCGTGTAGCATATAACTGGATATATCCCCACAAAGATAACTCAACAGCAATTACAGCCCAACTTTCGCGTCTTCTAAATTGGAGAATAAGAAGTATATGAGTTACTGACAAGAACAAGACTGCGTCCGTAAGCCCTTCACTTTAGTCGCAGCGGTGCCCCACGGTTGGCAAGCCATTTGCAGTGATGATCACACCTACCCTTAATTATTATGCACGCCTCTATCACCCCCATTTATAGCGCCGATACCGAGCGCCGCCATCAAGCCTTTCTCGTCTGTGCCGTTGGCCTGGCTGAACGCCACAAGCTGTACTTGGAAGAAGAAGGCAAGAAGATTGCTGACTGCTACACGCTAGAGATTGGCAATCATAGCAGCCGCATTGAGATCCATCAGGATGTGCCGATGGACTTGTATGAGGAGATACACACGTGTTGGAAACACTGCTTCAATTGATACAAATAAAAAGCCCCGGCAACTGTCGGGGCTTTTTGGTAAGTGTGGTTGCAGATAGGATGTGACTAGAGCTTGTCAAATAGTGTACCAACACCGGATCAACTCCTGCTTCAGTGCATAATAAATCCAAGCAGGCCTGCACCTTCGTAAGTCGTCGCTATGACCAAGCGTTTTTCTTTGCCTCGTCTAGCCGAGCGCGCGCGCCGGCGCCACGCCTGCCGCACTCACTTTCCTTTGGCCAGCAGCTACTTCCCTTCTCTTTGGGACTGGTACTGCTGGTGTCAACACAGCGACATTACGGGACTCCCGGTGCTGGAAGCAAGCATAGAGCTAAGCGGCAGGTGATACCCGGCTGTGCCACGAATGGATAAAGATTTCCTGGTCTTTGCGGGCCTCGGCAATAGCTGGGCAGGTGGTCTATACAGTATGATCGGTACTGAACTACATCTTCTGTACATCTTCACGTGATGATCCAGATCTACAATGATGGGAAAGGGAAAACCGATTCTTGTGAGGCGACCTTAGCAGACCCTGAGACGTGGGGGCTACAACCGATCTATGGATTAGGAGCCTCGCGCCAGTAAGTTGCGGTAGCCCTGAAACAGGCCATCGAGCAGCACATTGCGAAGCTGCAAGCCCTCGATTATACGGCAGTCGTTTTTACAGAGTAGCTCACCTTCTGCTTGGCTGACTCCTAATCCGCTCGCGCACTCAATTGAGCCGACAGCACCTAACACTGAACCAGTACCAGAACAGGCTTCTTGCTTGCTAGAGGGGCAGTGCCTTCTATCTTGCGCCATGAGGAAAGCACTACTTACAGGAATCGTACTGGCCTCGGCCTTGTCCGCAGGCGCGTAATCGATGACCAAACGCGACCTACTGCAGAACATCGTTCATCTCTCGTTCCCTAAGACGTTTGGCAGCTATGGGGGTTCTGCTTTTCTGCTCGACAACGGCATTCTCGTCACCTGTGCCCATAACATGTATCGCAGTCCCAACCGCTACGTCAAGTGGCTAACCCTCTACGTACGGGAGGCGGTACCAAGCGCCACTCCGGAGTCACTGACCCTCTCAGCTGACTACATTAAGCGCAACACCGTCACCTCTAGCTTGTTCATCTACCCACAAGTAATTCGGCACAAAAAAGCGCGAATAAAGTATGATTACGCCTTCATTCGCATCAGCGAGACTGCTATGCAACGCTTGCGTCCAGGGCTACTACCGGCAACTATAGCAACGACTCCTCCTGTGCTCACTGACTCGCTATATCTGATAGGCTATCCAGACAGTAAGCTCACCAGTCTATCCTACGCCCCGGGGCGCTGGGCCGTCGCTCCCGAAGAGAATGACGCCACTTTAACCGATCTTACCCGAATGTGGTACGTTACTGATGCACTAACAGACGGCGCCAGTGGCAGCCCACTGCTGCAAATACGAGACGGAAAAGCTGTCTTAGTCGGGGTACACACGGACGGAGCAGCTGACCCACCTTACAAACCGGGTAACAAAACCGCCGGGGTAACGAACTGGACTAAATTTAACGAAGACTACTAAGCTGCCCTGCAAAAACCGGGACGTTAAACAGATACATTACCTAGCAGATAACTAAATCTATTGCACTTGCTCTCATCTGTTAGTTGCGCTGCTATCAACAAGGCTCATTCAATTCTCGCTCGAAAAGCCCCGCTCGTTTGGCGGGGCTTTTAGTAACTGGTACTTGTCTGCGGCTAAAGCGCACTCAACTGATAGCTCACCTGTGCTTGCAGAGTGCGATTGCGGATTCCTTCGGTCCGGCTGGTTGGGATAGTAGTAGCATAGTCGAGGGGCTGGCGAACTGACGTGAGGCCCGCGGCATAGCGCAGCTCGACACCAAAGCGAGTGGTTGCTTGATAGCCGATGCCGACGACGTAGCCCACTTCCCAGCGCTGATAATCGTTCGTCCCGCGTACGCTGGTTGCCTCGGGAAACACGAACGCGGGATCCGGTACGCCGCTAGCCAATTCCGCCCTAGAATGGCCCCGCCGCCGTGCCCCTACCAAATAGCTTAGCTGCGGCCCCGCGACGGCAAACCACTTCTCCCCGTGCACGCGCCCTAGGACCGGTAGCCCGATATAGTGCAACAAGCTTCTTTCCTGGTACGTGTACTTCACGTTCGTATCGGTGCCCCGGTACTCCTTTGTGTACGAGGTACGGGCACCGCGTTGCTCGAACAGCAATTCAGGCTGTACGTCCAGGTGGGTAAACAAGGGTAGGCGCGCCAGCACCCCCGCCATAGGCCCTAGTCGGAAACGGGGGTTCGCCACGTCGCCACCGTAGTAGGTGCTGGCATTGAGCCCGGCTTTGACGCCGAATCTAAGGTGTTGTGCCTGTAGCGTGTTAGTAGCTGCCAGCAACCCTAAGAGCGAAAGTGTAAAGTGACGGATCATAGCGTGTAATAATAAAGCGGTGAGTACTACACAGAGTAAGCTGACGCACAGAAGGTTGGCAGCTCAAGAAAGATAGAACGAACAGCTGGCAATCCCAAAGAGCCCATTCCCATAAGTGGGACTTCTTAAACGGGTATAGCGGTTTGATATACCCTTGGTGAGCCTGTCTCATTCCCAAAAGTCAATATCTCTTACGGGCCTCGCTTTATCACGGAAAAGTGGCTCGAAACTCCCGCGTCGACAGACTAGTTTTCGCTTTGAAGAGCTTGCTGAACGAGGGTACATGCTCAAATCCGAATTCGTAGGCAATTTCGCTCGCAGTGCTAGAGGTGGCCGACAACTTTTCCTTTGCTTTCGCAATCAAGTGGGCATGAATGTGCTGCTGAGTATTTTGCCCTGTCACGACGCGCATTAGGTTGCTCAAATACTTGGGGGAGAGCTGTAAGCAGTCGGCCACATAGTGCACCGCAGGCACACCTCGTTCCGGTAACTCAGGGCTGTTGAAGTGGCCGTTCATATGGCATTATCAGTACCGCCCACATCTCCTACTTGCGCCAGCTCCTTATTTACTCGTGCCACCTGCTCAGCAAGGTGTGCATTTATGCGAACTTGTTCTCACTCTAGATACGCCCACGGGCTTAACTACTGCTTCTCTCCGTCGGCTCCAATTCAGCATTTGAAGCCGATGAAAAGGGGCTTGTCGAGTCTGTTGCTAAGGCACGCGGTGTAATTGTATCTAGTTTAGTGCGCCTTTTAGCCTTCGATGAAGCTCGCCGTTTAGGTATACCATTACCTAGCAAGTCTTAAGTACCAGATAACGTACGGCTGTTCTATAAGAAGGAAGAAGCCCGGCCAATGACCGGGCTTTGTTGTGTAATGAGTAGATGAGTTTACATTGTAGACGGACATCATATAACGCGTAATACTTACTCAAATATGACTCCTACAGATATACTCTATTCTCATCATAAATAGGAAAGCTCCTTAGGTAGGGACTTTCTTATTTATGATGAGAATAGAGGCATCCAGTGAATTATACCCTTCAGGTATTTTTTTAAACCCGCCTGCTTACTCTTTCCGGAATAAGTAGCCATCAGAAAGTGTGCGTTATTGTAACGTTAGATACTATCCGCCATAAGCCGCTTGGTATGTACGCTCCCTTGCTCGCCCATATTGCTCGCTACGTAACCCTGACACCAACAGAAACCGACATACTGGTGAGCTACCTGCGTACCCAGACGGTTGCCCGCAAAGATTTTCTGCTGCGCGAAGGCCAGGTTTGCTCAGCCAGCTATTTCGTGCTTGGCGGCTGTCTGCGCACGTATTTCCTCTCCGATAAAGGCACCGAGCACATCATCCAGTTCAGCATCGAAAACTGGTGGGTGACAGATTATGCGAGCCTGAGCGCGCAGACGCCAACGCCCTTCACTGTGCAGGCCCTGGAGCCAACGGACGTGGTCGTCTTCGACCAGTCGGTGCAGGAGGAAGTGTTCCATCGCCTTCCCCAGTTGGAACGGTATTTCCGCCTGATTTTGCAGCGTACGGTCGCCGCGGCTCAGTACCGCAACCAGTTCCTGTTTGGCCTTTCCGGGGAAGAGCGGTACTATCATTTTGCCGCAGCCCAACCGGGGTTTGTACAGCGGGTGCCGCAATACATGCTCGCGTCCTACCTCGGCTTCACGCCCGAGTTTCTCAGTAAAGTCCGGGCGAAAGCCGGCCACTCTTAACACCGGCCGTACGCGCAACTGGCCGGCGTTTTCTTAACCTAGATTAAGGAGAAGCGGGGCACGGGGGTTCGACCTTTGACGCATCGTTCAACCCCTTATTAACCCCTGCTACCATGCGCGTTAACATTCAGCAAACCGAGCCCGAAGCCTTCAAAGCCGTCTATGAACTGGAGAAATACCTAAGCCAGTCCCGCCTCACGCCGATCCATGCCGAACTAATCAAGCTGCGGGCTTCGCAGCTCAACGGCTGCGGCTTTTGCATCAACCTGCACGTGAACGAAGCACGCCAGCACGGCGAAACCGACCAGCGCCTGCACTTGGTGGCCGTATGGCGCGAAGCCGGGGAACTGTTCACTCCGGAGGAAAAAGCCCTGCTAGCCCTTACGGAAGAAGTAACTCTTATCCACCAGCACCATGTGTCGGATGTGACCTACGACGCGGCTGCGGCCTTATTTGATGAGCAGTACTTAGCCCAGGTCATTATGGCTATTGCCACCATCAACGTCTGGAACCGCGTGGCTATCACGACTCATCTACCGGTGATAGTTTAGGGTGTCGCCTGTACGCGTTGCGTTCGTTTTACCTCTCCTTGTTACGTTACCTCTTATGCCCGAAACCTCCCCTTCCGCCCCTGTCGTGCCGCAGTCGCGTTTCACGCTGCACCTCGTCGAACCCCAGGCCTACGCCGGCTTGCTGCTGCTCGACCAGCATTTAACTCAATCAGCTCTTACCAAGGCTCACTGGGACTTAATCAAAGTCCGTACCTCGCAGGTGAATGGCTGCGCGTACTGCATTCAGTCGCATTCAACAGAAGCGTTGGCCCATGGTGAAACGGAGCAGCGCCTGCGCGCACTGCCCGCGTGGCGGGAGTCGCCTTACTTCACGGCGGAAGAGCGGGCCATCCTCGCCTTTACCGAGGAGCTAACGCTGCTTGTGCCGCACCACCTCTCCGACGCCACTTATGCCGAGGCCGTGCGTCTGTTGGGTGTGCCCTACGTGGCGCAGGTGCTGTTGGCCGTAACCAACATGAACGCTTGGAACCGGCTAGGCATCGCCGCTCGTTTAATACCTGCTTAACATCAGCAATATACATAATACCATATCCAGCGCAACGCTTCCAACGTTACGCTCGACACGCTACGTAATGTGTTTGCCCCGATGTTGCCGATGGGTGCGGCCGTTGCTCTTTAGTCGGTACGCCCGCCTGCACCGTTAGAACATGGGAAACAGCCCTAGCACAGTTGCGACGGATTGTACTGGCTAGCGGCCTGCGTGAGGAGTTGAAATGAAGTATGCCCTATTACACGTTTCAGAAAAAGAATGTCGTCCTGCTGCACGCGTTCAAGACCTATTGCGCGCTCAATTCTTTCAACGGCGCCCTGCTCCAAGATGCGCACGGTCTGCTGGTCCAGCAAAAGGAAAACATGCAAGCCGTGCGACAACTGCGATTAACGAGTGTGCAGGAAATACTCGCCCAGGAACACCTGATCACAGCGTGCCTCGACGAGGCTATTGCCGTGGAAAAGTCCGGCTTGAAGGTGGACTACAAGAAAACCGAAGAACTCGCGCTTCCACAGGAATTCCTCGCTAAGCTGCAAACCATACCTGGGCTCAACACGGCATTCTATGCCCTAACGCCGGGGCGGCAACGAGGCTACCTTCTGCATTTTGCGGAACCCAAGCAAACGACCACTCGGCTGGCACGAGTGGAGAAATATCTGCAGCACATTCTTCTGGGCAAGGGGTTGCAAGACGAGTGTAGCCCTTACTCGCTACGCTAGCTGCTTTACCTCTGCTCCGATTGACCGAGAGTGACTACGCTTCTTTGACACAAAGCTGAACTTTAACACCTTTCATAATCGTACGAAAACATACATTTACGAAGCCACCTTCCAGCAAGCACAGTGCCCACACAACCACAAAGAGTGTTCATTCCAACGGGCACCCTTTGTGGTTGTCATAGCACCTAAGAATAAGAAAGCCTGACCACCGGCCAGGCTTCCGTGTAGTTCAATAGATCACCTGCTCTTTACTTCTCTGCCAGCAACGGGGCTTTATGCAGAAACGCGTTGCTGGCCAGAGCGTCTACCATAAACTTGGCTAACTGCTGGCGGCTGAGGGCAAATGGCGAAGGTGTTTGCTCGTAGCGCACCACTAATTCTTGGCGCGGTGCGTTGTTGTTGAGTGCCACGGGACGGGCAATCACCCACTCCAGGGTAGACTGCCGCAACAGGGTTTCCTGTTGGTTGTGGTCGGCAAACACCAGCTTGAAGTTGGTGAGCCGAATAATCAGGCGCATGTACCATGGCGCGTAGGGTCGCGAGTCGCCCGCCCCGATGGAGGAGAGCGTGACGATGCGCTGCAGACCCTGTTCTTCCATCACCTGAATCGTGTGGCGCATGGTCGTTGCCAACGTGTGAGGCGGCACTATTCTCTTGCGCAAGAACGACTCGGACTCGCTTAAGGCGCTCAAGGCACTAAGCACGGCATCACAGCCCGGCATAGCCCGGCGCACATCGGCCAGGTTTGTGGGCGAGCCTTGGATAACGGTTAAGTGCGGAGAAGTAATAGCGAGTTTGTCGAGGTTGCGCACGAGTACCGTCACGGCATAGCCTTGTTGCAGGGCATACTCGGCAATCAAGCGGCCGGTGCGGCCGGTGGCCCCGTAGAGCAGGATTCTTTTCATGAAGTGGTAGCGGGAATTGTTCCCTGCTTGCGGATGCAAAACTACCTGCCGGGGGTAGTAGCTTTGGGGTGCGTTACCTGTTTGATACCGGTTACCAAAACAATACCCCTATGCTCGTCTGCCCCGGCTCCGAAGCCAAGAGCCAACACCAAGCCGTGCACGATACGCTGGACGTCGTCAGCGGCAAATGGAAACTCATCATCCTGGCCGTGTTGCTTGTGCGTCCGTACCGGTTCAAAGAACTCAGCCGCGAACTAGGCGTCTCCCCGCGTATTCTGTCGAAGGAGTTACAGGAAATGGAAGGGCACCACTTAGTTACGCGCACCGTGTGTAACACCCGGCCCGTGAGCGTCGAGTACGCCTGCACGGCCCATAGTCGTACGCTGCTGCCCGTGGTGCAAGCCATGGCCGATTGGGGTTACCTGCACTATGAGGCGGTTGTCGGCAGCAAGCGGCCGGACGACCCTACCCCTCGCCGCCATACAGACCGGGATTAAGATTCAGCTGGTACCGCCAGCATAAGCCGGAAGCCCCACCAGTGGCCGGGCGTCGAGGCAGGATGGCAAAAGAGTTGATTGGCTTCTCTCAGCGCTTTTATGAGCAAGCCAGTCTATACCAAGGGTTGACGCCGGTGCAGGAAGCGTTGCTTGAGCCAAAGGAAGGGAGCGCCCAGTGCTAGGATGAAGCCCCAGTCGGCACCAAACCGCTCTAAGCCCTCCACCGCTAGGTCTACCCGCCCGACGGCAAGCCCAGCTCCTACCAATGCCGCTGCGGGAATAAAAGCCATGGCAATCAGCGGACCAGCTTGAAAGCTGCGCCGAAACGCCGCCAGAATGACTATGCCGGACAGGGCTCCGGCGGCGGCCATAAGCAGTTCCAGGAGTTTCGGATGCGCTAAGTGCTGGACTTCGCCATTCGCCGCCAAGGCGTCCGCGCTGGTTTCGCCGGCCGCCACCAAGGCTAGCATGGTCAGGGCCGCTGCCCCAACCAGTACGGCGTAACCGGCCAGTACCGAAACCAGCCCCCGGCCCACCAGCGGCCAGTGTCGCAATACCAAGCCCAGGGGCACTTTGGTCATGGGGTCGAAGCCGGGAGCAATGATAGCCGAGGCGACAAAAGCCACGGCCTGCGGCACCGGTTCCGACACAAGGCCGATGGCCGCCACCACCCCACCCAGAGCCATTAGAAGCAGATAATTGGTGGTGATGCGCCCCTGATGGCGCAAACCGCTTTCCATTTCCTCCCAGATGGCTTCGTCCCGGTCGTCATCTACGGCGTGGTGGCTGGCTGGCGAAATGAAGCTGGTCGCCTCGCTGGTCACGATGCTTAAGGCCTGGTGGTCCGTCACGGCGGCGCGGGCCCGACGCAGTACCTCATTGGCCCCACGGTTGAGCACGTGCACAATCAGCACATCGCCGGCTGGTTTGAGCGAAGCTCCTCGTTGGAGGGTCAGGCCAATGACTTCATCCAAGGAGATAAGTTCGGTTTGCAGAGAAGCAGTTACGTCGGGCGGAACGGCCAGTTCAATCGTACGGTGCATACAGGCGACGGAGGATATTCCTGCTGCAACGAACAAGGAGCTTCAGGGTTACTCTATTACCTATATATACGATAGACAGCCTACGTTTGATACCCTCACGTAGCGGTGACTACCAGCGCTATGAGTAAGGCGATTGTCAACTGAAAAACCACACGTCAACCAGTAGGCACAGACTTAGAAGCAAGCAAAGAAGTAGAATCCGTCTCAAGCACAAGAGGCGTCGAATCCGGGCACGAGTATGCTTCATTGAACACACACTAGAGGCTAGTACCATTACACCAAAGCAAGCTCGGCCAGCAAGGCCAAGGCAGATACTATACACAAGAGCGTAGAGGCCCCTAATTCCTCGGTAAAACGATATGGAGTAGAGTCTTTTAGCATGTAAAACGAAGAAAGGATTATAAACTATGTACAAACATATTTACATAGTGCAAATACATTGCCAGACTTTTTCTATTCTTGGGCTAGGAGCCACGCGACAGCTAGGTCTTCTCGATCGAAATGCTGATAAACGACACCTGAGTGCTGCATTGCCTGCAGGCTTATACTGTGCACCGCGAGGCGCGCAAACAAGTGGGTGGAGTTAAGGATGGCGCCGTAGCGGTAGCCTTGTTGGGCCGCCCGCGGCAACCAGTCGAGCATGTACCACGCTGCGTCTTCGTCAGCGGGCGGGTCTGCTAGGCGTTGGTCGGTGAGTACTTTATGGCACCCCCAAGTGCGCAGCTCGAGCAGGACGCGCTCTAAGACGGCGCGCGTAGCTGCGCTCGAGATGGGTCCTGCTAGCCACGTCACGTGCAAAAAGCCGGCGGGGTGGAACACGATACTGGCAGCAGGTGCCGTCGAAAAAGCCATCAGGACCAGGGAAAGAACAGGTACATTGGCGCCTCGCTCGTTGCGGTCACCCCATGTTGTACTAGTATACGAGAGACCACAAAAAAACGCTCGCTAGGGCAGAGCTACGCTACGTGTGGTTGCGTTCTCAGCCACGCGCGGGCCTCCTCTTCGCTCACGCCCGTGTAATAGCGGGGCCAAGGCGCGGTCTGATCGTGCAGGATGTCGACCAGCGCCATATGCGAGAGCAGATCCGGCGGCTGCACTAAAGCACAGTACCGGTAGCCCGCTCGTAGAGCCCGGGGCCGCCAATCGAGTTGCAACCAGACTTGCATCTCCACGGAGAAGGGGAGCTCGGCCTGCTGGGAGACCAGCAGCTTTTGCCAGTGATGGGTTTGCAAGGCCCCCAGCACTTGCTCCATTACGTGCTGCAGGGCAGTATCCGTGTGCAGACCGGGCCCCCAGTGTAGGTGCAGGTAGTCAGCTCCGGAGTGCAGCGTGATGCGCGCGACGCGATTGTGGAAGTACACCATCGGCTTCTATACGGTCAGGCTGCTTTTGCGTAGTGGCCCCCGGTAAAACCCGTAGTTATGCGGAGTCAATTGTTCACGTGGCCTGCGTATACCTACTATGAAGAATTCCGACCTACTACGGCGGCAGAAAGCCGTCGCGTGGGTCTTGACCCTCACCGAGAACACCCGCTTTACTCCGCACCCCTACGAGCAGCACTTACTTGAACGCTTTGCCCAAGGCGAGATTGCACTCGACGACATCCCGTCTTTATTTGCGGCGCGTGTACACCACATTCTTTACCGTAGCCGAGCTACCCACCCGTTTACGCAGGAACAGCTCACGGACTTGGTTGCGCATTCGCGTCCCTACAACACGTATAGCGACATCACCGGCTTACTCTGTTACTGCGATGGGACCTTTGTGCAGTTACTCGAAGGGCCGGAAGCGTCGGTACTCGAACTCTACGCCGCCATCTGCCAAGACCCGCGGCATGAACAGATCGAGACTCTAAGCGACGCGGCCGGCTCTACCCGGTGGTTTGCCGACTGGCGCATGGCCCTGACTACTCCACCACCAACAACTTTCTACTGGTTGATCTCACACCTGGAAGCGCGTGAGCAGGCACTTGTGCAGCCTCAGTTTCCCATAACTGATCCGCACCTACTGACCTTGCTGCAAGCGTTCAGCAGGCTGTAAACGTAGATGGAATGTTGCCTAGTAGCGCCAGTAACGGGGTACTTATGAGCTCAGACTGTCTGCTTAGAATGCAGCCGTTTTCTTCTCGAGTCCTCATGTGTCGAGCAACACGCAATACAAGCAGCGTTTGCGCCCGACGCCCTGGCCAACGAGGCGTTCGGCTGGTGGAATACTACCCCTATCGGACAATCCGGTTAGATTATGTCATACTAACTCCAGGCTAATGCCTGGAGCCCTGGCATGGAAAGAGAGAATGTACTTTGCTGGCATGGTGGGGTATGTACGGCGACGGGACCAAAAGACGGCGAAGTGCCCACGCTGATTGCCTGTCTACAGCTTGTACATCTGACACACGTGCGGACTTGTCTGCTCTAGCTCTTTGTCACAAATAGCCAAACTCTTAGACTAGTGCACTACGAAAAAAAGCCTTCTAAGCTGAACAGGAGATGATTGATGGTGCTATATACTTGTGAAAGCATACTATACTAAGGATAACACCAGTCACAGTAGCGCACGAGGTGTCCTGTTGGTCGGCTAGTAGGTGAAGTAGCTTTGCAGTACTACAAAGCTTCCTCGCGCTTCTATCCACTCACACTTACCTTGCCTACTTCTATACCTTCGTGTTCTGCTCCCTTACCCATTGCGTCTCACTTGTTTACGCTCAGCGCCCTGGACGTCGCGCCGGGTTACGCTACCATTGACGGCGAGTATATTGCCCAAGAAGACGGCGAAGAAGCCTTGCGCACTGGCCGGGCTATGTTAGTTGGTGGCCTGTTCGTTGGGTTAGAGTAACGTCGAGTAAGCGCATCCGTATTCCCTACATAGATAGCCCCTGCGAGCAATCACGCGAGGTGCCTTCTCGTTCCAGACTAGCCACCGCATTGGTACGCATGCGACGGTGTTCCCACTCTTCTTCCAAGGTAGCGCCGATGGAGCGTTGCACCGTGTCAAGCACACGGTTGATCCTTTCAATGGTCTGCCAATCGAAGCAGTAACTAACCTGCATACCTACCCGTCCTGCTTCTAATGGCTGGATCTTCCACACATTAGCGCTGGCTTGTTCTAGGCCCGCCTGAATGCATCTGAATGCGTTCTGCTTGCTCTATTGAACTAGCCGTGCAGACTTCGCTGGAATTAAAGGTGGATACCGATCCTACGCAGTAAGTTGAATTCTTCACTGTTAATCATCCCGTAAGGCTGCGACGCAAGATAACTGCACAACAAGAAGCCCGGCCAGTGGCCAGGCTTTTCGCTTCTAAAACCGCAGCAGATTACATACCGCGGTAACTCACGCGCCAGATAACGCCGGCTCCGTCCTCGGCAATGAGCAGCGCCCCGTCACTAGCCACCGTGATGCCCACGGGCCGGCCCCACACCTGCGGGGCCGCGCGCTGGCCGTCATTGAGGTGCCAACCCGTAACGAAGTCCTCATAGCCCGCTCCGCGCCCATCTGCCCCGGCCGTTTCGGGTACGCCAGCCGCATTCATGCGGATGCGCACCACTTTGTAGCCACTGCCTTCGGCGCGGTTCCAAGAGCCGCGCATAGTCACGAACAAATCGCCGCGGGCATCAGCAGGAAAAGCGGTGCCATTGTAGAACGTCAGGCCCAGAGCAGCCGAGTGCGGCCGCAACAGCACTTCCGGCGTACGGGTGGTAGCGACCTCCGCCGGCACCGGGCCGGGCACTCGCGGGTCGCGGTTGGTAGGCGCCAAATACACCCAGGGATAACCGAAGAAGCCGCCGCGGGGCACCGCCGTCACGTAGTCCGGCACCAGATCGTCACCGAGCAAGTCCCGCTCGTTGGATACCGTCCAGATTTCCCCCGCTCGAGCCGGGTTCACGTCCATGCCCTGCGGGTTGCGCAGTCCCGAAGCGTAGGTGGCTTGGCCCGTGCCATCGAGGTTGAATTCCTGAATGGTGGTCCGACGGGGGTCCTGTTCTACCGTCGCGTTTTGCGACGAGCCGATGCCCACGTAGAGCTTGTTGTTATACAGCATCAGGGAGCGAGCCGGATGCTGCGCCCCACCCGGCAGGTCGGCCAACTTGGTCGGCGCCCCCGCGGCCTGGGTCTGACCGCTGGTGTACTCGTAGCGCAACAGCGCTCCGGAGCAGGCCACATAGAAACTGTTCCCGTTGAAGGCCATACCCATCGGCCGGTCGAGTACCCCCGCTGAGGCCCAGACGCTGCTGGTTTCAGCTCGGCCGTCTCCGTCGGCGTCGCGCAGCACTGTGATTTGGTTTTGCATCATCTGCGCGACAAACACGTCGCCGTTGGGCGCGATGGCCATCCAGCGGCCGGTGGGCACGTCCTCGCGAAAGATGTTGACGGCATATCCCTGCGGCACCCGTAGTTTGGCATCCGTGGGGCGCTCCATGAGCACCTGCGGGTAGTTGGTGGCGGACGGGGTCGCGTAGGGCGCCGGCAACTCGGCGAGCCGAATGGTCGTGGTGGCGGGCGTCAGCGTTTCCGTCGGGAAGTCGGCCACCTGCGGTTCGGTGTTGCTATCATCGTCGTTGTTGCAGGCATTCAAGCCCAGCAGCAGCGCTCCGGACAGTACGTAAATAGTAAGTTTCATAGCGAGTTGGTTGGCGTACAGAAGGCTATACGCAACCTCAACTAGGCCGTTATGGACCAGCTTTACCGAATGCTCCTGACGGATGACTTCACTCACTGCGCTCCGAAGGCGTAGCTTATTTGTGCTTGTAGACTGCTAGTGCGCACGTACCAGAGTTGTTGCGGCTAAAAGGGCGTATCATAGCATCATAGCGTAACTTCGAGGAAGGTTGGCGTAGCTTGGTGACCTCCGCCGCGTAGCGCAATGAGAAAGCCCTTGGCTAGAGTTAGCGTTTAGTGCCGAGCCAGTAACTAGACCAGCACAATGCGCTTACCCGGCCGCTCGGTTTCGTAGTCCTGTATTACCTGCCGCAGGATGCCCATATCCTTCGGGCAAGCTTGAGCAAATTCCTCCCAGTTCACCAGCACCAGCTGCTCGGGCAGTTCGACGATGGCGATGATGCAGTCCCAGAAGGCGTCCCAGCTCGCCCAGCCCACGCCGTACCAGTCGGGAAAGCCCAGCTGAATTTTGAAGAGCTCGTGCAGGGCAGCTTTGGTGGTGATGCCGCGTAGGTCTAGGGTCATGCGGTAAAGTAGGAAGAGTGCAGGGAATCCGGCATTTTGCCGAACTTATTTATAGCAATACTTCTATTCATGAAACAGGGTCGACTTGTTTAGGTGCTCTTTTTCTTGTCGTTGGTAGCCTCTGCACAGGTTCGCGACAGTGCTCGGGTCGACCAGACGGACACGCAGGAACAACTTCTCTCCTATCGCTACGTCAATGCTTCATCCTTAACCTTACGAGCGCTTCCCTCCGCTGCCGCACAAGCCTTAGCTCGCCTTGACGGAGCGAGCCGGCTACTGCTGGTAGAAGAGCGTGCCGATGGCTGGAGCCAAGTGCAGGTGCAAGACTATCTTGGCTATGTCAAGTCGGAATACCTCGTCGAAGAGCAGGACCAGGTTACGGCCGAAACAGTTGATTGGGAGATAGTGGAAGTTGCCGGCGGGCAGGCCTATACCAAGGTCAGCACTGTCGAATCGCCGCGGGTGGTGGCTGGGCACCCTGCCACCCGCCCAGTGTCTTCCAAGCACTCCAGGGGACCGAAAGCATACATCTGCAACAATGGCCGCACAGAAGTTTACCATAATAGTGAGGACTGCTCGGCTATGCGCCGCTGCACCTATCAAACCAAGATAGCCACCACCAGCGAGGCCAGAAACTCAGGCTTACGCGAGTGCATGAAATGCTTTTAACCACGCTCCGACTGCTTGGATAACACCTTTTTGCTGTAGTATGCTAACAAGCAAACCTCCCTTCTACCCAAACTATACTATTTGATGCACACATCTACTTCTTCTATCCTCCGTCACGTCTGCTCGCTGTTGGCCGTTCCGTTGCTGCATGTTGGCGCCTTGGCTCAATCTACACCTACCTGGCAAAATGCCCGTGCTGTAGGCACCAACCTGACTGTATCAGGCGCCGCCGCTGTTGATGCGAATGGCAACACCTATGAAGTGGGCTCGTTTTCGGGCACGGCTACTTTTGATGGCCTCTCTCTAACCAGCCAAGGCAACATCGATGGATACATAGCCAAATACACTCCAACGGGCACCATAGCGTGGGTGCGCCAATTGGGTTCGACAGGCCGAGATCTGGCGTTCAGTGTTGCGCTCGATGCGACTGGCAACACTTATGTTGCAGGAGATTTCACTAATTCGATTGCGCTGTCGGCCAGTGTCGTGCTCGATGGGGGTAGCACGACTACCTCTAAAGCCTTTGTAGTGCGCTTTTCGCCGCAAGGCACACCCGAGTAGGCGCAACAGAGCGTTCCGACACCTGACAATGCACCCACAGCTAGTGGGGTGGGTACCGACGCCCTCGGCCATGTGTATATAACCGGGGTTTTTTCCCGAACCATCACGATTGGTTCTACCACAGTTACGTTGCCTACTAATGTGAATAGCGTCTTTACGGCACGCTTATCAGCGGCTACTGGCACCATAGAGTCATTAGCATCTGCCTTTTATTACGCTACGTCTACCAGCCCAGGCACCTTTGATTACTTTTATCCGCAGCTGGCAGTCACCCCTACCGGTGAGATGTACATTCTGAATACGTTTAATCAGTCCCCTCTATTTAGCAATACGACCCTCACCAGTCGTGGCAGCAATGATGTGCTAATAGCAAAATATAATGCCCAAGGCAATTTCGAATGGGCACAACAGTTCGGCGGACCTAGTGAAGAGAACATGCGGGACGGAGTAGTTGATGCGGCTGGCAACCTATACGTAGTAGGCAGCTTCACTGGCCCGGCCACGTTCGGCAATACCACACTGTCTGGGGCTGGCAACTTCGATGGGTGCCTCGTAAAATACTCGCCGCAAGGCACGATGCAATGGGTGCAATCTGTAGGGGGACCCAACGTGGACGGACTAACCAGCGTGAGCCTGGATACCAGCGGCAATCCCTACGTAACAGGCTATTTCACGGGTACCGCTCAATTTGGTTCGGCTACGCTTACCAGCACCGGCAGCCGCGACATTATGGTGGCAGCCTATACGCCACAAGGGCAGCTACGGTGGGCGCAACAAGCTAGTGGCCCCGGCGCAGATACCGGCACTTATCTTGGCATTGATGCCACGGGGGAGGTATATGTACATGGGCTTTTTACGGGTAGTTGTAACTTCGGCCCGCTTTCTATAGCTAACTCTGCCACTGGCTATGAATCCTTTGTAGCCCGCCTTGGCAACCACACGTTCGCTACATCAGCCCGCCCTACTTTCTCGACAGGGCTTTATCCTAACCCTGCTACTACTTCCGTGCACCTTCCTTCTGTGCCCGTTGGTAATCAGGTGCAGTTACTGGATGCCGTAGGCCGCATAGCCCGCACCACCGTAGTAGCTCCCGGAGGTAGCGTGTCGTTACAGGGAGTAACCCCTGGCTTGTATGTGGTACGAGCCACCGATGCGCAGGGCCACCAGGTTAGTGGCCGGCTAGTCGTGGAGTAGACCTTATGCATTTAGATTTTCTGCTTCTTTATGTTCGTTACCCTTCTGCTGTTCATGGGTGATATCGGCGCTACCGAATTGCTCACCATTATGAGCCTGCTCCTGATTCTCATCTTGGCGGCTATTTGGCGATTGCTGCGACCAGCAAAACACACCGTCATCGTACAGCCGCCAACCGCTTCCTTCTCTGTTGCCGACGAACTGCAGAAGCTCGAACAGTTGCGGTAGCAGGGCGTGCTCACTGCCGAAGAGTTCGAAGCATAGAAGCAGCGGTTGCTACGCTAGAACCACTTCATCCTTACCGCATAGACTACGCCTCTAACTCGCACGAGGGTGTGAAATGCTAGTAAGCAGAAAACCCAGGTTACCTCTCCCTACCTCAGCGCATCAAGAGCACATTCTTTCCGACCCAATGAAGTTGCTGCTTTCTTTCCGCGAATCCCAGTATGGAATTCTCCTCCTGCTAAATAGCATTGGGTGGCGAGTAGTTCTATGGACTACAGAACAAGAGTAGGGCCTTCGCGTGGCGGAAGGATAGCGGTCCGAACTATGCTTTGTGACAGGATTGGATCTGCTTTCCGCCGTAGCTCCAGTCGTACAGGCTTCACTGGAATTAAAGGTGGATACCGATCCTACGCAGTAAGTTGAATTCTTCACTGTGTTAATCACCACGTAAGGCTGCGGCACAAGCTAATTGCACAACAACAAAGCCCGACCACTGGCCGGGCTTTATTATGCATAGGTGAATATACGTAATGCATTATATGCTTTAGTTCGTAAGCGTTACCACCACGGACTGTGCCTGTGTGCCACTCGTTAGGCGAAGCGTAGATGCGCTAAGCTCTTGAATGGAATGGGTCGTAGAGGAGCCAATACCGATTGTCCCTAGTGGCACGGGCTTGCGAAGCGTAATGGTCAACTCGAGTTGATTCCTCTCGAATTGCCACTTTCCACTCGCCGTCTGCGGGTCGGAGGGATTTTGCTTTAGCACCCCCTCATCGAACACGAGGCTATTATCGGCTTTGAACAGATAGGTGTCGTCTTTTCGATAAGCCGGCATGTTAGCCATCCAATCGTCTATCTGAGGTGGTTGCGTGTTTTCCGTAGTACTACCCGCTGCAATGTGCCACGGACGAGCAGTTAACTGGCTAGTTTTGGCATCAAGAATTGGAGCGGGGTTCGACTCCTTTTTGCAGGCCCCAATAGTACAGGCCAGCATACTCACGAGCACGCACCAATTAGCGGCAGAAACACTTATAAGGCAATTGGTGACGGGTGTACGGCTTTGTCTCATAGGCTAAACTTATTCATTTTTGGCCGCACCTGTGTATCTACAGAGCACTATTCCTTTGCTTTAAAAGCAGGATCTTCAACAGCCTGAAGTTTCGGGCCCGGCACAAAGCCAGTGGACTTAACACTATCAAACACAGTTGGACTCTGCTAGTAGGCAGCGTCTGCTACGGCTTGAACTTCATGCCGCGTGACCTGCAGGACACAGCTGGCGTGAGTGGGCAACAAGAGCGCGCACAGTTTTTTACCGGCTTTACTTTCAAGGTTACTCTAGGAAAATAGACTATTTCTACCTTTGCCCTGATAAACTGAACTTGAGTATAGACAAGTTATTTTTTGTCAGGATTACAACAATTTCTATCAAGAATTCTGAATAACAATATGTTACGCAAATACATAAATTCTATCTTATTATATCTCATACTCCTATTTCCATGTCTATCTGCACAGGCACAGTTGCCCGGCAACTGCGACTTATTCACTTTAGATGCCCCCGTCCCTAATACACGGGCCCTCTTTGGCTTCCGTGCGAGTATCAGTGAGCGATTTGCCGTTGTAGGGTCAAATTACGATGCATTCGGCACTGTGGCTGGTAAGGCCGATATCTATGAATACACAGGTGGTGTATGGGTCCACCGACAAACGCTTCGTGCTCCTGACACTGTCCCATTCGATGCCTACGCCAGCAATGTCTATATCGATGAAAATACTGCCCTGATCACGGCCAATAATTATACGCGCCCTGGCACGCCTGCTTTCGGACGAGGCGCTGTGTATGTGTACACTCGTCAAGGTACTCAATGGGTGCAAACCGGTTTTTTCACGAATCCTAGCAGCACCATTTCTGGCTTTGGCTTTTCCATAACTAAAAGTGGCACTGATGTAGCCGTTGGTAGCAACTATACGGGCACTCAAAATTTTGCGGTCTATGTGTTCCGGCAACCAGCCATTCCCAGTCAACCTTGGACCTTGGTTTCTACCCTTACTCCGCAAGGCAACAGCAATACTGGATACGACTATGGCAGTAGCTTGGCCATGGAAGGCGATAATTTAGTTGTTGGCGCACACGACCAATTCAACATAGGGCAGGCTGCCGCTCACTTCTACCGACGCACGCCATCGGGTGCGTGGGTATTCACGCAACTTGAGGTCTATCCTAATCGGAGTAAAGCAGGTATCAGTGTGGGGCTCCATGGCGATTACGCTGCCGTAAGCGCCGATGCCAACGGCGGCGTTCGTATCTATCGCCGTACGGCTACCACTTGGCAACTCACCCAAACCATTTACAAGCCCGACAACACCACTGGCCGTTTTGGCTTTGCCATCGCTTTGAATGGGGGCGTACTACTAGTGGGAGACCAACTGGATTCACGGCCGCCGGTTGGCGCTGGCACGGTATATAGGTATGCACTACGCGATGGAGTTTGGCGCTTCAACCGCCGCTACCGGGCTCCTCAACCGCAAACTTACGGCTATCTCAGTACGTGGGTAGCCTTAGACCGTAACACCAACAACTTCATTTTAGGTGCTCCGGGGCACAATTCCCTAGGATTGGTTGAAGCAGGCCAAGCCTTTGTGCAGTGGAGTCCTGCCATCGTCGCAGCCGGTCCCTTCTGTGACACTACGCCCGCTGTGCAACTCCAGGCTACCGCCGCCGGCGGCACCTGGTCCGGGCCTGGCGTTACTAACGGAACGTCTGGACTTTTCACCCCGTCCTTAGCCGGCGCTGGTACGCATCCGGTTACCTATACGCTGACTGCGGGAGGTTGTACCTTCCTCGACACAGTATTAATTACTGTCAATCCCCAATTGCGTATTACTCGCCCCAGCCTGCCCACGCTTACCTGTGCTCGCGATACCACCATCACTTTGTCCGCGAGTATAGCGGGTGGCACATGGTCTGGAACAGGTATCACGAACCCACAGACTGGCACCTTTCAGTCAGCAATAGCTGGGGCGGGCCGCCACGTCATTACTTATACTATCCCTGGCACTAACCCATGCGGCAATCAAGATACGATAAGTATCATCATTCGCCCTGCGATAGCACGTATCTTGTCTGCGCCGCCCCGCCTGACTTGCGGCCGCGACAGTACCTTAGCCCTTACGGCCTCTCCACGCGGCGGCACATGGCAGGGCCGTGGTATCATCAGCAGCGCGATGGGCACCTTCAGTTCAACTGCTGCTGGCCCGGGGCAACATGTATTAACTTACACGTTAGCAGGAAGTGGCTCGTGCAGCAGCCAAGATACGATCAGTATTGTAGTGGCCCCCCTCTCAGTGCGCATCCAATCGCCGGCGACTACTCTATGCCGCGCCGATACTGTCCTGCGGTTGGCAGCTACACCTGCCGGCGGGCTGTGGCGAGGAATTGGCATCACCAATGATCAGCAGGGTATTTTCACGGCAGCCACAGCGGGGCCGGGCCGGCATGTGTTGCGCTACGAATTGGGCAGCGGCGCATGTCGCGTTGTAGATTCTGTGACCGTAACCATAAGCCCAGTGCCCATGCCAGTACTCAGCCCAAATAGTCCCCTTGTTTTACGTTGTGGTCAGTCTTCCGAAATGTTGAGTATTGCCACTGCTAGGCCTGCTGGTGCCTCGTACAATTGGGAGTATGCCACCTCCGCAACCGGTTCTTGGCAAAGGCTGACTAATAGCAATGGGCAACCCACGTATGCCGCTACCCAGGCAGGGTATTATCGGGTACAGCTAGTGCAAGGTAGTTGCCGCGCTACCTCAGCGGCTACCGAAGTGCGTGTCGAGCCTATTCAGGCCGTATTCGTACCTAACATTTTTACTCCAAACGCAGACGGCTTCAACGACCTCTTCAAACTGGATCTGCAGCATCCGCGCACCTTCCAATTACGCATATTCAACCGCTGGGGCCGCGAAGTTTTTAGTACCAACCAGTATGGTGACTTCTGGACAGGTGCTGATGCAGCAGCAGGAGTATATTATTACCTATGGCGCTACTCTACTGACTGCGACCATGTTGAACATGTGGTCAAGGGAAACATTACTCTAGCTCGCTAGATAGTAGCAGGCGATGGTCAAGGCATCTCATACGCCTTGGCGAACTCCCGCTCAATGGCCGTCTCGGTGATGTTGACGTAGCGCTTAAAGGACTTCCAGTCCCGGTGGCCGGTAATCTTCATCACGAGCTCCGGCCGTAAGCCCCGCTCCAGACTCAGGGTAACGAACGTGCGCCGGCCGGAATGACACGCTAGTTTCTCCCACTTGGGCATGGTCTGGCTCTCGCGCTTACCGCCGCGGTATTGGATGACTTCGATCGGCTCCGTTATTCCTGCCTGCTGGCCCAGTTCCTTTATATAGTCGTTCAGCTTCTGATTGGAAACCGCTCTCACGCCGCCAGCCAGGATACGCTGCACAATAGGCAGCGCGCGGGCCTGCAGCGGGATGTATACTGTCTCCTTGGTTTTCTGGGTGGTCAGCCGCAACGTAGAGCCCCGTAGATGCTCGAGTCGAATACTCACTAGGTCGGAGTAGCGCAGGCCGGTGTAGCAGCTCAGCAGAAACAGCGAGCGGGCATTGTCCAGGTATCCTCCTTCGGGTAATTGCAACGCTTCCAACGCCTGCACCTCTTCGGCGGTGAGCGTCATGATATCCGGGTCCTGCCGCTTCCAAGTGAGGCGAGTATAGCCGACGTTCTGGTGGTAGCCCCGCTCAGCGGCCCACTTCATGAAGCGCTTGAGCCGGGTGACGTTCTTGTGAATCGTGTTGTCGGTCTGCCGAGCACTATGCAGTAGGTAGGCCGTGTATTTGTCCCCCCACACCGGCGTAATCAGATCAAAGTCAACGGCCGTACCACTTGCCTCCGAGAACTCGCGTAGGTGCCGGGCAGCTGTCGAGTACGTCTGGGCGGTTCGTACTTGCCCGGCGGCCCGCGTCAGCGCAATCCACTCGGCAAACCCATTCCAAAACGTACGCGATGCCGTCGGCTCTTCTGTAGTTTCTACCAGCGCAATAGACGCACGTAGCTGCTCGGCGGTGGGAAGGTTGCCTGCGCTAACACACGTAGCGTAGCAGTTCGTCAACTGCTCTTTGATCAGCTCCAACCGGTCATTAATGGCCCCGTTCTGTTTAAAGCCGCGCGTAAGCGCTTCCTGCTGTCCTTTTAACCACTGTCGTGGTTCAATCTTCAATCCAGTTGCTACCTTCACACGCTGGCCATAGAAAGCAACGAATGCGAAAATGGGCGTGGGCTTAGACGCGTTCGGTTCTTTGAGCAAAAAGGAGATGGCTATCATCAGATCAGAGCAGGCAAGTACGTGCGGCAGGAAAGATAGCAGTTTCCCCCTCGGGGGACGATCGGGGGACAGATTTTCCGATTACTTCCGACACCATCCGTCTTACTCCGATAAGTAATCCTGCTATAGACAGCGTAAAGTGCATAAAGCAACCAGTTGGCATCAGCAGGAATTGGCGTCAGTCGTAGGGTGTGATTCCCGCCGGGGCCACCAAGGCGCCATAAGCTACCTGCTTGTGGCGGCTTTTTTGTTGCCGAGCACATCAAGCAACCCACCATTGTGTTTTGCTAGAACTTCAATTGCCTACAGGGCGAAAACGACAATCTGAGAGGATAATAAGCAGCTTCATCTGTATAAATATTTCAATAATACGCAGCACTAATTGGGAAATATAAAAATTAATATAGACTTTGTAAGATCTAAAAAACCGCAGTTTTTCGAATTTCGTGAACTCGGTACGCCCTGATTGCCACTACAATACCTCTTGCAATTTTAGTTTTCCGTGATGGAGTCCCTTTTCCTCAGCCCAGCGCCCCAGGGTCGCCGGGTTTGCCTGTATGCGGTGCCCGATGGGGTGCCCCTATACTTCAAACATAATGAACTAATGCAGCAGCCCGGCTACCAGCCTCTGTGGCGCGGCAGTCCTGGTTCCATTTTAGAACACGAAGCGGCGCGGATGGTAGCGCAGATACCAACCCAGCATACCTCTTACCGCAATTACCAACAGCCGAACGAGCCATTAGCGGGTTTTGAGACAGCCAAGGAGTCTTTCTGCTCAGCTGTGCGGCGGCTCGGGCAGCAGCTTGAATACGCGCCAGGGACCTACCCGACGGAAGTACTAGTCGGAACGGTACCGGCGGCGTAGGGCTTACTCGCTGAGCAAGCCATTGGAAACAGCGTACTTGATTAGCGCAGCCGTGTTTTTAGCTTGCGTCTTCTCGATGATGTTCTGGCGATGCGTTTCGATGGTGCGTTTGCTGGTGAATAGCTTGTCCGCAATTTCAGCGTTGGTCATGCCCTCTGATATCAGCCGCAATACCTCTAGCTCCCGCTTCGACAATTCGCCGGATCTGGTGCGGGTGGTATCGGTAGGGAGCGTGGTGGTGCGCACTATTTTGTAGAGCATCTCCAGCCCTATCTCGGTGCACAGGAAGGGCCGGCCGGCGGCTACGGTCCGAATACCGTAGGTTATTTCGGCGATGTCGGCATTCTTGAGCACGTAGCCAGTGGCGCCGGCTTCTATCATGCGGTGCACGTAGTTTTCGTGGTTGAGCATAGACAGAACTAGCACCCGTACATCGGGATACTGTTCACGCAGATGCTCCATGGTAGCAAAGCCATCCATTACCGGCATGTTGATGTCCATCAGTACCACATCGGCGGAGGTAGTGGCCAGCAAGTCCAGCAATTCCTGCCCGTTGCCAGCTTCTCCTACCACTTCCAGATCGGGCTGCATGCTTAGCAGGGCCCGTATACCGTCGCGCAGAATGGTGTGGTCATCGGTTAATAGTACTCTGATCATGACGGCAAAACAAAGGTAAAAACAACAAAAAGCTCAGGCACCTCTGTAGTAGACAACACAACCCTGCGTGTCGTTCCTATACCAAGAGACGTAGCTGAAGCAATACAGCAGTGCGCTATCGTCTTACGTCAATCACCACCAGATTGATTCTGTTTGCGGATGAGAGAAGTATTCCCTTTGGCCCCAGGAGATTAATTAAGTAGTAATCCAAGGCGTTAAATCAGTATTTAACTCTATTTTCTTTGTTGTACAAACATAGTAGCTTTACAAAAGCGATGTGAGTATATCTCTGAAAGTGAGGTTATAATAGAGGAAGCGTTGGGGGTGCGAGTAGGAAATAGAACAGCGTTTCATACCACACGTACATTGCTTCGTTCTGCGTAACCATCCGCTGAGGGTTGGCTTTTAGCTTGGTTTATTGCCATGATGAACGTGTACCGTGAGATCCTGCCAGATAGCTATCTGTTGATTTTGACTGATAGTGAGCAGACGCTTGAGCCAGAGCCGCTACAGCGGGCTTTGCAACGAGCGAGTGGCAGCGGCAAAGCCAATGTTTGGATCGACTGCAGTGAGTTGCACCATCCATCAACCGCCATCATTCAGCTGCTAGGCGAATTTTACCTTCGGTTGCGTCATCAACACATTCAATTGGTGCTGTGCCATTTAGAAGAAGTAGTTCAGCAGGAGGTATTGCAGCTACCAGCTGCTTCGCAGCCCGTCATTGTAGCCACACTGCTTGATGCTTCGTTGTATTGCCGCAATCTGCGCACCAAACAACGGTCGGCGGCTTAGTGCGGCCAAGCTATAGACAGACAACAAGGCAAACAGCATAAGCTTTGGTCCTGTTGCCTTCACGGTGACTGTTAAGCACCAGAGCCGCTGCCAGCAGCGCAGCTCGTGCCTAGCTAGAGTATTCCTGCGAGGCCACTGATGGCAAGCGCCACTACTACGGTGTTGAAGCCGAAAGCCAACATGCCATGCAACAGCGCCAAACGCCGTAGCTGTTGGCCGGAAATGCTGACGTCGGCGGTTTGGGCCGTCATGCCAATCACAAAAGCAAAGTAGGCGAAGTCGAGGTAGTCGGGCTCGGCTTCACCGCCTGGAAACTCCAAGCCTCCTTCGGCGCGGCCAGTGCCCACGTAGTAGTAGAGGTGCGCATAACGGAGCGTGAACACCGTGTGGACTAGTAGCCAGCTTACAACAACATCTGCTATAGCCAAGCCTACGTGCAGGTAGCGCATAACTGCGGAAGTGACGTGCACCGACAACAACAAGTACAGCACGGCCAGTAAGCTGCTGCTGGCCATTAGCAGCACCAACGCAAACGACAGGCGCCGGCCTGGGTCTTCCCGGGCCACTATACGCCGGATGTGGCTGACTTCGGCTCCCGAAATAACAGCCCACGCCACCCCCAATGCCGTGAGCGAAAAAGCATCCCAGGCCGCTATTACCCGCGTAACAAGGTGCCAGGAAGCGGGAGCAATTCCCAAGACTGCTACGGCCGGAATAAGCCCAATGGCGAGGCGCACCCAGGTAGGCAGCAAGCCAAGGCGGTGCAGTAGCGGTAAGGCAGGCGGAGTAGCCGAAGAGGACATACAGCAACCGCCCGAGTGAAACGGCTGGCATAAGCTACGGTATTATCAAGAGCTCCGGCCCAGCAAAATCGTAATTCCTGCTTAAGCTTGAAGCTAGCATTGGCATCGTAGGGCGTACTAGTGTGGGTACATTCACCTGGGCCAGACAAGACAGAAGTAGTGCCGCTGTATCTCAGATATGGTTACTCCACGTACCTTGGGGCGTCCATTGTTGATCTGCCAATGAATCCTGCACCTCTTTCGGGCCTCTATGCGCCCTCCCTTAGCCTCGTCACCGACCTCTACCAGCTCACCATGGCCTACGGCTATTGGCAGCAAGGCATGCAAGACCGGGAGGCTGTGTTCCACCTCTACTTCCGGAAAGCGCCGTTTCAGGGTGGCTATGCCGTAGCAGCTGGCCTTGCGCTGGCCGTGGATTGGATGGAGAACTTCCACTTTTCAGAAGACGACCTTGGTTACCTTGGTAGCTTGCAAGGCAGCAAAGGCACGCCTATGTTTCCGGCGGCCTTTCTGCAATTCTTGCGCGAATTGAAGTTTACGTGCAGCGTAGAAGCCGTTGCTGAAGGCACTGTGGTATTTGGCAACGAGCCACTCATCCGGGTGCAGGGTCCGCTGTTGCAGGCGCAACTGCTGGAAACGGCGTTGCTTACGCTCGTCAACTTTCAAACCCTGATTGCCACTAAAGCCGCCCGCATCCGCGAGGCTGCTGGCCCCACCGATCAGGTACTGGAATTTGGATTGCGCCGCGCTCAAGGGTTCGACGGCGGCTTGGGAGCTAGCCGCGCGGCGTACCTGGGCGGGGTTGATGCTACGTCCAACGTGCTGGCGGGCCAGCGCTATGGCATTCCGGTGAAAGGCACCCACGCGCACAGCTGGGTCATGGCCTTCGAAGATGAGCCGACGGCCTTTGCCGCTTACGCCAAGGCTTTCCCCGACGACTCTGTATTCCTAGTAGATACTTACGACACGCTGGAAGGGGTGCGCCACGCCATCAGTGTAGCCCGCCAGATGCGCGCCGACGGCCACGAGCTAGGCGGTATTCGCCTCGATTCCGGCGACTTGGCCTACCTTAGCCGCGAAGCCCGCGCCCTCCTCGATGAAGCCGGCTTCCCCAAGACCCGTATTGTAGCCAGCAACGACCTCGAAGAAAACCTCATTACCAGCCTCAAGCTGCAAGGCGCCCGCATCGACACGTGGGGCGTTGGCACGCAGCTAGTTACGGCCTTCAACCAAGCCGCGCTTGGGGGAGTGTACAAGCTGGCGGCGCTACGCAACGCCGACAACTCGGCTTGGGACTTCACCCTGAAGCTTTCCGAGCAACTTGCCAAAACCAGCATCCCCGGCATCTTGCAAGTGCGCCGCTACCTCAATGACAAGGGCCACCCCCGCGCCGACATGCTCTACAACACCACGGAGCCCCTACCCGAGCAACTCACCATCATCGACCCGCTGGACCCCACGCGCCGCCGGCCTATCCGCTCCACCAATTTCCGGGAACTGCTAGAACCGGTGTTCCGCCAGGGCCGTCGCATACTCGACCTGCCTACCCTAGCCGAAAGCCGTGCCCACGCCCAACGCGAAGTGCAAAGCCTCGACCCCAGCATCCGCCGGTTCCTGAATCCGCATACCTACCCCGTAGGCCTTGAGGAAAACCTCAACACTTTCCGCACCAACCTGATTCTGGAAAAGCGCCCACAACGCCCAGCGTAAACAGCACAGCGCCCCGAGTGTATCCTAATCGGGGCGCTGTGCTTGTTAGGCCACGCCAAACTTCTTCCACAATTTCGGCAGTAGTTTGGGTAGTTGGTTTTCCGTCCAGTCCTCGCCCTTCGTGACGGAACCAGAATCGTAATCTAGTCCGCGGGCATAAGCTATACCCCGCGGAAATGTATCCTCATCGTCTTCTTCTTTCGTACCAGTACGCTTCTCGTACGCCATAGTAGCTACGTAGAGCAGTTCTTCGAAATCCTGATAAGGAGCTTGCACGACAGTCACCAGAGTATCGGGGTTGCTTAGCGCATTCATGAATACCGTTTCCCCCTGGCCAACTAGCCAGCACCGGAAATACAGGTAGGAGTCATCGGTTACGTACCCATTGAGAATTTTCTGAGCAGCCATGATGTTGAAATCATCGGCCTCAATTAGGTACTCACGCAGTATGCACTCGAATTCGACTATGTGTTGGGGCTCATGTTGAGCTAAGCTATTGATTAAGGCCTGCTCTTGCCGCGTTTGGTCACCTTTAGATACTTCTTTAGCAGCATCTATGAACTGCCAGAATTCTCTTTTATCCACTTTCTGTAGGTTATTGAACTGAAGTATACGTTGTAATGGCTGGCGGCGAAGTACACCAAAACTCTACACATCAGCAACCAAAGCGTATACCTGGTTGCACTGCCCTTGCCGCTACTTTTGCGTAGTTCTTTTGTTGAAAGTGTACTTCATATACCGCTGGCTGTATCTCGTGCAGTTAGCCTCAACCAGACCTTGATCATGCAAACCCTACAATTCAAAACCAGCATCAACTGCGCCAACTGCCTACGCGCCGTCACGCCTTTCCTCGACGCCGAAGCCAGCGTGAAGAAATGGAATGTGGATACCAACAACCCCGATAAAGTCTTGACCGTGGAAGGTGAAAACGTTATTCCTGAACTCGTGATGAAAGCCGTTGCGCAAGCCGGCTTCGACATAGAACCCGTAGCGAAATAAACCTTCACGCTTACTTTTGCGCGGTCTGATGGCTACTTCGGTAGTTATCAGACCGTTTTTCTTTAGTACGGTACTGTTGAGAAGTGCTTCCCTTCAGCGCCGTAAAGCGTCCAGCTTTCGGACACTGACTAACTCGTTAGCTGCACTTTACACCGGTAGCTCTGGCCAACTGTCTTATGGAAACCACTAGCTTTTTGTATACATCCGGCCTTGGTATTCGTAAAAAGATATAACTGCTCTACAATACAGTATATGCCCGCTCCCACCCTCTTTCCCTCTCTCACCCATGAAAGCGTATCTATTTTTCTTGCTGATGCTGCTAGGCAGCGCGGCAAGTGCCCAGGAAGCACCGTTCAACTTTTCGCCGCTTCCCTTAAATACAACAACGAATAGAGCCGTCTACACAGCCGTAATGCCCGTAGCGGACACAACCAAAGATCAATTATTTACGCGGGCCAAGCAGTGGGTTTCCCGAGTGGCACCCCATTACAAAGCTTCGGTTAGCCACATAGATCCGGAAACCGGCGCGCTGCATCTGCGGGGTAGCATCAAGAAAGGCCAAGAGTCGTTTGGGTTCCGGCTGGCGGTAGCAGTTGAGGATGGAAGCTATACGTACCAGCTCGACAACATCACGCACACCCAACCGCAAAACGCCCGCGAAGGCAAATACAGCTCACCCGATCCTCGGACCACTCCAATTGAGGCACTTGTGTATACCAGGCCTCGCAAGAGCCGAGACAAAAAGCTTTTGCAAGTTGATACGCATCTGCGAGCCGTACTTAGCAGCCTCGACGTAGCCATGCAAGGCAAGCCTACTAGCCTGACCACACAGCTGTAACCCTACCACCTCGATGCACAAAGCCAGCACTCCAAACGGAATGCTGGCTTTGTGTTGATAGCTAAGTTTGTTGTCGTTTGTAGAGTGAGCTAGGCTACACCAATTCCTTGCGGTATGTTTTCTCGAATTCTTCGTCCACGTGGTAGGTGGATTCCTCGTGCTGGCTCAGGTCGAGGCCTAGTTCTTCGTCGGCTTCTTTTACTCGCAGGCCAAACAGTGCGTCAGTCAACTTCAGAAGCACCCACGATACAACAGCGGTATAGCCAACCACGATAGCCAGGCCGAGCAGATGATAGTTGAAGACGGTTGCCGTGCCGTTCACCAGACCTACTTTGGCCGCAAACACACCCGTCAGCAACATCCCAACGATGCCGCCCAGGCCGTGGCACGGAAACACGTCTAGCGTGTCGTCGATGCTGGTGCGGTTGTTTTTCCAGTGCACCCCCATGAAGCTGATGCTAGAAGCTACCACCCCAATCAGGATGCTCTGGCCGTAATCCACATACCCAGCGGCGGGCGTAATGGCTACCAAGCCCACTACGGCCCCAATGCAAGCGCCCATTGCCGTGGGCTTGCCGCCGCGGGCCACTTCAATCAGCATCCAGGCCACCAATGCCGCCGCCGAGGCCAAGTTGGTGTTCACAAAAGAAAGCGAAGCCATTTCGTTGGCGCCAAGGGCCGAACCTGCGTTGAAACCAAACCAGCCAAACCACAGCAGGCCAGTGCCGAGCAGCACAAACGGCACGTTGGGCGTAGAGAAAGACTGCCCGCGGTGCGTTTTGCGCGGACCAAGCACCAACGCCCCAACCAATGCGGCTACTCCCGCCGAAATGTGCACTACCGTACCACCCGCAAAGTCGAGCACGCCCCACTTGCGCAGGAAACCCTCGGGGTGCCATGTCCAGTGCGCCAGCGGGCAGTAGATGAACAAGCAGAACAGGATGATGAACGCCAGATACCCCTTGAACCGCACCCGCTCGGCAAACGAACCGGTGATGAGGGCCGGCGTGATGATGGCAAACTTGAGCTGGAAGGCGAAGAACAGAATCAGCGGGATAGTTGGCGACAACGTGGGGTGCGTAGCCGTGCCTACGTCTTTGAGTAGCAGGAACGTGCGCGGGTCGCCGATGATGCCGCTAAACGAGTCGCCGTAGGCCAGCGAGAAGCCCACAAAATACCACACCAAGGAAATCACACCCAGTGCTACGAAGCTTTGCAGCATGGTGGAAATCAGGTTCTTGGGCCGCACCATACCGCCGTAGAAAAACGATAAGCCCGGTGTCATGAGCAGCACGAAGGCCGACGCCGTCAGCATCCAAGCCACGTCGGCGCCGTTGATGGTGTCGGGCGCTGCGGCCGGGTGTTCCACTTTCACAAACGCCGCTATGCACCCCAGAACGAATAAGACGATAAACGCCAGCGTCCCGTAATTGAATTTAGATGGTAATGACTTTTCCATGGTCCATGAATTGGGTAATGTACTACAGGCTTTTCAGAGGAAATGAACTGTGCTTAGGAGAGCCATGCCCGCTGCATTCGAGCACTATTCTGCGGGCTAACTAGAACTTGTAGACGGCCGCGAGCAAGGCACTCACCGTGGTTTGCTTGAGGCTGCCCGATTTATTGATAAATAAATCCGACTCTACATCGCCGTTATCGAGGCGCAATTCCGGGATGATGGTGAGGTTATCAATCTTGAAATTCGAGGAAAGCGTAGTTTCAAAAACGTTTCCATTGAAGCCTATGAGGGCCTTTTTGTCGCCGAAATACTCGCCTCGTAAGGTCATGCCGAACCAGGGCGCCGGGTCCAGATTCACATACAAGGCGCTGCCCCACCAAGAGTTGTAGTCGCCCCAGCCAGTTTCGCCGCGGAACTGCCGGTACTGCACGGTGCCGTTGTAGGAGAAGCTGAGCTGGCTAGACAGGGCGTAGGTCACCACTAAGTCGCCCTGCTGTACACGCAGCGAATCGTGTTGCGCCCCTCCTTGGTAGTTGAAATAGGCCTTTATCTTGTCGTCGGGCGTGCCGGTGGCCAGTTGCGCAATAAAGGTTTTGGGCATGCTGCTTGCGCTTTTCAGGTCGGTTGGGTTAGCTACGCCCACCATCAAATTCGTCTTCTCGCCGAGCCCGAAATCGGCCTTTATCCCCGTATGGAAGAAGGGACCATACGAGAACATATAGCTCATGCTGTAATTCCTATTCAGGTAAGGATCAACCGATTCGTACCCGATATGCGTGGCCCAGCTACCACCCGTTAGCTTGATTTTGGCCGTGGGCGAATAGGTGATAAACAGCTGCTTGATGGCAAAGCGCGTGTTGTCGTCGTTGTAAGAAAACTCTTCGGCCCGGCGCCCAAAGCCCAAATCCGCTACCAAACCTACTTTGCCAATGGTGTGCTCAGCTTTCACCGAAATCATGCCTAGCTCGAATGATTTGTGGCTATTCGTGAAGCTCGTCAGGTTGTTGTAGGGCGCCTCACCGGGGTTGTTGAAATTGTAGCGGTAGTACGCGTCGGCGTAGCCAGATATTTTGAAAGGCGAAGTCTTGACGGAATCTGGCGAGGTCTTAACAGAATCCTCCGGCGCGGAGGTAAGCGGTGCCATCAAAGCAAAGGCAGCGGTAAAAAGCAGCATACTATTCGGATTATGAGTGATTAATGGCAAAGTCTGGCGCGAATGGGCATACCGGCATAAGCCACTCATGCGTGCGGGTCACTTTTATCATTACTCCCCGAAAAAATAGGCTGAGACGTAGCAGTTGGCTGTTCTACTACCTTCCTATCTACATCGGGAAGCACACTTATTACTCTCCTTGAAAACGCTTTTGTGTTGACTCACTTAGGTGGGTAGTGAATCGGTGGCTGTCCTCTCTGGTAGTTGCTAGAAGTACCGACGCTGCTACTGTGCTTGCGTGGCTAGCTCTGTAAGGCAACTCAAACAACAGCAATCTGTACAACACATTCTGATATACCCCTTGATTCTTAAGGCCAATATATATAAATCTCGTATTAATTTCAGTACATGCCTATGAAATTTTAGGTCTATACTGGCATTTATTGAAATAAAAACTAAAAACACCCCTATCATTTAACCCCTCTTCCTAAATAATGCACCTACTATTACAGTCAATCCTATCTTGCCAAGCATGAGGTTCCAGACTATAGTACACCTCAACCCCAAACTGATTCACAGCCCAACTAGTACCCAAAAAGAGAAGCCCGACATCAATGAGATGCCGGGCTTCCTAGTTGCCTGCCTATTTCTGTAAGAGAACTAGCCTTTTACTTGCTGTGCTTGCGCTTCGTTCTTACTGAGCTCTTCTTAATTACGCTCACGCTTAATTTTCAAGCTTTTTTGCGCTTCTAGCTTGAATAGCTATCCTTCGTAGTTCAACTCGCCGGCTCCCACCCGCAAGCGGACACCCGGCTCGGCCGTGATGCGGCCAGCTACTTGGGCCTGGTAACCAACGGCCTGGAGTTGGGCAGCTACGGCAGCGGCTTGGTCTTCATCGGTTACGATAAGCATGCCATTGCCCATGTTCCAATAGAGGTAAGCTTCTGCAGGCGTGATACCGGCCAACTCGGCCAATTGCTGCATAGCGGGCAGCGGCTCAAACAAATTGGTTAGCTCAGCGCCTACACCATTCTTCAGTACGCGCTTGAAGTTGTCGGCAATGCCACCGCCGGTGATGTGCGCAGCGGCGTGCACTGGCAGCCCCGCATCCAGCACCGCTCCTACACCAGGCGAGAAAATAAGCGAGGGCGCCAGCATCACGTCACCCCAAGTCTGGCCCATTTCGGCGGCATCGGAGCCGGTGTAGAGAGCTGTGTGCCAAGCTTCACCGAAGGCTTTGGTGAGGGCACGGCGGGCCAAGGAGTAGCCATTGGAACGGAACGAAGGCGAGCGAAGCGCTACCACGGCCTGACCCGCCCGCACATTGGCCCCGCTTAGTGGGCGCTCCAAGCTAGGGTGCAACACCCCCACTGCCGTCGAGCACCAGTTGAAGTTCATGCGGGCGCCGGGGTAGCCACCGATGCGGTTGCCCAACTCAGCAATTTCACCGCCCGTTACGGCAATCTTACTGAACTGCGCCGCATCGTGTAGGCCGCGCATCAGTTCATCCACCACCTCGTAGTTGAGCGTGTTCACGTCGATGATATTCGACAGGTTGGTAGGAATGAAACCCGCCACCACCAAGTCGTCGGCCACCATGGCAATCAGGTCGTAACCGAGCGTGTCGTACCGGTCTGTGCGCTCGGCTACTTCAATCTTGGTCCCAATTCCGTCGGAGCCAATACCAAGCCGCTCACTGCCAAAACGGATTTCATTGGAGAAGCCCCCGGCCAAATCCTGAGCCGGCTCGCCTGGCTTACCAGCGCGGGTACTGAAGGTTTTCTGCGCCCAATGGTATGCATTTTTGGAAGCGGCATTGCCTTCTTCGATGGAGTAGCCGGCGGTTTCTTTGATAGTAGGTTCGGCAGACGTCTGGCTCATGGCAAAGGGAAAATCAAATAAAGCAACTGTCATCCTGAACAGGGCGGAGGGTTCATTGCGTCAGAACTAGCCTAGTTCAATAGGTATCCAGACCTACTAAGACCCTCCGCTCAACTCAAGATGACAGAGAATTTCAAGTTAGTGTTCGGTGGGTTCCGGAGCCTTCGCGCTTACCGAAGTTGTGGCTTCGTTTGGCTCTTTTTTGCGGTGGCTCTGGCGCTCTTCCTGAATGTGGCGCAGGTACTTCGTGACGTCGCCGGTGGGATAGTTACCGGTGAAGCACGCAAAGCAGCTGCCGCCGTGGCCTTTGTCTTCCGAAAACAGCTCCTGCAAATCGTCGAGCGACTGGTAGATAACCCGGTCGGCCTCGATGTATTGGCAGATTTCCTCCTCGGTATAGTTGGCCGCAATCAGCTCGGTGCTCATGGCCATATCGATGCCGTAGATGCAGGGGCTGACGATGGGCGGCGCGCTGGAAATGAAGTACACTTCTTTGGCGCCGGCTTCGCGCAGAATACGCACAATGCGCCGCGACGTAGTACCGCGTACAATGCTGTCGTCGACTACGGCTACCTTCTTGCCTTCTACAAACTCACGGATGGGGTTCAGCTTTTTCTTTACCACATCTTCGCGGCCAGCCTGGCTGCTCACGATGAAGGAACGCCCCATGTGGTTGTTCTTCACCAGCGCCCGCCGATATGGCACGCCTATAGCCTCCGCCAAACCCGACGCCGCAAAGTACCCCGACGAGGGCACGTCAATCACCATATCCGGCTGGATACCCGACTCTATCACCTTACGAGCCAGCATCTTACCTAGTCGCACCCGCTCCCGGGCCACCAGGCGGCCGTGGATAGTGGAGTCTTCGCGGGCAAAGTAGATGTGCTCAAAAACACAGAAATTCTTGGGCTGCTGATACGGGTTCTTATAGTGAACCTTGAAGTCGTTGTCGATAAACACGGCTTGCCCCGGCCCGACGTTCTTGATGAAGTCGAAGCCTAAATAGTCGAAGCAAGTGCTTTCGGAGGCGAAGGCATAAACCGGACCGCGTGGCGTTTCGCGACGGCCAAGTACCAGCGGCCGGATACCCAATGGGTCGTTGAAGGCCAGCAAGCCGTGGCCGGCAATGATGGTGATAGTGGCGTAGGCGCCTTTCACCAATTCTTGCGTGGTCTCTACGGCATCAAAAATATCTACCACCGACAGGCGGTCGAGATTCTTGAGGCGCAGCTCCGACGCAAAGGTGTACATGATGAGCTCCAGGTCGTTGCTGGTTTTGGGCAGCACGTGGTACTTCTCATGCAGGCGCTTGGCTACCTGCCGGAAGTTGATGACGTTGCCGTTGTGCACCATGCTCAGCCCGAACGGGTAGCTGGTGGTGAACGGCTGTGCCAACTCGGTGTCGTTGGAGCCTTGGGTGGTGTAGCGTGCGTGCCCGATGCCGATGTTGCCCTTCAGCTTCTTGAGCTGCTTAGGTTTGAACACGTCATTGATAAGCCCGTTGCCTTTATGTAAATGAAAGTTATCGTCGAAGGTGGCAATGCCCGCGGCATCTTGCCCCCGATGCTGGAGGGCGGTGAGGCCAATCACGATGTCCTGCACAACGTTATCGGGGCCGTAAAAACCTACTATTCCGCACATGGCGAGTTCAATTAGAAATTGAGAGTTAAAACTAAAAATTGAGGAAGCAAGAATGGCTCACTGAAGAGTAAGCCACGCGTTGCTAGTTAATTGTCATTAACTCTCAATTTTCAATTGCCCCTGAAGCAAGCGGACCAGCGTGTTGGCGTACAGTTCATGTTCCACCAACAGCCCGCGCCGCTCCACCTCCGACAACGTATCGGCTCCGCGCAAATCCACTGTGCGCTGAGCCAGGATGGGGCCCGTATCAAGGCCCTCATCAACCATATGTACCGTGATTTTGGTTTCCGAAAGTCTGTTATTAAATGCCCATTCGTAGGCGTGAAGTCCTTGGTGCTGATGCGTATCCGCAGGATGAATATTGAGGATGCGGCCCGCAAAAGCTTGAATGAACACTGGCGACAAAATCCGCATGTAACCGGCCAGCACTACATAGTCGGGCTGGTAGGTTTGCAGCAGTTTCACCACTTCGGCGTCGTATTCGGGGCGCTTGAGACCTTGGGAGGCGAGGCTGGCCGTTGAGCAGCCTAGTTCTGCCGCGGTGGCCAAGCCAGGAGCATCGGGCTTGTTGCTGAACACGACGGCTATTTCGGCCAGTCCGTGCAGTTCGCCTTGCTGCACCGCTTTCACCAAGGCCACCATGTTGGAGCCCCGGCCCGAAAGCAGGATGGCAAGGCGCTTGGGCGCGTCCGGCTGCCCGCCTTCTTTGGCGAGAAGGGAGCCGGGAGCCGACGTTTCGGTGGGGGCGCTATGATTCGGTAACTGGCTCAACGTACTTGATTGAAGGCAATTTCGGGAGCAGGCCGTTGGCCAATATCACTCCGAATATAAGCATCTTGGAAGTTAACTTTTCCTACTTCTTTGTAAACAAGCTGCACTGCCTCTTCCAATTCCTGTCCGTGAGCTACCAGCACCATCACCCGGCCGCCGCTGGTTACCAGTTGGCCGTCTTGCTGACGGGTGGCACCGTGGAAAGCGAGGATGTTGGGGTGCAGTTCATCGAGGCCAGTGATAGGGAAACCAGTAGGAAATTTTGCAGCCGGGTAGCCGCCTGAGGCCAGCACCACGCCTACATAGTAGCCGGGCCGCTGCCAAACGGTGGTTTGGGCCAGGTTGCCATCGAGCGTCGCTTCAATGAGTTCGAGCAAGCTGCTTTCTAGAGCGGGCAGCAGCACTTCTGCTTCCGGGTCGCCGAGGCGGACGTTGTATTCCAGCAGCTTCGGGCCTTGCGGCGAAAGCATAATACCGAAGTACAGGAAGCCCTTGAAATCGAATGGCTCACTTTGCAGACCAAGCAAGGTCGGGTCTACAATGTCGGTGCGGATAGCAGCCAGGATGTTGTCGTCGGCGAAGGGCACGGGGCAGTAGGCACCCATGCCGCCAGTGTTGGGGCCTTTGTCGCCGGCCAGCAGTTGCTTATGGTCTTGGGAAGGCGCCAGCAGCCGGATCCGGTTGCCGTCGGTGATACCAATAATGCTGATTTCGGGGCCACTCAACTTTTCTTCCAAGAGGAAGCTGAACCAGCCCGTGTGTTCGGCTTGCAAATCGGTGAGGGCCTGCTCGGCTTCCTCTATAGAAGAGCACACGTACACGCCTTTACCAGCAGCCAGACCGTCGTATTTTACCACCACTTGCCCGTCCAGCTCAGCAGCCTTGGCGCGGGCCTCATCCAGCTGGTCGCTCCGGTATTGCCACGACATGGCCGTAGCTACGCCGTGCCGCCGCATGAAGTTCTTGCTCCACACTTTAGAGCTTTCCAGCACTGCCCCGGCCCGGCTCGGTCCGAATACGCGGATATCAGAATCGGCGAAATAATCGACCACGCCCGCCGCCAATGGTGCCTCAGGCCCTACCACAATCAGCTTCACGCCATTCGCTTCGCAGAAGCTTTGCACAGCAGGAAAATCGGTGGCGCTAATTTCAGGGTGGCTGTTCGGGATGCCGCCGTTGCCGGGTAGCACGTGCACTGTGGCACCGTCGCGGGTCAGCTTCCACGCCATGGCGTGTTCACGGGCCCCGCCGCCGAGGAGAACTATGGTTTTAGGAGTTGCCAAGGTGTTTTGTACTTAAGATCTATCTTGAATTACCCCTTCTTCAATTTCAACCGAATCCGCAATTATGACCAGATTGTCTTCCGCATGAGGCTCTCCTGAGTTTCCGTAAGGATCTAGCGAGAGGTACCACGCATCGTTTTCCAACTTCTTGAAGACAATGTCAGAGTAAGAGTGAGAATCAAAGCTTTCCTTGATGACAACGCTCTGGACACTAGTAAAGCGAATCTGTAGTAGACAGGGTTCTAGTTTGTTTTTTTGCCAGCCGTTTACGAACCAATACTTCCACAGAAGCTTGCCGAACTAAGGAGTCGTTAACTGAAGTGTAATTAGCATTCAGCCTCAACGAGCGAAGTTCGCCATCATTCAGAGCGTATTTAGCTAGTAGTTCTTCCATCGGCTTCAACTGATGTCCTCGATGGAAAGAATCTTGCCGCCTTCCAACTCGAAAACCGACTTGCCCTGCATCTGCAAGGTGTCGCCAGGTTTCAAGCCGTTTGGGAATTCGATGGCTGCCACGCCGGTGTAGTCAATCAATGCTTCCACCCGGTTGCCGACTATTTGCCAATCGGTGACGCGCTGCTCCCGCTGAGAGAAATACTGCTTGGCCTGCTCGGCTTGCTGCCGGAAACTTTCCTTGCCGGTTGTCATCAGGTTCACTTCGCCGTTGGCAATGTTCTTGAACACTACCTCGTCATGCAGGTCCGCCACCATTCCGTCTACGTCGAAGCGGTTGTAGGCTTCAATGTAGGCTAGCACGATTTGCTTTGGAGTGGCGGCGGTTTCCATGACAACTAAAGAATTGGACTATTGCACCCGCAGTTCAGCGTTTGAGGGCATACTCATTGACGAGTTCAGGCATCTTTCATGATGCCAGCGCGCACTAGGTTGCTCACGAGGCGGGCCTGTACGTCGCCATCGGTGGTGGTTTTGTTGCCGGTTTGTAGTGGAGCCCCCGTGATACGCTCGTAGATATCGAGGTAGCGGCGGCTGGCTTCGGCCGATACTTCGGGCGTGAGGCCGCGGGGGTACTGGCCGTCCTGCTTGTTGGCAATCAGCCACTGACGCACGTATTCCTTGTCCATCTGTTCGGCCGTCTCCGGGTTCTTGGCGTAGTCTTCGGCGCTCCAGAACCGCGACGAATCCGGCGTGTGGATTTCGTCGATCAGAATCAGTTCCCCGTTCAGCAAACCGAACTCGTACTTGGTGTCCACTAGGATGATGCCGCGCTCGGCCATCCACTGCGAAGCGAAGTTGAACAGCTCCAGCGCCTTCACGCGCATCTTCTCGTACAGCTCTGCCGACACCCACCCCTCCGACACCAAGTTCTCGGGCGTGATTTCGCGGTCCGATTCCTCTTTGGTGGTAGGCGTTACAATCGGCTCGGGGAACTGCTGGTGCTTGGTCAATCCGTCAGGCACGGTTACGCCCGAGAATGTGCGCTGGCCATTCAGGTAGCCGCGCAGCATGGAACCCGTGAGGTAGTTGCGCACCACCATCTCCACCCGAATCGGCTCGGCTTCCTTGGCCAACGTTACGTTGGGGTCGAGCAGGCTGATAACGTGGTTGGGAATGATGTGCTGCGTCTTTTCGAACCAGAAAGCCGCCAGCCCGTTCAGCACCGCGCCTTTGTGCGCAATCGGCGTTTCCAGCACCGAATCGAAGGCCGACAAACGGTCGGTAACGACGATGAGCCGCTCGCCCGAGGGGGCCCGGTACGAATCACGGACTTTGCCACGGTGCAGGAGTTCGAGCTGCGGGGTATCGAAATGGTTGAGGGTGTCCATAGGTAAAGTGTCAGCCGGTCCGGAAGGCCGATGAACTGCGAGGGTGTCTTAAGATGAAAACTGGCTGGCTTCCTGTGGCGAAACGGCGGTCTGGCGCTGGCTCTGTACGTGCTCCACAATGTTGCGGAACAAACGCAGCCCGTCGCCTTCCTCACTCAAACCGGGGTTGAGGCGCTTGCGCCGGGCCCAATCGGGGTGGTTATACAAGGAGAGGAACGCCTCCGGGTGCGGCATCAGCCCAAATACCTGCCCGGTGGTATCGGTCAGGCCAGCGCAGTTGAGGTCGGCGCCGTTGGGGTTGTGCGGGTACACGTCGGTTGGCGAACCGTCGAAATCGGTGTAGGACAAGCAATTGAGCGCCTGCTCTTCGATGTGGGTCAGCGTGTCGGTGCCCGAGATGATGAGGCGGCCTTCGCCGTGGCGCACGGGCACTTCCATGGTGTCGAGGCCCCTGAGGAAAGGTGAGTTCGACTTCGGGTTGACTTTCAGGCGCACCCACCGGTCTTCGTAGCGGCCCGAGGCATTGTGCGTGAGCGTTACTTCGGGCGTCACGTTGCCGCTCAGGTTAGGCAGCAGTCCGAGCTTCACCAATACTTGGAAGCCGTTGCAGATGCCCATCACAAACTTGCCGTTGGCCACGAACTCCTTGATGTCGTCAAGCAGTGTGCGGCCTTCGGCGTTTTTGCGGTAGCGCAGCTTGTTGGCCAGTACCACACCGGAGCCCAAATCATCACCGAAGGAAAAGCCGCCGGGGAAGTTCAGGATGTCGTAGTCGTGGATGCTGACGTGGCCGTGCAACACTTGGTTGAGGTGCACGATGGTAGCCTCGGCACCTGCCAAGCGGTAGGCCGCGGCGTATTCTTCTTCGCAGTTGATGCCGAAGCCCGTGAGAATCAGGGCCTGGACTTTCTGGCTGGTATCGTTCATGTGTTGGTCGTTCATCGGGCGGCCTCCTCTCCTGCTGGCTGGCCGAAGCCAATGATGCGGTTCACCGGGCCGTTGGTCCACTCGTGGCGCAGCACGGCTGTGCTAGCGGCAACAACGGGCTGCCCCGCGTGGCGCACCGTCAGTTGGCTATCTGGCGTAACTACCCCGAGGCGCGTGGCGCGGGCTCCAAAGTGCTGCTCGAAAGCCACTACATCTTCGGGCGCTACCGTAGCCACAAATCGGGAGTGCGACTCCGAAAACAGCTGCACGTGCACCGGCAAGCCTTCCAACAAATCAACCGTGGCGCCGTAACCGTGGCCAAACGTGGCTTCCGCCAGCGCAACCGCCAAGCCGCCATCCGACAGGTCGTGGCAGGATTGGATGAGGTGCTGATCGTTGGCTTGGCCCATGAGGGTGTAGAGTTCCTTGGCCTTGTCGAAGCGCACTTGCGGCACGTTGGCACCTAGCTCGCCGAACAGCTGGTAGAACTCCGAGCCGCCAAGTTCGTCGTAGGTTTCCCCTAGTAGATAAATGACGTCGTCGGCCTGCTTGAAGTCGGAGGTGATGGTGTGGCGGACGTCTTCAATCTTGGCCGTCATCGAATACAGAACGGTAGGCGGCACGGAGATTTTCACGCCGTCGGCCTTGAAGTCGTTCTTCATCGAGTCCTTGCCGCTGGTGAGCGGGATGCAGTAAGCGGCCGTGGCGTCGCGCAGGGCTTCGCACATCCGTACCAGCTTGGCTAGCTTGAGCTTACCATCAGGGTTGGTGGTGGCATCGTACACCGAATCAGGTACGCAGAAGTTGTCGTTGACGGACCAGAAGTTGCCGTCGCCGTAGCTTAGGTTGGGCAACTTGCCGCCCACCGCTACAATCTGGCGCACCGCCTCATCAAAAGCACCAGCCGACATGTGGTAGGCGTCCAAATCACCGAAGCGAGGCAAGATTCCGTTGCTCACGGCCACGCCTTCCCAACTCTCGAAGTTGAAGCGCACCACGGCGGCGTCCTGCGGGGCTTGGCCCGTGGCCCCCATCAACGGCTTGATGATGGTGCGGCCCTTCACCTCATGGTCGTACTGCCGAATCACCGACTCGCGCGAGCAGATGTTGAGGCTGCCGAGCAGGCGAGTGAGAACATCGGTGTAATCGGAAGTGGCGGGCAAAGTCGGCTCCGAAGCTTGGGGCTTGCTCCACTCGGCTTCCAGCACCTTGCGCGGTACGCCGTTGTGCAGAAACTCCATGTTCAGGCGGGCCACCGAGTCGCCATCGAAGCGTACATCGAGGTAGCCATCGGCGGTGAAGTAGCCGATGTCGGTCAACTCCACTTCCATTTCGCGGCCCAACGCCAGCAACTCGTCCATCTTGGCGGGCTCCACGGCCAGCGAGAAACGCTCCTGCGACTCACTCACGAAAATCTCCCACGGCCGCAGCCCCGGATATTTCAGCGGTACTTTCTCCAGCTCCACCACGGCCCCGCCGCTGATAGTCGCCAGTTCGCCAATGCTGGAAGACAAGCCGCCCGCGCCGTTGTCGGTGCTGCACTTAATCAGGCCGCGGCGCGTAGCCAGTACCAGAAAATCCATGGCCAGCTTCTGCGTAATCGGCGAACCAATTTGCACGGCCGTAGCCGGCGAGGTTTCGTCTAACTCGATAGAAGAGAACGTCGCGCCGTGGATGCCGTCTTTGCCCACCCGGCCGCCGGCCATGATGATGCGGTCCTGCGCGTCAATCTTCTTCTCCCACGAGTCGAGGCCCGCTAGTTGCATCGGCATTACGGCACCAGTACCGCAGTACACCAGTGGCTTGCCCGCATACCGGTCGTCGAACACAATAGCGCCGTTCACCGTCGGTACGCCCGACTTGTTGCCGCCGTCCTCGATGCCCTTACGCACACCTTCGAAAATGCGGCGCGGGTGCAGCTGGTTGCTGAGCAGCGTACCGTTGAACTCAGGGTTGCCGAAGCACAGCACGTTGGTGTTGAACAGCAGCCGCGCGCCCCCGATACCAGTAGCCAGTGGGTCGCGGTTGTTACCCAAGATGCCCGTAATGGCCCCGCCGTACGGGTCAATAGCTGAGGGCGAATTGTGCGTTTCCACCTTCCACACAAACAACGACTCGGGGTTGATGCGCACCGCGCCGGCGTTGTCGGAGAATACCTTAATCAGCCAGTCGTTGCCGTTGGCCCGCAGTTGGCGGTCCACTTCCGACGTGGCATTTTTGATATAGGTTTTGAACAGGCCGTCGATTTCGTGCTCCTCGCCGGTGTCCGCGTCCTTGTACTTGATAACGGCACTAAACTCCTTGTGCTTGCAGTGCTCCGACCAGGTTTGGGCAATGATTTCCAGTTCGCAGTCAGTAGGATCAGCAGGCAGACCGGCAGCTTGGCGCTCGGGGGCAATGGCCACGTAATGGTCGCGCACGGCCCGCATTTCCTCTAGGTTGAGGGCGTAGAGGTTGTCCTTCGAGAGCTGCACCAACTCGCTGTCCGCCAAGTTGGTGAGCGGCACGAGGTTGGTAATGGATTCGGCCCCACCACCGGGCCGCGGCGTGTAGTCGCGGATGTCGGTTATGGGGCCGGTTTCGAAGCGGTTGATGAGCTTGTTGCCGAGCAGTTCTTCGGCCAAGCGGCGCAGGCTACTCTCAGGCAGTTCGTGCTCCAGGAAGTAGAGCCGTTTGCTGAAGATGTGCTGCGTGTGCGTGTCGAGGGGCTGGTTCAGGAAGTCGCCGAGGGCGTTCTGCGCCGATATGCCTTCGTCGTCGGTCACGCCGGGCAGCTTGGCTACCAGGATGTAGCTCTTGTACGCGGGCTCGTGGCGGAACTCATCGAGGGCGACATCGTGCAGCACCGGGTCTTGCAGGCAGTGGGTCGCGAAGTCGCGCAGCTGCTCGTCGGTTACGGGGTAACGCACCGTGTAGAGGGCGGTGCTTTGCACCCGGCCAGTCGTGAGGCCAAGGTGACGTTGGGCAACTTCTGCCACACGTTGGCCCTCGCCATCATGTTGGCCGGGCTTGAGCAGAAGCTGAATGGTTCTTTGGGTAGATTCCAAAAGGGAAGTGGGTTATCTATTTTTCGGTTTCCCACGCGCCGCAACTGGCAGCCGTGAGGAAGCATACCCGCGCAGAGTACGCCGAAAATGCCTTGCTCCTGCGCCGGTTGCGCCGAAGTAGGTTTAAGAAAACGCTTTTTCCGGCCGACTGCCGGGCTTCACCACCGGAATACCTGCCCGACACAGCGGGCAATCATCGGGTGCGTAGGTGGCCGCCGTTACCGACAGCAGTGCAAAGTTCGGAAAAGTTAGCTCAGCTTTCCCACCCGTCCGGTCAATTAAACTTGCCACGGCCAAAACTTTTGCGCCCAAGTGTTCCAACACGCGTGCTACTTCATTGGTGCTCTTGCCGGTAGTTACCACGTCTTCGGCAATAACAATTGTCTGCCCCGGCTCCACCGTGAAGCCCCGGCGCAAAGTCATTTGTCCGGAATCGTCGCGCTCCGTGAAGATGCCTGGCACCCCCAACTGGCGGGCCAACTCGTAGCCAATCACCACGCCGCCCATTGCCGGACCTACCACCACATCGGGCTGCAAGCCGGCGGCTCGCAACTGCTGAGCTAGCTCAGCCGCGGCCGGTCCAGCCAAATCGGGGCGCCGCAAGAAACGGGCGCACTGCACGTAGGTATCGGAATGCAAGCCGGAGGAAAGCCGGAAGTGGCCGCGCAACAGGGCGTCTTCCTGCACCAGTTGTTGCTCTAGCGTTTCGGGGGTAAGGGTGGTAGTCAAGAGGTGGTTAGTAGAACTTAGATGTGAGATTCAAGAAGTAAGAGTGACACGAGGCTCCGGCTGGCAGCCGGTGCTACACGCCTATTGGCCGCAGCTGGTTGATTTGAGCAGTTAGCTCTTTAGCTGCCGCCGCAGCATCCGAGGCCTGCCAGATAGCGCGCGAAGCGTTGATCAGAAGTCCCTGCCCGTCGGCGCGCAAGCCAGCGTTTAGCGTTGCCTCCAAGTCACCACCTTGAGCGCCGATGCCGGGCACCAAGAACCACTGCTGGGCGCTGATGCTCCGGATACGAGCCACGGCTTCGGCGTTGGTGGCGCCTACTACCAGCCCGATGTTGTGGTGTTGCTCGTTGAGTTCCTGTGCTACGCCGGTGGTATAGTCAGCTAAGGTGCCGCCTTGGGTGAGGGCTACGTCTTGCAAGGAATGAGCGGGTTTGTTAGACGTTTTGGCCAGCACGAACACCATCTTGCCTTCGCGGGCAAAGGGCACAATGGAATCGTCGCCCATGTAGGGGTTCACCGTCACCGAATCGGCCCCGATTACGTCGTAGGCAAAGCGGGCGTAATGGTCGGCGGTGTTGGCAATATCGCCGAACTTGCCGTCCAGAATCACCAGCGTCTCCGACGGAATCCGGCGTACTGTGCGCTGCAACAGCTCTACCCCACCCGGCCGGCTCAGAAAGAAGGCTAGGTTGGGCTTAAAGGCCGCGGCATATTTGGCAGTCTGCTCGATGACTTCGGCCAAGCGGCTTTCCACTTGCGCATCGTCACCGACGGGGTCGAGCCCCACGCAAAGCAGGGAGTTAACTTGCTGAACGCGGGCAGTAAGTTTGTTCATTGGGTGGTAACTGAGAAGGTGGCTGCTCTGAATGAGGCTTAGCGGTTTACCGTGTTCGAGTTGGGTATTACGTGAGCACACTCGTGCGCCAAGCGCGCCGAGAGGCCAGGCTCCAGCCATTCGCCACTGGCTATCTGCACAGCCGAAGCACCGCACCGCAAATAGTCAGTAACGTGGGCGGCCGTAAACACCCCACCCGTTCCGAAGATGGGCAGCGTAATCCGCTCATCGTGGGCCAGTTCCCATACGCACCGCAAGGCCACGGCCCGCAAGGCTTCGCCCGACAACCCACCTACCAGGGGCTCGGCCGTGGCATCATCGGAGAGGTGCAAACCTTTCAAAACGTTGGTAGCGGCCAGCGCGGTAGCACCGCCCTCCTGGGCTCCCACCGCGAGGCTACGGATATGCTCGGGCCACGGTGGCAGTTTCACTACTACGGCGGATTCTGGTCCTAACTCGTCGCGCACGGCTTGGGTGGCTTCGCGCACGAACTTGGCGGTTAGGTCTTGTCCGTTTGCTGTATCGGGGGCGGCTATGTATACTTCTACTCCGGCTATTTGGTCGGCTACTTCGCGGGCCAGATAGCGGGCAATCTTGCGGAAGCCCGGTACGCCTGGCGCCGTAATGCTCACGAACACGGGCACGCCAAATCGGCGCAAATGGGGTAGGTGTTCATTGGCCAGAATTTCTGCGCTTTCGGTGCGCATATTAGTGGCGTTGAGCAGGGTTTGCTCGGCTACCTGCCAGACACCTTCCTCATACAGCCCAGGCTTGGGCTCCATGGTGACGGTTCGGGTGAAAATGCCGCCTAACCGCTCATAGCCAAGTCCGTCGGGCAAGTGCCAGTTGGCCGCGGCCAGACAAACGGGATTCTGCAAAGTGAGGGAACCGAGTTGCATAGCGTAGAAACTAAAAAGCCCGTCGGGCTGCGAAGGACTTTATTTCAAATATTGTGGGAGTGAAAATCTGCTGGGGCCCGACCCAACCTAGGATGGTATAGTGGCGCAACCTGCAGCAAGCCATCTTAAGCAAACCATCTCGCCTTGCTACCGGCGTAGCGAGGTTGTTAGGTTATTACCGCCATCCGCTTGGACCGACATTCAGTTTGCAGTTGCTGGCGTAAGCTAAAGCGAGGGTGGCAGCAGCTACCTTGGGAACGATGGTGAGAGTATCCATTGAGACTGACTGGCAATGTAGGTTGAGGACTAGACAGGGCGGCAATAGGTGGTGTGTGCCGAACACTTAAAATGGGCTAAGCACAAAAAAACCGCTGCGGAAACCGGAGCGGCAAACGGGTTCAAAACCAGAAAAGCGAAAGAGTCAATGGAGGAAACGACCTTGCGGTTGTCTCGCAGGACAGCATTTTGCTCGGTCCCACGCTTCATCAAGCAAATTTTATTTAAGTGAAGCACGTCGCAAAAGTACCAAACCTTTTCCTGCTACCAAATATTCTAGTTATTTTTTTCGTAGCCTCAATGCAGTCACACGCTTACAGTAATATTGGCAAGGCAGGTAATTCAAAGTGCCAAAATCTTGCACATACTGCTGAATATCAATGTTTTTATTCATGATACTATTCTCCTCACTGCATTATTGCTTCTTTCTATAGTGTAAGAAAAATTTTGACACAGCGCAACACACATTTTGAAAGCCCAAAGCAGCCTATTAGATTTGTGCAATTTAAAATCACACTTACTATCACAGTATACTATAGAACATGACTAGAAGTGACTAAGGTGCAACTCCACCATGGAGCGCTATCAACTGAACTATTCATGGCGCATTAACAGAGTGATAACCGACTTCAATTAATTCAATGCGCTTGGTAGGCGGTAACTTTGCAGTTACAGTTTTGCGTCTTTTCGTTTTTTCTATGAAACATTCCTTACTCACTTTCTTACTTATTGGTGTGTTGCTTTTCTCGAAAGCAGCTTATGCACAAGACTCTGCCTCCGGTGGCCCCATCCAGTACAACGAAAAAGTGCTGGACGACGAGGCTGAAGCTTCTGTGCTCTACAAACGTGCTATAGAGTGGAGCGAAAGTCACTTTGCATACACTCCTAAAGCCACTCTGAAGGCTGATGCCATCAAAGGAGAGCTACGGATGACCGGCACAGTAAAAATAAAGACGGCTACTACCTCGGGCCAAGTGCAGGAGCATCCCGTTCTTTTCGAGTTTAATTTTCACGCGCTTCCCGACGGTGGCTATGACTATAGCGTAGGGTTCTTTCGAGTAATTCTGGATACGCGCAAGCCCGATGAGACAGTACCCGTTGAGGAGTACATCACACAGCTTGGCATGGATCGGAACAACAGCCGCACCCATAATGACCGCCGCGTAACAGCTCAATCTAGCTCACTTGTTAGCGAAATAGCTATGTCTTTTCGTTCCTACATGAACAGCCGCCCTGCCCCAGGCGCTATCGAGTAACCAAGCAGAACAGCCATTTTCGATAAGTTATACAGCCACCTCTCCTACGCCACATAGCCACTTAGTGTAAACTTGTGGCCGCCTGCTTCTTTTCTGCATCTCACCGCTCAAGTAAGCGATGCGTGCGGGCAGGTAGCTCGCGCGCATCTAGCAGCAAGAGGCCATCAAGTGCATTGCTGAAATTCGGATCAAGGTTGAAGCCAAGTAAGCGAGCGTTCTGTTTGAGGTATTGGCGCAACAGCACTGGGACCCCACTACCGCCGGGCTCCAGCCCACTAATAAATTGCTGTAAGTCTTGCAGATTGGACAGCCCAGTTTGAAGAAGATCTGGCGCTTCGCCGGTATTGAGTGGCTTGTATTGAAACTGCTTGCGTGGGCGCACATAAGCAGCTAATTCTACATCAAAGAAGTGACGAGACAGGTACTCTACCATCACCGCTTTGGAAGAGGCAGAAAACCGGTTGCTGATACTCACCGGTCCAATCAAATAACGATACTCGGGACGCTTCGCCAGATACTCGGCAATACCTTTCCAAAGCAGCGCCAATGGCATTGGCTGCCGCTGATATTCCACTCGTACAAAGGAGCGGCCTAGCTCTAATGACTGGCGCAACACCGGGTTCAGTTCCTTTTTCAGCCGAAACAGAGAGTGCAAGTAAAAACCTCGTCGGCCATATTGCCGCAGAATAGCTCGCCCAAGTCCTAGCCGGTACGCGCCTACTAGCAGCTTTTTTTCGCGGTCATAGAGAAACAAATGCCGGTAATACTCATCGTACGCATCGAGGTCAGTAGGTTGCTGAGTGCCTTCGCCTTCGCGCCGAAAGGTAAGTTCACGCAGGCGTCCTATCTCGCGCAACACATTCGGCAGCTCACACCGCTTGGCTACGTACACTTCCCATCGGCCGCTTATGAGTACGCACCGTCCCGGACGCAATGCCGTGATATCAGCCTCGATAAGCTCAGCTGCCGTTTCATTGATAACGGGAGGAACAGGCATAGGTGGCAGCATAGCTGCCAGATATCGCTCCGCAGAAGTCCCTAATGCGTAGACTCGCGCTCTGAGATAGGCTAGCCGGTCGTTGGCAGGAAGACGGTCAAGAACGGTCGGCGCCACAGGTAGCCCAATGCGGACCTGAATAGTTTGGCCGCGTTTGTTGAGCAGTTCAGCAGGAAGCCGAGCCGTGCGCAGCAATGGGTGCACCAAGCCTAAGAAACTGAAGCCGAGACTATTCTGCCCGCTCAGCCACACAGGTACCACTGGCACGCGAACTGCTCCCAACAACCGGCCAGCAGTAGGGTTCCAGGCAGAATCAATTGCTGGCCGGAATGGAATGGTGCTGTGGGCTACCTCACCGGCCGGAAAGAGCAGCAAAGGAATATCATTGTGTAAATGACGTAAGAGCCTCCGTACCCCTGGTACATTACGACCAGCCGCAGCCCGGTCTGGATCAACTAATACCACTTGCGCGGCCAGATGAGGTAATAGAGGAGCTAACAACTCGTTTGCGACTGCGCGCAGTTCTGGCCGCGCTTTGCCCAACACGTGCAGTAAGACCATGCCATCAATAAGCCCACACGGATGGTTGGCAACAGCCACAAAGGCCCCGGCTGGCAGCCGTTGCAGTTCCTTTGGGTCGTATTGCACAGTGATGTCTAGCTGTTGGAGTAGTGACTCCACGAAGGCAAGTCCGTTTTCGTGCTGGCACTGCTCGTAGAGCTGCTGCAAATCACGTAGCTGGGCAAACTGCTCCCACAGCGGCCGCAGCAACTTGCGTGAACGGCGCAATGCAGCTGGCAACGAGAGGTGATGAGAAGACGAAAACTCCATAAAGCTTGAGTAACATATTCCGGATATATACTAAATGGAATAGCTAACCAAACTTCAGAAAATTAGATTACTATCTTATTATGAGAGAGTTACTAGAATATTAAGATTTCTAGAAACGGGCAAGTTCCACTTCACTTATTCCTCAAAAGCAGAGAGCCGCGTTGCAGCGCGGCTCTCTGTTCTCTTCACTTTCTCATTCACTTCACTCGCCACAAAAGTACGACTTGAAGCGAGTATAAGTTGGGGTAAAAAATTGAATAATAAAACGTTAATATTCCCTGAGCTACTTAAATTGTTAAGACTGGGGTAACGGCCTTTCTATTTTCCTAAGACTCGCAAGTTACAGTAAAGCTAAAATTTTAAGAACCTACTTTACAGACTATTAACTAGTTGTGCTACTGACTTAAAGCACACTTCACACAAACACATGGCCGTTATAAGTAGACTATCATCAACATCAGTACCGACAGCCAACAGCTAGGCTTGTACCTGACGAGCTACTAGTTTAGAACAGTCAGCAACAACAGCTACAGCAATGCCAGCGGTGTGATACTTTTCAATTGGCAATTCCTCGTTAGAAGGAGCCATACGGCCGTAAGCTTCCCAAATGCGTAGTTATTTGAGCGAGGATCTATCTGTTTCAGCAATGCTTAGGTTGCCTGGCAGCGCTATTCTGCGTTTATATAAACGCAGTCCTATTTATCATCCATATTATTCTGTCTCTTATCCCGTAATAGTTAAGGTTATTATTGCGGCAAACAACATACCCGGGAGCAATATATCTGTTTCTCCCGCACTATTTTAGCCGCATTCTGCACTCTATTCACTAAAAGCAAACGCCCCCGTAACCAGCGTTACGGAGGCGTTTGCTTTTACTTCAGTGAGGTCACTTATTCTACTGTGGGGCTACCTGTAAGCGCGACAATTGGCTGGCCAATACCATACGAGCCATTGGTAGGCCTCCTGCCGTACTCTTTCTTTAAAGACTTAAGGTCAGATGCCGCTGTCAACAATTTAGCTTTGATTTCTTCTGCCATGCGGCTGTAAGGACTCCGCTTACCAGTCCACGTGGAAAACTGCTTTAATTCTTCTTCAGCGAACCGAAGCATAGTAGCAGCGTTTTGCAGGAATTCTTCTTCTACTTCCATAAAGTGAGCATGCTTGCGCGAGCAGCCGTTCGAGTTGAAAAAATACTATTAGCAAGAAAATAAACTAAAATCAAAAATCCTATTTTCTCATAAGTTATCTGTAGAGACAGTTATGTGAGATACTAGCGTTCAGCCACAACCAAACGCTGAGTTGATACACGCTGGCCTTGCGAGTCAGTTAGCACCAAATGATACAGGCCAGCAGGTAAGGCAGTTGCTGTCAGTTTTTGATGCTGTTCTGCAATTGGCATTTGACGTAGCAAAATGCCGCGCACATCATGAATCGATAGCATGGCGCCACTAACATTGGCACCGCGTAACCGTACTTGCACCTCCGACGATGTGGTAGCTGGGTTGGGATACACTTCTAAGGCCAACGTAGCGTGGTGGCCGAGTGTTACTACGGCTACCGGAGAGAAGTTTTCCTTACCATCAACATCTACCTGACGCAGGCGGTAATATAAAGTGGTGGCCGTAGTAGCCGCTTCGTCGCGGAAACTGTAAGTACGGCCCGTTGTGCTATTACCAGCACCTTCTACTTGGCCAATAGCGACAAACCCCTCCTTTGCATGCGCAGACCGTTCTACTACAAAATGGCTGTTGTTGCGCTCCGAGGCTGTCTGCCACGTTACGCTTACTGCTCCGCCTGCTACAGCAGCTTTAAATGCTTTGAGTGCTACCGGTAAAGGAGCCAGGGCGGGGTTAATAATAGTTGGAAAGCCCATGGGGCGGTCTTGAGCGAAAGCATAGTAAACCCGAGTCTGATCGAGGGCGCTAACGGCGTTGTTTACTTCGATTTCCACACGCTGAAAATTCTGCGTTGTCCGGAAGAATACCTCAGTGCGGCCATCCGGCAAGAGACCCTGTTGCAACAGACTAGCTCCACTGGCCGTCTCCAGCAATTGGTCACCATTAGGCCCTCCGTACGTCCGCAACGTGATGCCATTCAACAGCTGCGTGTTGAGCAAGCCAGCCCCTTGGCTAAGTACCATTCCTGCTGAATTTCCTGCCGTACCCGACCCATTTAAGTTCAAACGAAGTCCGGTGGAGGTGAGTGCGCCAACTAGTCCGGTACGCATCACGGCGTAGTCGTTGCTGCTCATGTTGCTGTCCGCCGCCTTTTCCGGATTCAGGACACTGGTGTTAGCGCATAGTGCACACAGCACCCCATTCGATGATACTGCAAACTGGTTGGCACCGCTAGAAAAATTTGACAGAATAGGAGTTTGGTCACGGAACACACTGGGCTCCAAACCGAAACCATAATACACGTTGAGGTCATTCAGGGCACTAGCGGCTGTTGAGCGGGTTACCTGCACCTCGTCGAAAGCCATAGTGGAAGGGAAACTTACTTGCTGCTTGCCATCCGGCAGAACGGTCAGTTGCAACAGTTGAGCACCCGTAGCCGTTTCCTGCGCCACGCCATTCTTATAAGTGGTAATGCGCATCGTGGACAACGCATTTACATCCAACAAGCTCTGCTGCCCTACTACAAACCCGGCATGATAGCCTGCTGGCGATGGTGACTCCAGTTTCACACGCAGAGTACTTGGGCAGCTTACCCCAGCTAATGTGGTGAATACAGCGTAGTTAGCAAGGTTTTGATCGACAGTCCGCTCTGGATTAAGCACTCCCGAGTTAGCACATATAGTTACGTTGTTGTCGACAACGGCAGTGCTGTAGTTCACTCCTTGCACAGACGTTGCAAAACGAGAAACTACACCAGTGGCAGTTTCTACCACGTTGGCATCAATGCCATAAGCGTAATACACTTTGACGTCGTAGCTTACATTGAGCAGCGAGTTAACTTCGATTTCAATCTTGTCGAATGATTCGGTTGCCAGGAATTCCACTCGACTAGGCTGCCCAGACCCGAGAGCAGCTAAAGCCAAGTTCGTAACATTCAGGGTTTGCTTGGGAGTGGTTCCCAAGTAAGTGTGCAGCATAACGGTTCCCACCGCGGATACACCTGTGTTGGCTCCTATTACAATACCAGCCCGGTGGTTCTTAGGTACAATCCCCGACATATCCATTTGCAATGAAACGGGACTTAACCCAAGCGTTAAGGTGGAAGGCCGCAACGTAGCAAATGTGCTGAAATCACTGTCTACCGCCCTTTCCTCATTGGCGATGCTACCACAGGCCAAGCCAAGTCCGCAGGCACGGGTGAATTTCGAACGACCTGTGCTAGAATAGTACGCTACGTTTGCTGGTTCTTGCGCCCACGTTTGGGACATTCCCAACAGGCACAAAGCAAATACGCTTAGTATGCGAGAGTAGAAATTGGGTATCATTGCAATAAGAGAAAGAGTTCGAGACGATGGGACCATCTCTTTCTTTAATACAACTGCATTGCCAAATTGCAAATATTAATTAATCCAACTGATAATCAGAATTTTACGTACATTCATAAAATACTATGTATTCCAGTTTATAGACTGAAGCTCCTAATTCGAGAAAAGGTGGCAAACACCGCTTTTCCCTCTTATACTCGCATCCCCTCCTCTTATTTCCACCACCACCCAGCTACCGAAAAATTCTGCAATCGTAACGGTCCTCAGCACTCACAAGGCTTGTCTGTCGGAACCACAGAGCCCCGATTGATTTCATCATAGCCGGTTAGGCATTTTATCTCCGCATGTCCGTTTCATCACCTATTCACATTTTTATAGTCGAGGACAACGCCTGGTATGGCGAACTACTCGAATATAAATTAGCGCAGAATCCCGACAACCAGATTCAGCGCTTCACTACCGCTCAAGCCTGTTTGGCGCACCTCAACGAGCAGCCCGATCTTATTACACTAGACTACAACCTACCCGACGGCAAAGGCGACGAAGTACTACGGCAAATCAAGGAGCGCTTACCAGATGTTGCCGTAATTGTGATTTCAGGTCAGGAAGATGTGCGCACAGCCATCGGCCTACTGCGCCAAGGAGCTTACGACTACCTAGTAAAAGACGAAGAAACCGCTGACCGTCTTTGGAACGTGGTAGGCAATGTGCGCAAGCAGTTGCAGCTCCGGCGCGAAAACGAGCGGCTACGAGAGCAAATTGGGCAGAAGTACGATCCAAGCCGAGCCATACTAGGCGAAAGCGTGCAAATGCGGCAACTAGCCTCGCTGATTGAGAAAGCCGCTCGAACCAACATTACGGTTTCCGTGAGTGGTGAAACTGGCACCGGCAAAGAATTGGTTGCCAAAGCCATTCACTACCAGTCGCCACGTCGCAACCGCGCGTTTGTGGCCGTGAACGTGGCTGCTATTCCGCATGAGCTGCTGGAAAGTGAGCTATTCGGACACGAGAAAGGAGCCTTTACGGGAGCTATCAGCCGGCGTATTGGGCGGTTCGAGGAGGCGCACCAAGGCACGCTCTTCCTCGACGAAATCGGCGAGTTGCCTCTGGACTTGCAGGCAAAACTATTGCGCGTTTTGCAGGAGCGCGAAGTACAGCGCGTGGGCGGCGGCCAACCTATTCCTTTCGATGCCCGCCTGATGGTAGCTACGCACCGCAACATGGCCGAAGAAGTGAAAGAAGGCCGCTTCCGGGAAGACTTGTATTACCGCTTACTGGGGCTACCTATCGTGCTGCCACCGCTCCGGGAACGAGGTCAAGACATATTGCTGCTGGCCGAATCCTTCTTGCGGGATTTTTGCGTTCAGAACAAAATGGCGCCTTGTGTTTTCTCACCGGAAGCTCAAGAGCTTATGTTGCATTACCCTTTTCCTGGCAACGTACGGGAACTGAAAGCAGTGGTGGAGCTAGCCGCTGTGCTGGCTGAAAACGACACAATTCAGCCCCAGGATCTTTCGCTCCGGGTTCAGAGCAATGCTTCCAATGGGACAGTTGGGTCCGTTTCGACCGGCAACGAGTCATTGCGGGTGCAAGTAGCAACCATTGTGCAGCGCTATCTTGACGCCCACCAGGGCAACATTCTGCAAGTGGCCGCCAAATTACAAATTGGGAAATCTACTATTTATCGGATGGCCCAAAACAACGAGGTTCGCTTGCGTTAAGATCTTTTTAGTGGTCTTCGGTATCCAAGCAACTACGAGCTACGTTGGGTTTGCAGCAGGTGGCAACGTATTTTTGCTACCTGCTGCTGCCTAAGAACAATTTATTTATGGGTGTTTGGCAGTGGGCTATTACTCCAAGCACGTCCCGTTATCGTATTATTAAGTGTTGATCTGATTACACTCTATTCTAAAGAAGTATGACCTCTATTGCATACCGTCAGCAGCAACGCCAACTGCGGCAGGCGCGAAGTATGCAGCGAGCCACTCAGCAGCAACTCCAAGAGCTGCAACTGCAGCTCCGGCAGCAAAGCGAGACCGCCGCTAGCCAGCTAAACGCCCTGCTCCAAACCATGAGCACAGGCGTGTTAGCCCAAGACGAGAATTTTCGAATTGTACTCGTTAATCAGCGTCTGTGCGACTTACTGAATTTGTCTGAATCAGCATCTGCCTACATAGGGCTGGAATCCAAAGACTTTTTCTCGCAGGGCTTCACGTTTCGTGATGCAGAGCAGGTACAAAAGCAAGCCCTACAGGCTATGCGAGGACAAGTTCGACTGACGGAACTGGTATCCTTAGCCAACGGCACTATCTTACAACGGGAGTACCTGCCGCTAACACAAGACGGACACACAGTCTTGCACCTGTGGAGCTACGAAGACGTAACGGAGCAGCAGAAGGTATTGGCCCGGGTGCGGGAACTGTCGCAGTTGGCGGAACAGAGCCCAGCTCCAATTATCTGTTTCGGCAACGATGGGCAGGCCCGCTACGCCAACCCTGCGGCCGAACATGTGCTGGAGGTCTTGGCATCTCCTAAATGGCACGCCACTTATGATTTCTTGCGCACTGCAGTGGCCGAAACACTGGCTACCAACACCCTCCGTTCCATAGAGCACCACCTCGACGAGCGGCATTACCTCTGGACCATAGTACCCCTAGCTGGCGAAGATGCCGCCAACGTATACCTCACCGACTTAACAGCTCGGCGAAACGCTGAGAAAGAACTGCGCCACAGCCAGCGTTTTGCTGCCCGTATCAACGACACCATTCCGGTTATTGTGCTGCTGTTCGACGTGCAGAAACGGCAGATAGTGTACATAAACCGACAGGTGGAGCGCGTAATGGGCTACACCGAGCAGCAGGTTCTGGAACTGGGCAGCGACGTTATTCCCGCTCTGCTCGATGCGGATGGCCAGCAGCAGCTGGCGAATCTGCCGCAGCAAATTGCCACTCTCACCGACGAGCAAACCATCAATTACGAGTTCTGGGTTCGGCATCAGAATGGAAGCTGGCGCTGGCTACATATTCAAGGTACCGCCTTCTTGCGCGACGCTAATGGCACAATTACGCAGCTAATTGGCAGCGCCGAAGACATGACCGAGCGGAAAGGAGCCGAAGAGTCGTTGCGCCGGATTAGGATTCGGCAAGAGCGAGTGGCGGACACTATTCCCAACCTGATTTACATATACGATTACGACAAGCGGCGCACGGTGTACTGCAACCGCTACATCGAAACCATTACGGGCTATACCGAGGCCGAAGTACTGGCCATGGGCAACGAGGCGTTTCTGAACTTGATGCCTGAAGGCGAGGCGCAAAGGCTGCGCCAGCACGTGCAGCAAATGGCAGAAGCCGCCGATGGTGAGATAGTAACCATGGAGTACCACCTAACTCACCTCAACGGCTCGGTGCGGTGGTTGCGCATCACAACCACGCCTTTTGTGCGCGATGCAACGGGCCGGCTACGTCAGCTGGTGGGTACAGCCGAGGACATCACGCGCTGGAAAGTAGCAGATGAACAACGCCGCACAGCCAACCGCCGCTTGGCCGAGCAAAACCGCTTGTTCCGCCAGGTAATTGACACAACGCCTCACCTGATTTACCTCAAAGACACGCAAGGCCACTACCTGCTAGCCAACCGAGCCACAGCGGAGCTATACGGCATGACTCCAGCGCAGGTGGTGAACACCCAGCTCGGCCAACGGCCAGTCAACCTGACGGATAGCCAGCGCTACCGCCGCCAAGACGAACAGGTAATTCGGACGGGCAAGGAGCTGGCACAGGAGGAAACGTTCACCAAGCCCGATGGTTCACTGCTTTGGTTTTACAGCATCAAGCGGCCGTTCGTGCTGGCCGACGGCAGTGTGCAGGTGCTGGGCATTGACAGCAACATTACCGAGCTGAAGCGGACCCAGATGGATTTGCGGGCAGCCAAAGAGGCGGCCGAGGAGAATGCACAGGCCAAGCAGAACTTCCTGGCTAATATGAGCCATGAAATCCGAACACCGCTCAACGGTATTCTGGGCATTGCCGGCTTGTTGGCCAAAACGCCGCTCGACGATCAGCAGAGTCAGTACCTGGGGCATATCCGTCATTCTGCCGACCACTTACTGGTGGTAATTAACGACGTACTGGCTATGGCGCAGCTCGGGGCCGGCAAAATCCGGACTGAAACCATTCCGTTTGATTTGCGCGACGTATTGCAAGCCAGCCAAGAGTCGTTGTTGCCGCGGGCGCAGGAGAAAGGCATTGCCCTTGCGCTGCAGCTTCCTCCTACGGAAGTGTCTACCACTGTGCTCGGCGACCCTTACCGGCTACGTCAGATTCTACTCAATTTACTTTCCAATGCTGTCAAGTTCACGGAGCGTGGGCAAGTAACACTCAGCTGTTCCCGGCTTAGCTTGGCCGGCGACAAGCCTTTCTTCAAGTTCTCGGTACGAGATACTGGCCCCGGCATTCCGGCTCATCAGCTGCAGGAAATGTTTGAGCCCTTCACGCAGGCGTCGGCTAGCACGGCCCGTGAGTACGGCGGCTCCGGTCTCGGACTAAGCATTTCGCGCGGGTTGGTGGAGTTGATGGGAGGCACCATAACCGCCGAAAGTGAGTTGCAGGAGGGCAGCACGTTCACGTTCACGTTGCCTTTCGGTTCCACCGACATTACGGTGTCTCCTGACTCGAACGCGCCCGCCCTCGACTATCGAAGCTTAGGCCCTCGCCGAGTGCTACTTGCCGAAGACAATGCCATCAATCAATTTCTGGTGGAATCGTTGCTCCGAAACTGGGGCTGGAGTGTGGACACGGCCAGCACTGGCCCGGAGGCCCTGACGTTGTTCAGCCGAAACCTCTACGATGTGGTGTTGATGGATATTCAGATGCCTGGCATGGATGGCATGACGGCCACGCGGCTGCTACGCCAGCACCCAGACTCTATTCGGGCTGCTACGCCTATTCTGGCCCTCACGGCGCATGCTTTACGCGGCGAAGCCGAACGGTATCTGGAATCCGGCTTTTCGGGCTACCTCTCTAAGCCATTTCGGGAAGAAGACTTGTTTCAAGCTATTGCCACTGTTTTGGGTCAACGCCCAGCCGTGCAAACCCCAGCCGCCGCCGTCAAAGACGAGCCTGCCAAGGAAGTTCCTGCGGCGGCAGCACCGCTCTATAGTTTGAGCGGCATCCGGCGCTTAGCACACGGCAACGAAGAATTTGTGCGGCGGTTGGCACAGCTTTTCATCCAAACCACGCCGCCCGCTGTGCATGGCATGGAGCAACACGCTGCCAACGGCGACTGTCAGCGCCTATCCGCTTCGGCGCACGACCTAAAAAGCTCGCTCGATGGCCTGCATATTCGCCAGTTGCATATGCCCATCCGGCGCCTGGAAGCCTGCCGCGATACTCCTCTACCCGCCGCCGAAATCCAACAGCTTATCACGCTGGTGCGAGACGTGACGCAACAGGTAATGGATGGCTTGCGCCAAGACTTTCCAGGGCTTTAAGCTGTTCTACCGTCAGTATCCTATTTGAATGACGGTAGAACAGCCATTTTCAACGACAAAGCCATATGGAAGGTAGCGTAGATACGCTGGTAATTGGAGCCGGGCAAGCCGGGCTAGCCGCTGCCTACTACCTGCAACAGCACGGAGTGGAATTTGTAGTGCTGGACGAGCGCGCCGCCCTTGGTGCGGTGTGGGCCACCCGCTTCGACGCGCTACACCTATTTTCACCGGCTTGGACAAGCAACTTACCGGGCTTTCCTTGGGCCGGTTCAGCGCTACGTTACCCTTCCAAAGACGAAGCGGCCACCTATTTGCACGACTATGCCCGGCACTTCAACTTTCCAGTGCACCTCAATCAGCGCGTGGTTGCGTTGAATAAAGACGCTGCTGGACTCGGCTACACCGTGGAAACAGCTGCTGGCACTACCTACCGCTCCCGGCGCGTTATTGTAAGCACGGGGGCTTATACGGCCCCTCATCGGCCTGCTTTTGCCACTGAGCTACCAACTCACGTGCAGCAGTTGCACAGCAGCCAGTACCAACGGCCAACCCAGCTACCCACTGCGGGGCCTGTGGCGGTGGTAGGCAGTGGCAACTCTGCCCTACAGATTGCCGCCGATTTAGCAGCAACTGGCCGACCTGTTTTTGTGGCCTTCGATGAGAAAACTGGGGCTTTGCCCAACAACCAGCTCATGTGGGTACTGCTCAAAGGAACTGGTATGCTCCGCTTGTCGCGCTACAACATGCTAGGACGCCGCATGATGCACAGCCCCGAGCCAGTGGTGAGTGGTGATTTGCGGCGTCTTCGTTCGTTTTCTAATGCTGAGTTTATAGGGCGCGCTGTAGGGGCCACGGCAGAAGGTGCCATCCAAGGCCGCCGCCAGGCCACTCCGCCCCTGGCTGCTGTTGTGTGGGCTACAGGCTTCCGGCCAGACTTTTCCTGGATCAAGTTGCCCATCTTCGACTCCATTGGTGTACCTGAGCACAAACGAGGCATCACTGAAGTGCCGGGGCTAGCTTTTCTGGGCTTGCCGTGGCTTAAAAGCAGGAGTTCGGCCCTAATGGGAGGAGCTGGCCCCGATGCCCGTCATGTAGTGCAGGTTTTACTGAAAAGCACATAATTATACTGCAACTACTTATCTGTGTTTGTGGTTAGCTTTACAATTGCCAACCACAGTGCTGCCGGATTTTGCAGACGAAGTTGGTTGTTGCATTTCTTTTTGTATCTAATTCCCGTTCTGTATGTCACTGTTGATCTTCTTGGGTATTGCTATTGCTACCGCCCTTCTTGCCCTCAATACCTTCGACCAGTTGAAAGCTTCGTTGAAGCCAGTTCCAGTACGCGCTAAAAACAACCGCTAAGCGCCCTGTTCGATACGTGCTGTTCTTCACTTGAAGGATGGCAACAAAAAGCCCCGTCTGAACACCAGGCGGGGCTTTTTGTTGTTATTGGAAGCGAGAACCTACCGGATAAGCAGCTTGCGCATTTGGCTGGCATTGTCACCTTCTAGCCGTACGTAGTAGAGGCCGCTGGCAAATTTGCTTAGGTCAAGCGTTTTGGTGAAACGGTCGTTGAGTTCGGTAATAGCTTCTTTGTAAATAACCGAACCGATAACGTTTAGCACGCGCAATTCTAGTTTCCGGCCTTCGAAGCCATTAATGGAAATATGAACAATACCGGTACTAGGGTTGGGGTATACCAGCAGGGTCCGCTCTTCAGTAGGTTTTCCACTAGGACGGTTTCCGGCAGGAATGGTAGCAGCAGCAAAGGCACTAGGCAAGCTGCTGCATAGAGGGCCAAAGGCCAGCAGAAGCGTTAAAACAAAGTAGCGTAAGAGTCTCATCATAAGGGGAATTAGAGCAGAAAAATCAGCGCGCTCGGATAGTAACATAAAACGTTGTCTATCCAAATTGGTTTGCAAAGATACCCGCTGATTTTTAATTAGACTTATAAAATATAACACTTCTTCTACCAATCACCGTTTATTCGCTACACACTCACCTCTTTTCTGGATAAAATAAGTTGGACGTTCTTGTTATCGGTGGCGGACTCGGCGGTTTGACCGCGGCACTCGACCTCACGGCCCGTGGCCACCGTGTGCTAGTGGTAGAGAAAAAGCAGTACCCGTTTCATCGGGTTTGTGGTGAGTACGTTTCAAACGAGGTGCTTCCGTATCTACGCCGCTTGCACGCCGACCCTGCCGAGTTGCATCCGGCCCGTATTACCCGTTTCCTGCTTTCGTCTCCGGCCGGACGCACGCTGGCGGCACCGCTGGATTTGGGTGGCTTTGGCGTTAGCCGTTTCGCGCTGGATCAGTACTTGTTCCAGCTTGCCGAGGCCCGTGGCGTTACGGTGCTACAACGGGCTACGGTGACGGCTGTGACCTACGACCCAGCCCAGGACCAGCACACCACCACCCTAGCCGATGGCCGCATTTTAACAAGCCGCGCGGTGCTGGGGGCTTATGGCAAGCGCAGTGCCCTAGACAGGCACCGCAGTTTTTTCCAGTCCCGCTCACCTTACTTGGGTGTAAAGCACCATTTGCGCCTCGATTATCCTGCCGATTTGATTGCGCTGCACAACTTCTCGGATGGCTACGCCGGCATCTCGGCAGTGGAAGACGGACGGTATTGCTTCTGCTACCTCACCACCCGGCAGAATCTCAAGCAACAAGGTACTATTGCGGCCTTAGAGCAGAATGTATTGGCGGCCAACCCGCTGTTGCGCCGCATCCTTACGGAAGCAGAGTTTCTATACCCGCAACCCGAGGTAATCAACGAAATTTCGTTTGCGCCCAAAAACTGCGTGGAAGACCATGCGCTGCTGTGTGGCGACGCGGCCGGCCTCATCACGCCCCTTTGTGGCAACGGCATGGCCATGGCATTGCATGGAGCCCAGCTAGCCAGCGCCCACCTCCACGACTTTCTGCACAACCGTATCAGCCGCGCCACCCTTGAAACCCGCTACCGCCGCGACTGGCACCTGCAGTTTGGCCAACGGTTGCGGGTAGGGCGGCTGGTGCAGGGCTTGTTTGGTAAGCCGCTGATGAGTGAAGCCGTGGTAGGAACGCTGCGCCATTGGCCTGGTGGCGTGCGGGCATTAATGCGCCGCACACATGGCCAAGAGTTTTAGGTGAGTTTGCTGTTATAGAAAACAGCGTCCTCTTTCAACCGATGAGACATATCCCAACGGTTGAGCTACCATTCATCGGCCACGGGCATAGTAAGAGAGTTAAGTGGCTTCGACAGCCCCTCGCTCAACTATTTCCGTATACTGCACTCAATGACCAGCTACCTCAGTGCTATTGGCACGGCAAACCCACCACACCGTCTTCCTCAAGCTCAAATCGGCGACTTCATGGCCCGCGCCCTGCAACTCGACGAAGCGGCCACCCGCAAGCTGCGTGCTTTGTACAGAGTTTCAGGCATTGGGCACCGCTATACCGTGCTACCTGACTACGGCCGTGCGAACGGAGAATTCACTTTTTTCCCGAACACACCTGACTTAGAGCCATTTCCGGCAGTAGGAACCCGGATGAAAGCGTACCGGCAGGAGGCACTGCCGTTGGCTACAGAGGCAGCGGAGAACTGCTTGCGCAATGCACCAGAAATACCAGCTGCGTCGCTCACCCACCTTATCTCGGTGAGTTGCACGGGTATGTACGCGCCGGGCTTGGACATTGAGTTGGTCAACCGGCTGGGGTTGCGGCCTAATGTGCAGCGCACCTGCGTCAATTTTATGGGGTGCTATGCAGCCTTCAATGCCCTGAAATTAGCCGACGCTATTTGCCGCGCCGATGCCGATGCGCGGGTGCTGGTGGTGTGCACCGAGTTGTGCACGCTGCATTTTCAGAAGCATCACGAAGAAGATCATCTGGTTTCAAATGCCCTGTTCGGCGACGGCGCATCGGCGGCTCTGGTGCTGGGCCGGCCGTCGGGCAGCAGGCCCCATTTGGCATTGGAAGCATTCCACTGCGGCTTAGAGCCTGATGGACACGCCGACATGGCGTGGCACGTCAATGATTTTGGGTTTGAGATGACGCTTTCCTCTTACGTACCCAAGCTGATTCAGCGCGGCATCCGGCGGCTCACCGACGATTTGTTGCGCAACCTGCCCGTCAAGCTCACGGACATAAACCATTTTGCTATTCATCCGGGCGGACGGCGCATCTTGGAGACCATTGAAAAAGAGCTGAGCCTAACCCGCCTCGATAACGCCCCCGCCTATAAGGTGTTGCGCGAGTATGGTAATATGTCGTCGGCGACGGTGCTGTTTGTGCTGCGAGAGTTGCTGAACGGCTTTACGGCCGCTGATGCCGGAGCGCCGGTGCTGAGCTTCGCTTTCGGGCCGGGCCTGACGCTGGAAGCTATGCTGCTGCGGGTAACGTTCAACGGCTAACCATTAACCGCCCTCTAGGCTACTTGCCGAATGCCTGACTTCACGCGCCGCGCCACGGAAGAAGAGTTGATGGACGACCATGCGTTGGCGACGGATGCCCTACGCCAAAACCTGGACGAGCTAGAAACCATCAATACGTGGCTTGGTGGCTATGCGCCCGTGCTGAATGCCCTGGAGCGTTTGCGCCCCCAATTCCCTACGGACCGCCCTTTGCGCCTAGCCGACCTGGGTAGCGGGGGCGGCGATACGCTTCGGCACGTAGCCCGCTGGGCCCGGCGCCGCCGCATTCCGGTGGAGCTGATTGGCATTGATATCAACCCTTTTATGCTGGAATATGCCGCCAGTAAAGCACGGGAATTCTCTGAAATTAGCTTTCGGCAAGAGGATATCTTCTCGCCTGCTTTCCAGGCGCAATCCTTCGACATCATTACGTGCAGCTTGTTCTGCCACCACTTCCCCAGCGAAACCCTGGCGCCCCTGCTAGCGCAATGCCACACTCAAGCCACAACGGCATTGGTTGTCAATGATTTGCACCGCCACCCATTGGCGTACTATAGCATCAAGTGGCTCACGCGCCTGTTTCGGGGGTCGCACTTGGTGCAGCATGATGCGCCTTTGTCGGTGGCGCGCTCTTTCAGCCGACAGGATTGGCAAAGTTTGCTGCAAGCTGCAAACATCAAGACCTACACGCTCCGCTGGCGGTGGGCTTTCCGCTGGCAGGTAGTCGCTTGGTGAGGTGGTGAAATGGTGAGTTTGACGTTCTGATGGTGCCGCTTGCGCAGTTAAAACATGAAAATCACTAGTTCACCACCTCATCAGTTCACTATCTCACCACAAGTCGGCGGCTATGCGGAAAGTGTTGGCGTGGGCTTCTATAATGTCGGCAATGCGGGGCGAGTAGCCTCCCCCCATGCATACCACCACGGGCAGGGCGTGACGATGGCAGAGGGCAAGAACAAACTCGTCGCGCTGGCGGCAGCCTTCCCGGCTGAGGCCTAGGTGACCGAGCTTGTCGGTGGCTAGTACATCAACGCCGCTGAGATAAAACACGAAATCCGGTTGTACGTCGTCGAGCAGGCGGGGCAAGGTGTGGTGCAGCAGCGCGAGGTAGGTGGCATCGTCGGTGCCATCAGCTAAGGGCAGGTCGAGGTCGGATTGCTCTTTGCGGTGCGGGTAGTTGCGGGCGCCGTGCATGGAAAATGTGAACACGCGCGGCTCGTGCTGAAAAATAGCTGCCGTCCCGTTGCCTTGGTGCACATCCAGATCCACAATCAGCACTTTACTGACGCCAAGTGCGGGATGAGCCAACAGGTAGTCGGCGGCAGCGGCTTGATCGTTGAGCAAGCAGAAGCCTTCGCCCCGGTCGCGGAAAGCATGATGGGTACCCCCCGCAATATTGAGCGCAATGCCGCTGTGCAGGGCCCTTCGAGCGCACTCCAGGGTACCACCCAGAATGGTTACTTCCCGCTCAATCAGCTGGGGGCTCCACGGAAATCCGGTGGCCCGCTCTTCCTGCCGCGTCAGGCCGCCCGTGCGCAGCCGCTCGAAATAGCTGCCGTCGTGGGTGCGCAGAATGTCGGCGGCGGGGGGTGGCACGGGGGCAAAGAAGGCGCTTTCCGGCACGGTACCTTCGCGGATGAGCTGCTCGGGCAGCAGCTCATACTTCAACATGGGAAAGCGGTGATTGTCGGGCAGCGGATGTGCGTAGAGCGGAGCCCAGGCAATAGAAAGCATTGACAAGAAGAGGTAGTTGAGCGTACAACCCGCCAACCAGTGAAATGGCTTCCGCCAAATAGAGTTAGCCGATTTCCTGCGTTTGTCTGCCGGCTAGAAGCTGCCCTTAGGTGCCCTACAAAACGATAATAACCGTCTGTGAAGACGGTTATTTCGGATTCGGTTCGATTTGCGTGGGGCGTACTGGGCTCGAACCAGTGACCCCTACCTTGTCGAGGTAGTGCTCTAAACCAACTGAGCTAACACCCCGCAAATCTGCTGGCGGCGGCCGTAAAGAGCCAAAGATAGTAACTGTTCTTAAAGATGCTAGCTTCTTCTGGCAAACTTTTATGTGATGAAAGTCGAGGCGACGCAACCTTCCGCAAGACACTTAGTATAGCGCCTTAGAGTACCACCTAAGCGCATAGGCGTATTCTTCACGCAGACACCTTACCACCCATGAAAAAACTACTTCTCTTACTTTCCATTTGCAGCCTCAGTCTTGGAGCCACTGCCCAACAAAGCGTTGACGGCGTACGCTCTTCCACTGACTACGCTCCTTCTACCAGCGACTCCCGCAACAACGGCTTCGGCATCAAGGGAGGGTTCAACCTGGCCGACCTGCGGGGTGGCGACAGAAGCACTTACGAAGACCGGCTGTCGAACCTGAAAACGTACCATGTGGGCGCTTACGCCCAGTTCGGCTTCAACGATAAAGTGTCTATCCAGCCCGAAATCCTGTTCTCCCGCAAAGGCTATGATGACCGGTTGGCTATACCCGTAGGCTCATCAGCCCCAGCCACCGTGCGTGAAACCCGCCTCGACTACATTCAGGTACCCGTGCTGTTTGTGTATAATTTCCTCGACAACGTGAGCGTGCACGTTGGACCGCAGGCTTCCTTGTTGGTGAGAGCCAAATACGCTGGCACCGACAAAAGCATTTCCGGCGCCGGACTTCATAGCCTAGACTATGGAGTAGTAGGTGGCCTCGAAGCGCGCATCGGCCCCGCCCGAGTAGGCGCCCGCTATGACATGGGCTTGGCAGACGTCTACAAAGACACCAGTGAGGCCAGCCGGTCCTTTTACAAAGATGTCAAGAATGGCACCTTCCAAGTGTACGTTGGCGTTGGCTTCACAAACTAAGCTCGGCACTAGCAACCACCAGACGAAAAAGGGAAGCCGCACGGCTTCCCTTTTTCGTCTGGTGGTTGTCTTGTAGGACCTACTCCGATGACGACCTTTCTTCTCGATGTATTGCCAGCCATCAACCAAGCCCGCGAGCTGCTGGCCGAGCGTGGCATGGCCGTGCTGGGCACTTGGGCGCTGCTCAATTTGCTAGTAAGCGGCTACCTCGTAAATGGCTCTGAGCCCCGCACGGAAACCGCCTATTTCCACCAGATGAACCTCGGTTGGAACTTGGTGAACGTAGCGCTGGCCGTCTGGGGCATGTTGCAGGCGCATCCCAACCAGGTGGCAGACCTTACGCTACCCGATAGCCTGGTGGCTCAGTTCAACGTCGAGAAGATGCTGTTGTTCAATGCCGGCCTCGATGTAGCGTATGTGTGCGTGGGAAGCTGGCTGCGGGCGCGGGCGGCCACCACACCTCGGCTCCCGCAGCGTCTGCTAGGGTTTGGACGCTCCCTGTGGCTGCAAGGAGGCTTCTTGCTGCTCTTCGATGTTGCTTTCTACTTCGTGTACCATACGCAGGCCGCACGGCTGTTGGCACTGGTACAATAGCCACGCAAAACGCCCCGCGTCCTGCATGCCCAAACAAGGCTGGCAGAACGCGGGGCGTTGTCGCTTACTGCGGAGGTTAACTCCGGGGAGCGTGGGCACCTTCAAGTATTTCCTCTACTATCTTTTTATTGAAGGCCGGAATATCATCGGGGTTGCGGCTAGTGATAAGGCCTTTATCAACTACCACTTCCGAATCTTCCCACTGAGCGCCTGCATTTTTGAGGTCGGTTTTGATGCTGGGGAAGCTGGTCATTTTCTTGCCGTGCACGAGGCCGGTTTCAATGAGCGTCCAGGGGCCGTGGCAGATGGCGGCCACTACTTTGCCGGAGCGCATGAACTCACCCACAAAATTGACAACACTTTGCTCGACGCGGAGCTTATCGGGGTTGATCTGGCCGCCGGGTAGTACGAGGGCGTCGTAGTCGGCTACGCGGACTTCCCCGATCAGCTTGTCAACGTCCACCTTGTCGCCCCAATCAGTTTTGTCCCAGCCCTTGATGGAGCCGCTTTTCAAGGAAATAACGTCCACTTCGGCGCCTTCACCTTCCAGGTATTTCTTGGGTTCGGTTAGCTCTACTTGCTCGAAACCGTCGGTGGCTACAATGGCTATTCTTTTGCCTTTAAGCTTGTCGCTGCTGAAAATACTCATGCTAAAAAGAAATTTAGAAGAAAGGGGCCACAGGGTTGTCCTCGGCCCTTTTCTTCTTACGCCGCTGCGTACAGCGGGTTCTTCTTTTGCTGCATTCAGCCCGAGTTCTGCACACCCGCTCGGCTACTCTCGGCGCAGCTGCTTGAACTCCTTACGCACCCGCTTCACTCGTTCGTCGAAACCGTCGGGGTCGTACTGCACGTCGGGCACATCCAGCTCTTCCAGCATATCCATCAGCGGCTCGGAATGCTCGATGCGGGTAGCCGTTTTTACGGCTACAAAGGCCATTTCCGACCATAATAGCGCTTTTAGGCGCTGCCCATCTTCGCTGAGCATCTGCATTTCCACTACCAGGTTGGAATTGTCGAAATGAATGAGTTGGGTGCGCACCACCACAGTCTCGCCGTGGTTGGCAGGGCGCAGGTAGCTGATGTGGTGCTTGGTGATAACCCAGGCTGCTCCCTGCTCGCGGCTAAGTTCGCCCAAGTTGAGCGCATAGTGTTGGATGGTGTGCTCTTCCCGCGCATTCAGAAAATAATCGAGGTAGCGGGCATTGTTAAGGTGCCCCATCATGTCGCAGTCCTGAAAATGGATACGATGCGTGGTTTCGGGCGTACGAAGCAAAGGCATAGCTAGGGCTGGAAATACAGAGTACGAGTGAAGACAAAGCACACGAATTGCCTGTCTGAAACGCTCAAAGGTAACGTTCCGCCACTTTTATGCGCCGCTACGGCCCCTACCAGCGCCCGACCAAGCCATACCGCCTCACCCCAAGCACCTTCTCCAACCTGCCCGATAGCAATGCAGTGCCTACAGCTTGTATGCGTCGGCTACTACCTGATGCGGGGCGGGTTTGCGGGCGTCGGTCGGACTATCGAACACAATAAGCACGTGCTCGTCGTCGAGGAGGGCCATGCCTTCGGCTTTGTCTTGGCCGGCGGTGGGCCCGAAGCCGTGCGGCACGTCAAACAGGCGCGTCAGCTTATCGGGCCCGATCAGGCTGTCTTGCTCGCACCGAAGCGCATCGGGCCAGCAATAGACGGCAATGGTGCCATCGAGGTCCATGGTGGGGCCGGCCAGCAGCAGCAGGTCGGAGCCCCGCTGGCGCAGTTCGCGCAGGCCCATGCCGCCCAGCGCCAGGAAGTGCTTTTTGTAGTATTTCTCGGTGGCGCCAGGCAACTCACCCAGCCGCAGGCGGCCGTGCTTGTCTTCGCGGGGCAGCAGTTCCAGCACCACCGCCCACCCACGCAGCACCGGGCCCCGCAACCCCACAAACAGCCGGCCATCGGGAGCCACGGCCAAGCCTTCAATGTCGAAGCCGTTGTCTTTACCGGGAATCTGCATGAAGGGCTTCAGGTGCGGGTCTTCGGCCAAGAGGTCCAGCAGTTCGTTGGAATCGTCGGAGCCGTGGAGTTGGGCGGCGCAGAGGGTGTGGCCCGGTTCGGTGGGGTGCGGGGCTTCGCGGTGCAGCTCGTAGTCGCCGGTGGTGGGGTTGAGCAACAGCGGCAGGCGCGCCAACAGGTAGCGGCTGGGTTCTTCTTTCACTTCGGCCAGCCGAGCAATTTGCTTGGCTACGTCTTCCTCGTTGGGTTTGGGCTGCTTGCGCTTGAGGCTGTGCGAACCAATCACCCACAGATAATGGTCGCTGGCGGCCAAGCCTTCGATGTCAATTTCCTCTGCCGCATCATCGCCCAAATCAAGCAGCTCCGATAGCTCGTAACGGCAATGCCCTTGCAACTCGTGCTTGCCGTTTAGGCGCAGGCGCTCAATGCTGGTTCGCTCGTCGCAGCTTACCCAGAGGTTGTCGCCGGTGCGCAACACCGTGGAGAGGCCGTCGCGGACGTGCTTGCCATCGGCATTGAGACTGAGTTTGGGGTTGAAATGCAGCAGATAAGGTTGAGGACGCACAGGCTGGGCAGTGAGTGAAGTGAGAGTGGTGTGCGAACGGCCCAGCATCTAAGAATGTTACGCCACCCGTAGCTGGCGCACTGCCGGTGCTAGGTGCTCCGGCGGCGGCGGTCAGGCGATGCTCGTGTTATGGCAGGTGGTTGTTTGCAACAACTATCTGGCATGCCACCTATAGGTTGTACCTTAAACACCTGTTATACTTTCACTTATCAGCCTATCACGTAGAAGCCACTGAAAGACAAAACACGTGGAAGCGTGCTACTCAGAAAGCACATTTCCCGTAACTGGTATTTCTTACGTGGCCCTAGTCGACTCACTGATCATGAACCGAACTACCTCGTTACGCAGCAGATACGTTGGCTTTTCTGGAGGCCGGGTGCTCTGGATACTTCTGAATATGTGCTGGCTGGTCAGTCTGCTTACCCTAGCTGCCTGCGACAAAACAGGATCCACTGGAGCGGGCAAGCCATACCGCTTGCTGGTAATCAAAGACCCCGGCAATCATACGCGCACCTATGCTGTACTGTCCAACCACCTTATGGGCATCTCAATGCGTCATTACCGCAGCCTCACACCCCAACAATTAACAAGAGAAAAAGCGTTGACTGATAGCCTGTTTAGGCGTCGTACGAGCCCCGAAGTCAGGAACCAGCTGGCGCGGCTCAAAGGCTTCAATAATGCGCTACATCAGGATACGCTAATACACCAGCTGCAATTGGCGAGGCAAGAAGTGTTGAAAACCAATCCTTCTTTCCTCGCCAAGTCTTTGCGGGCTCAAACGAAATGGCTGCTTCTAGCCCAGACCAGCAACAGAAAAAACACTACTTCACCGGAATAGGGTTGGATGTACGCTTTCAGGACATTGGCTTTGCTGCCGGCTTATTGCAAGTTACAGGAGTAACCTTCCAGGTTTGTTTGCGCGGCTTCTCACCAAAGCCATCGTGCAGTAGCTAGTGGCTGGCTAACAACTATACTATTACAAGGAGTGGAATTGAAAGCAGCCCTACCGGCTACCGGCGCGTCAGGACAATAACGCGCCGGTAGCCGGTAGCGGGCAGGGCTGCTCTTTCACTGTTCGATCAGCGCTTCAGATGCATGGAGACTGGCGCTGGAAGGCGGCTTACTGAGTGGGTCTGCGGCTTTGCGCCTGGGCTTGCTTTTGGCGCTGCTTGTTGATGAGCTGCTTGTATTGCTCGGGGGTCAGCACTTCTTGCAACTGCTTTTGAGAAGCGGTGTTGAGCCGTTTCAGCTCTGCCGTGAGAGCCGTCCGGTTGCTGCCGTACTGCTTTTGGGCGGCGTTGGCTTGCTCCGAAAAGCTGGTCAGGATGGCGCGCATCCGCTGTTGCTGGTCGGGGCGCAGCTTTAGCTCTTCGGTTACTTCGTCGGTGAAGTCGCGGGCGGCGGTGGGGGCTACAATGGGGGCGGGCGTGGCGGAAGCGGCGGCTGTGGACTTAGCAGTAGGGATATTCTTGTTGCGACGAGCACAACCCACAGTCAGAGTGGCCAATAGGCAGAGGGCAAGTAGGGAGCGGGACAGGAGCATGGTGCTGAAATAGGATGGAGGTGTGGACCCCATACGCGAAAACCGTACCTCTCGTCTATCTCAGCTGTGCTATATTCCGTGACTTGCTTTTCAGGAAGTGGCGGCCGCAAGTGGTGCCGTCCCTACTGAGGAGGCTGCTGGACCCACTACGCCGCTGGTTTTCAGGTGCTGTGCCGTGTGGTGCGCCAGCGCCATAATAGTCAGCATCGGATTGACGCCACTGCAGGCCGGAAAAGCCGAAGCATCCGCCACGAACAGGTTTTTCACCTCGTACGTTTCGCCGGTGGGGCCGATCGGGTGCGTGAACGAGTCGCCGCCCATCCGGCAGGTGCTCATTTGGTGGGCGCTGTACAGGCCGTACTGATTGGGTTTCCAGCTCAGGTGCGGCAACTGGTCGAGCACCTGCGGGTTCTGGATGTGGCTGTTCTGGATGTGCAAGGTCGGGAGTGAACCGTGTGGCAGGAAAACGGTGTGCGCGCCGGCCGCCGCATGAATTTCGGCGGCAGCCCGCGCGCCCGTGAGCATATTGCCCCGGTCATGCTCGCTCAGCGTGTAGTCGATTAGTGCCTGGCCGTGCTTGTCGATGCTCACGCGCCCGCCGTCCCGGTCACGGGTTAGCACGATGAACGAGCCCATGTGCGCGGCCTGCTGCATCAGTTGTTTGTGTTGTGCCCCCGATAGCCACGGCAGCACCATGCTCATCAGGCCGGTGTGGGCCGGCGGAGTTTCCAGTTTGGCGCCGTAGTTGGTGCCGTTCAGCATCGTGAAACAGTCATTTACCACCGACATACTCGGGCCAAACCACGGCTCCATGGCCTGCTGATACAACCCCGACACCACCACCGTGGGGTGCAGATTGAGGTGGCGGCCCAAGTGCGGGTGCCGCAAGCCGCTGCGCAACAGCAGGGCCGGCGTCTGGATGGCTCCTCCGGCTACCACCACCCGGCGGGCCCGCACCGTCACGCGAATGTGCTGGCCGCTGGCGGTAGTGTGCACCGCCTCGGCGCCGGTGGCTCGGCCACTGGCAACGGTTACGCGCTCCACGCGGGTGTCGGCCAGGAGGCGGGCGCCGTGCCGAAACGCCTGAAGCAGGTACGTGTTGAGTGTGCCTTGCTTGATGCCATACGCGTCGCCCATGGTGCTGTAGCCCAGGCCCCGGAAATGGGTTTCGGAATCGGTGAGGCCTTTCTCGTTGCGCGGAATCAGCTTCACTTCTTGGCCGAGCTTGGTGGAACCATCCCAGAGGGCTTGGTTCTGGCGGTTGTGGCGCGTGTAATCGATGTTCACGCTCAGCGCCCGGCTTACGGCGTCGAGGCTTTTCTTGAAATCAAGTGATGTAAAATGCGGCACCCTATGCTCGCGCGCCCACTCCTGCAGCACGTAGTCGGGGGTACGAAAAGCCCCGGCCCAGTTGACGGTGGTGCCCCCACCCAGGCACGAACCGGCCAGCACGCTGATGCTGCCGTCCTGCGTGCTTAGCGTGCCTTTGCCATCGTAGAGCTTGCCCAGCATGTCTACTTCGCGCTGCGTGAAGTCGCAGCCGTGGCAGTAGGGACCCTTTTCCAGCACCAGCACGTCGTGGCCCGCGGCGGCTAGCTCCCCGGCAACTACGCCCCCACCCGCACCGCTGCCAATCACCAGCACGTCGCACTCGTAGGTGACAGCCTGGGTGGGTTGCAGCGTTTGAATGGGCTTGGGCACGTCCACTACGGCGTCGGCTGGCATCGGCCCGGCGTAGCCAATGCTAGGCCATACAGGGTTGCCACCTTCCCTGGCCGAACCGCCATAGTACAGAAACACAAACAGCTTACGCAACGCATGAAAGCCCTTGCGCAGTTGCGGCAAGTTGCTCTGCGACCAGCTTTGCAGCAGCTTCTCGCGCTGCGCGGACTGCAGCCGGCTGAAAGGGCGCAACGGCCCAAACCACGTTATGCCCAAAGTAGGTGTATCGAGCAGGTTGAGCAGCTTACGGAACTCCGCCTGCGCGCTGGCGGGCTGTTCGGCCACCACTTCTGCTATCTGATTGATGTTCACTCCCTCAGAACCCCGGCGCTGCCAATACGCAGCATGCTCCGCCGGGCCATCCATGGCCGGAATGAACGTATCGGCAAGCGCAAGGAGCGTTTCGCGCTGGGCTTCGGTAAAGGTCATAGCACTGGAAAAGGCGGGGTGGGAACTATAGCGGATACAGCAGGTCAGTCTGACTGGAAAATATCGGAATTATTTAGCAGAAATACTCGGCTTGCATACAATTTAGCGCCACACTACAGTAGCGCTGCTAGGAGTGCAGCAGACTACCTATGTAGCTCGCGCCCTAGCACTTCCGACAACGCTTCTTCACTAACGCCTCGCTTTTTACTTTAACCTACAGCCAGCGCAGCAGCCAGCCAACCATGCGTTGCACCTTGGGCGTGTAAGGCGGATAGAAGCTTTTAATGCCCGTCACGCCAGTGCGCTGCTTGAGCACGGCTTTTTCATTGGAGAAGGCCAGGAAACCAGCGTAGCCGTGGGCCCGACCAATGCCGCTGTTGCCGGCCCCCCCAAAAGGCAGCTCGGGGTGGGCAAGCTGCAAGATGGTTTCGTTGACGGCCGCGCCGCCGGCCGGAATGTTGCGCAGCAGGTAGCGTTGGTTTTCCTTGTTTTGCGTGAAAATGTACAGAGCCAACGGCCGCGGCCGGGTGTTCACCTCGTTGGTGGCTTCCATGAGGGTGCGGAAGGTGCGCATGGGTAACAGCGGCCCGAAGATTTCCTCTTGCATCACGCGGCTATCCGTTGGCGCGTTGAGCAGCACGGTGGGCTCAATGAAGTGCTGGCTGGCGTCTACCTGGCCGCCCATTGCCACGGTGGCCCCTTGCAGCTGCGCATCTTCGAGCAGCCCGGCCACCCGCTCGAAATGGTGCTGGTTGACAATGCGCGCAAATGACTCGGAAGCCGCTACCCCCTGCCCGTTGGGGTTGTAGAAGCGCCGGACTACCAGCCGCATTTCCATAAGCAGCTTGTCTTGCACCGACTCGTGCACCAGCACGTAATCGGGCGCTACGCAGGTTTGGCCGGCGTTGATGCCTTTGCCCCACACGATTTTCTCGGCCGCATCGCGCAGGTCGGCGGTTTCGTCTACTATAGCCGGGCTTTTGCCGCCTAGCTCCAACGTAACGCTGGTTAGGTGCTCAGCAGCGGCTCGCATCACTACTTTGCCTACCTGCGGGCTTCCTGTAAAGAAGATGTGGTCGAAGGGCAGCTTGAGTAGTTCAGTGGCCACTTCTTTGTCGCCTTCCACCACGGTTACTTCTGCCGGGTCGAAGACCTCACGGGCCATCCGGCTCAGCAGTGCCGCGACGGCGGGCGTCATTTCGGAAGGCTTGATGATTACGCAGTTGCCGGCTGCCAACGCCGATATCAGCGGGTCGATGGCGAGGTAGAAGGGGTAGTTCCAGGGTGCAATGATCAAGCACACACCTTTAGGCTCGGCCTGCATCCAGCCACGAGCCCCCATAAGCGCCAGCGGCGTATCGACGGGCCGCAAGGCAGTCCATTTTTTGAGGTGTTTGAGCGTGTGCTTTAGCTCAGTTTGCGAGGGCCACACTTCCGTAACGTCGGTTTCGGTGGCGGGCTTGCGGAAGTCGGCGTACAAGGCGTCCTGAATGGCGGTGCGGTTGTCGGCTATCCAAGCGCCTAGCTTGTGCAGACGGTTGGCCCGCGGGTCGGTTGTTTCGCGGCGCAACGCTTCGGAACGAGCCTTTTGCTGCTCGAATACATGTTGCAACGCCCCTGCTTCGGGCGGAGAGGAAACGGGGGCAGCAAGGGTGGACATAAGGCGCTAAGAAAGAAGATGAAAGCAAGGTAACGCTGGTACGTAAGGTCGGCAGCGTTGCCTGCATTGGCAATGCTGCGCGGCTGGTCTGTGTGCCCTCGCCGTACGTTACCTCTCCTACAATACTGGCTGGGTGGCGTTTGGTTGGGGCTACAAACCCTCTATCTAACCGCTGTGCTGGCCGTTTGTGCTTTTTGACTGGCTGGTACTTTGCAGGCCCAGACACTTTTTAACCATCTGGTTCGTTAAGGCAGCTTGTTTGTTCTTTTCCGAATTCCTGTTTTGTCTTTACGCTTCCTTATTGCCCTGCGCCAGCTACCGTTGCTGGCATCGTTGCTTTTAGCTCCCCTTTCCTTGCTTGCTGGCCCACTGCCCAGCGTTAAGCTAGAGCCACTGCACCTCCAGGTGCGCCCTATTGCGCCCGATGTATATGTGCACACGTCGTATCGGCGCTATCCTGGCAACCCTGTTCCGGTGCCATCCAATGGCTTGATTATCAAAACCAAAACTGGCGCCTTGGTAATCGACACTGCCTGGGACGCCGATCAGACGCTAGAGCTTTTGCGCTACATTGCCGACAGCCTGCACCAACGAGTGCGCCTCGTGGTTGTCACCCACGCACACGAAGACCGGCTCGGTGGCTTGCCGGTTTTGCAAGCCAATAATATAAAGGTGTACAGCACGCCCCTTACGGCCCAGCGCGCCGCCACCATGGACTTTGGTGTTCCTACAGCGGCCATCAAGCCCTATACCGTTATCCGGGCCGGACGCACGCGGCTAGAACTGTTTTACCCCGGCCCTGGCCATGCGCCTGATAACCTGGTGGCTTGGCTGCCCGGCCAGCAGGTGCTCTTTGGCGGCTGCCTGGTGAAAGGCGCTGATGCCACCGCCCTCGGCAACATTGATGATGCCAACCTGAAGCAGTGGCCTAGCAGCATACGGAAAGTGGCAGCGCGTTACCCGAAAGCGGCCATTGTAGTGCCTGGCCACGGCCAGTGGGGAAACTTCAGCATGTTTCAGCATACGCTAGAGCTGCTGCACTCCCCCAGCAGCCGACCACAAACCGCTTTAAACGGGCAACCCTAACCCTCACTGCTTTAGTGACCTGCTACAAACAAAGCAGCCTACTCGAATTATCCATCGGGTAGGCTGCTTTTCATTTCGCGGGCATTCAGCACGCTCCGAATCTATTCCTTGCTGAATTTCACCAGCAGGCGCTGCTGCCCATCAGTGTATAGCACGAGGTAGTTACCACGGACCAGAGCGGCAGTTTGCATGTAGGTTTTGCGGGTGCCAGCGCTGACGGGCAGGTGTAGCACCTGGCGGCCGTCGAAGCTATACACCGCCAAGTGGGCGCCGCGGTGCGCGGCGGGGTGCGCCAGCGTGAGCTGGTTTTGAGAAGGATTAGGGTAGGCTTGCAGGACTTCGGTGGAGGCATCTGACGCTGCGGGCAGAGCCAGTACCGTGGCAGTTAGCCCGTTCAGATAGTTCTCCAACATGGTGTAGCCAGTGGCGCCGCGGACGTTGCGGTCGGTGGCGTTGTTGGGGTTGAGGCCCATGCTGGTTTCCCAGGCATCGGGCATGCCGTCGTGGTCGGTGTCGGGGGGTGCGGGCAGGGAGTTCAATACCGGCCACGCCACTTGGGAGGTGCTATAGGGCGTGCCGTGCGGAAAGCCGCCTTGCACATCAATCAACGCGCCCGTGCGGTTGATAACATCATTGACAATGCGCTGATCAAGAGCGTCGCGGACGGGCAGCACGCAACCGGCTTGTTGCAGCACAGCCATGTAGGCGTCCAGGGCGCTTTGCGGCGGCGGCGGCAGTATGGTGAAAGGCGTGGTCACTTTGGCGGCGGCCGTATCTGCGCGAGTGCCGCCGTTCATCACGGCCCCCAGCCAGTTGCGGGCCGTGACGGCAGGGTAGCCCTCTACGTAGTTGCCCGTTAGGTAATACTTGCCGTAGGGTAGCACCGGCGCCGAGTTCTGCTTGTAGGGGTTCAATACTTCACTGCGGATAGGCACGCCGCCCGAAGAACCGGTAGCCGTGGAGGGGCCGTACTTGTAGTAGTTGTTGACGACGTTGTAGTTGCCGCCTTCGCCCCCGTTCACGTTGTAGGAAGCCCAGTTGTAGAGCACGTTGTTGCGGAAGTCCACGTTTTCCTGCCCAACTGCCACGGGCGTAAGGGTGCGGCTGCCATCAAAGCGCGGCATCCGGCCCCGCATATGGGCCAGCAGATTGTGGTGCATGCTCGCGTTGCGGCCGCCCCAGATGCCGCCGTACCCGTGCCGCTCGAAGTCGGTGTCGCCGGTTTCGAAGTGGTAGGAGTAGTCGAGGGGCTCACTGATGATGTTCCACTGCAATGTAGTACTGTCACCGCGGTACACCGTGCAAGCCTCGTCCGCCGACCAGCTCATGGTACAATGGTCGATCATGATTTTGCGGCGCCCGATACCGCCAAACGCATCATCATCGCCGCTGCCATTTACCATGCCCTGGTTCTGGTTTTTGTCGCCGAGCCGGAACCGGACAAAGCGGACGATGATGTTGTCGGCGTTGAGACTAACGGGGAAGTCGGCTACGCAGATACCGTCGCCGGGTGCGGTTTGGCCCGCAATGGTGGTGTTGGCGCGACTCAGGCGCAAATCGGAAAGCAAATGAATGGTACCCGATACCCGGAATACCACGGTGCGGTGGGTGGCGGCCTGCGTAACGGCGTAGCGCAAGCTGCCGGGCAGGCCATCGTCGGTCAGGTTGGTGACTTCAAACACGGTGGTAGCTTCCGCCACTGTGCCACGGCCGCCCGAGGTGAACTTGCCGGCTCCTTCGGCCCCCGGGAAGGATGGCACCTGGGCCTGCGCGGATAGTGTACTTCCAACACCAGCTAGTACTCCTAGTAGAGCCCACCGGCTGGCACGAAGCGGCCTACGAAATGGCAGAGTAAAACGGTACGACATGGGCGGGATGGGTAAGGACAGCTTGGGAACGGAAAGGGCAGCCAGCACCCCAGAAGCAACCACAGGCAGCGAGGAGCCAGCAAAGCCATACTACTGATTTTCAGACGCAAGCTACCTGCACCCAACGCTGTTTATTTGCGCAAACGTTGCCGGCAACGTTGCCAGCAGCGGCCTTGCCTACCCCGTTCTGTTGTGGGTTAGAGCGATACCTCCGGGGTGCCCCCTTCAGGTGCCGTGCTTCGCCACGACGCTACTTCACGCAAAAGCCCCGCACCGAATCCGGCACGGGGCTTCACACAGCCAGTTAGCGGCTACTTAGTCTTTCACTTTCCGCGTACCATCGTCGGCGTCGCGCTTCACTTTAGTGCCGTTCGGATACTCCACTTTCGTGTCGCCGTCCTTGTCGATTTTCACGGTTTTGCCGTTGGCATATTTGATTTTCGTGTCGCCGTTGGCCTTGGTGCTGTACTTCTCGATGGCGGGGCCACGGCGGCGGGCCGGGGTTGCGGCAGGCGCAGAGGCGGCGGGAGCCGCCGGAGCCGTGGTGTAAGGCGTACCCGCGTAATAGATGCCACGGTTTGCGGCGTACGCATCGTATTGGTCGGGCACGATGGTGCGCACCTGCTCGTCGGTTTCGTCGTTGATGGTGCGTAGCGCGGCGTAGCGGCCGGTGGTATCGGTGGCGTAGCGAGTATTGGCCTCGTTAAGCTGCTGGTCGCGGGTGTAGTAGGTTTTCTCGATGCGCGTTACCACGGCGGTGTCGGTTAGCTGAAGGTCTTCGGCTACGCGGGCGGCTAGAGCATTGGTGTCGGCGGGGTTGTTGCTGACCACTACGGCCGTATCGGCGGAGGGAGTGGTGGCGGCATCAACGGCGGCCGGTTTATCTTGGGTGCAGGAGGCCGCCGTGAGCAGGCAGGCCGTCGAAAGAAAGAGCAGGGTCTTATTCATACAAGAAGCAGCAATAGAAACAGGATATAGCCGAATGGCTATAATGCGGGCTGTTACGGTGGAGGTCCCGCTGAGGTTGCAAGCCCGTGAGCCGCCAAGCCTTATGGCGCAACTCGTGCGTGGTAGCTCGGCACTACCCGATGCAGGCTGGGTGGCTTACGTAGTATCCGCAAGCGGACTGCGTAGCAATACTGAAAATGACAACGAAGCACCCGCGGAAGGCACCGGCTGCCGGAAGGCTTGCGTAGGGAAAGCCTGTACTTCTGTTCTCCGCTTACCGCTATGAAACGCATTCTACTCCCACTGCTGGCCTTACTAACCGCTACGCCCCTCTTCACGGGCTGCAACGACGACAACGACGACGCTCCCGCCGACCCGGCCGCGCTACCGGGCGTCACGCTCAGCCAAACGGCAACGTCTCAAGTGCAATGGACCGGGGTGGCTGTACTCCGCGACGGCCGCCTGTTTGCCAACTTCCCCCGCATGGAAACCGACACCATACCGTATTCGGTGGCTGAAATCCAGGGGCAGCAGGCTATTGCGTTTCCAGACACCACCTGGAACAACTGGAAGCCGTCGTTGCCGGCCCAAAACCGGTTTGTGTGCGTCCAAAGTGTGTATACCGATGCCAACAACTTCCTGTGGGTGCTGGACGCTGCTTCGCCGCAGATGCGGGGCGTGGTGCGCAACGGAGCCAAGCTGCTGAAGTTCGACCCCAACACCCGCCAGCTCATACAGCGCGTCGATTTCGACGAAACGGTGGTATACCCAACTAGCTACCTCAATGATGTGCGGATTGACACCGAGCGCAACTACGCCTACATCACCGACTCCAACCAAGGAGCTATTATCGTGGTGAACCTAGCTACCGGCCGCAGCCGGCGCCTACTGGGCAACCACCCCTCCACCAAATCAGAAAACCTGATTCTGACCGTGGAAGGCCGGGTATGGCGCAACCGCAGCGGCAAGCTCCCTTCCATTGATTCCGACGGCTTGGCGCTGTCGCCCGACCGGGAGTTTATTTACTACCATGCCCTCACGGCCCGTACGCTCTACCGCATTCGGACGCAGTATTTGCGCGACGAAGCCCTACCTGCTTCCCAACTAGGCCAGCGCGTGGAGCTCGTAGGCGACACCGGCCCGACGGACGGTATGCTGTTTGACCCTTCCGGCAACTTGTATTTCACCACCTTCGAGCTCAACGCCGTGACTCGCCTTACCCCGGACGGCCAGTTCCAGGTGATAGCGCGCGACCCGCAGCTTAAGTGGCCCGACAGCTTCTCCCTGGGCCCTGATGGCGCCCTGTACGTTACCACGTCGCAGCTGCACATTCCCCGCTCCCAGCGCACCGAGCCCTTCCAGATCTTCAAGATTACCCTGCCGCAATAGCGCTGAAGCATCCATAAAATGGGGCATAAGGCTAGGCAGTACACACAGCAGCAACACGGTACGGCAGTCGGACTGGGCTTAGTTCGTTGCAGGCAGCCAATGCTTTATGCCATGCTATACCAAAGGCAGTCTGTAGCTTTGAGGCTTGTTCGGAGTGCTTTATGATAGAAACGGAAGTTCGGGAAGTGTCCACGGCCCAGCAGGCGCGGATAGCTATTGCATTGTTTTTCTTTGTGTCGGGGTTCGGCTTTTCTACGTGGGCCTCCCGGATTCCAACTATTCAACACCACTTAGGCTTGAGTGAGGCGCAGTTGGGCGGAGTGCTGCTGGCCCTGCCTGTTGGCCTGATGCTCACGCTGCCCATAACCGGCTGGCTGCTCCAGCGCTTCAGCAGCCGCCAGATTATGATGGTGGGCGCAGTGCTCTACAACGTGGCGCTGGCGCTCCTGGGGTTCGCGCAGGAAACGTGGCAGTTGGTGGCACTGCTCTTCTGCTTCGGCTCCTCACGAAACCTGCTCAATATTTCCGTGAATGCGCAATCGGTGAGTGTGCAGGCACTGTATTCGCGGTCCATTATTGCCAGCTTTCATGGGGTATGGAGCGTGGCTGGCTTTGCGGCAGCGGCCCTAAGTGCGGCCTTGGTGCCGGCTGGCGTTATGCCCGCATACCATTTTCTGGCCGTGGCCGCCGTGCTTACGGCCATAGCCGTGTACTTTTTCCCGACCACGCTGGAAGTGGCGCCCGTAGCCACCGCGCGGCGCGCCGGCTTCGCGCTACCCGACAAGGCGCTGCTGAAATTCGGGGTTATTGCCTTTGCCTGCATGGCGTGCGAAGGAACCATGTATGACTGGAGCGGCATCTATTTTCAGAAAGCCGTGCACATGCCCAAGGAAAGCGCCACCATCGGGTATGCCGTGTACATGGTGGCCATGACCACCGGCCGCTTCACCGGCGACTGGCTTGCCAACCGGTTCGGCGTGAAAACCATTCTGCACTATAGCGGCCTGCTGATGACGGCCGGGCTAGCCTTGGCAGCCCTGTTTCCGGTGCCCCTGGTAGCGGGCCTGGGGTTTGTGTTGGTAGGCTTGGGCGTGTCGTGCGTCATCCCGATGGTGTTTGGCATGGCAGGCCGCACGGTAGCACTCAGCTCTGGCTCCGCTGTTGCTGGGGTTTCCACAGTGGGCTACTTCGGGTTTCTGGTGGTGCCGCCGGTGGTAGGATTTGTAGCCGAGGCCGCCAATCTGCAATGGTCGTTTGGGTTGGTAGCCTTGCTGGGCGTGGTAGTAGTGGCCCTGGTCCGACGCATAGACGAAGCCTGAGGGCACAAGCCCGCACCCCGCTCCTATTCACTGCCAAGCCTGGGTTCTCGGGCTTGGCAGTTGTGCGTTTAGAGGCGTCATGCTGCTTTCATTAACAGCCTTAATCAGGCTGACAGACTATTGCTTACTGGGGCGAGTAGTGGTCTACGGCACAACCCGCCCTGTTTTTCTCGACTTATTGCTTTTTATTCTATAGATAAACCAATATATATGCTAGTGCAGGCAACGGCTTGCAGGTACGGTGCATCTACCTAGCAAGGATCATCCTTCTCACTTCGTAAGCTTATACTCTATATGAAACCCTCACTTCTGCTCCATTCTGTAACGGCGGTAACCTTGTTGACCTTATCGGCCTGCTCCACTTCCGAAGCCCAGCAAGTGCGGCAAGTGGCATCCTTCGAAACAGTGAGTGCCAGCGGCGCCGTCGACATTTATCTGCGGCAGGGTGCCAGAACGGAAGTCAAAGTAGATGCCGCGCCCGAAGTGCTGGAATCCATTAAGACGGAAGTATCGGGCAATACACTCCGGATTTCAAGAGACAAAAAGTTCTCGTTTACGGAGCTCATGCGCGGCAAACCCGTGAAGGTGTACATTACTTCCCCCAAAATAGAAGGCATCGAGGTGAGCGGCGCCTGCGACGTGAAAGGCGAAACTCCCATCAAAGCCAACGACTTTCGCATCAATGCCAGCGGTGCTTCCGACGTAACGCTAACCCTCAACGCCAACTCGGTTAGTACCGACGCCAGCGGCGCCTCCGACATTCGCCTTGAAGGCCGAGTACAGCGCCAGCAGGTGCAAATCAGTGGCAGCAGCGACTACCGCGCCTCCGACCTGCGCAGCGACAAAGCCGAAGTAGACGCCAGCGGTGCCTCCGACGCGTATGTGTACGTAGACGAGGAACTGAAATCCCGTAGCTCCGGCGCCAGCGACGTGCACAACAAAGGCAAAGCCCGCACGCGGTAAGAGAGCAGCCCAGCCCCCCGACCATTCAGAAGCAGAAAGCGCTAGCTTGACGGCGGCCTTTCTGCTTTTTCGTTTCCAACTATATGCCCATCACTACCTATCCGCTCGATTGTGGCAAGCTCCAGATACTGGATTTAGATGCCGATGAATACGGCAACTTTATTGCCCTGACAAGTAACATGGAAGTCTGGACGAATGGCGGGCAGTTGGTGCTTCAGCAGCAGTTCCGGTACGCTTACATTCGGGAATTAGACGCCGAGCGGTTTCTGATAATCGGCCAGCAAATTGGCTCAACAGATACGGGACACATTTTCGACTACACCGGTCGTAGACTTCTGGCCTTTGATGCCGGCGAATACATTGCCGATGTACTGGTTCAAGCCAATCGGATTGTCGTTTCTTACTTCGATCAGGCGGCGGGTGAACGGTCGCCTACGGGAGAAGGTATAGCGGTATTCGACTTCATGGGCCAACTGGTTTTTGGCTTCAGGTCGAACCATCAAGACTTTATCCTGGACTGCTATTGCATGTGCAAACTGGGCAAGGATTCTATTTTAGCGTACATCTACACCGGCTTCCCCTTGCTTGAGCTTCGGCTTACTGATTACCGCCTGTCACGGCAGCCAACTCCTGCTGATTTCAAAGGAGCACACGCTGTAACCTTCGACCGTGGCAATGTCGTTTTCTACTCTTCCTACGAGGATAAAACGAGTTTCTTTTGGTGGAATAGAAAAGACAAGGTGCAACGCTTTGGGCATTACAAACAGACTGGCCGGATTCGAGGCATTGGCGCTGGCAAGTTCCTGACATACGATGTCAACAGCTTCAGCATTGTAGATGCTATGGACATGATGCGGCAGGAACACAACCGATAATAGACACTCTTGTGCGCTCTTTACTCCCAGTTGTGTAGCAGGCGGCGTAGCAGAATGATCTGGCCGGTATGGTAGGCGTTGTGGTCGGCAATGAGCATGGCTTCGCGGAGTAAGGTTTGGCCGGTACCGTGCGCAAAGGGCTCCAGCAAGTCCACCGACTCGTCGTGCAGCAGGGCTACAAATTCATCTTGGTCGTGGCGGATGGCGGCTAGGGTGGCCTGCCAGCCGGCTTCGTCGGTGGTAGCGTCCGGCGCGGGCCAGTACCCCACGGGCCACTCCGGCGACTTGTGCGCGGGGTTGCGGCTGAATTCCAGAATATCCAACTGGGCAATACGCAGGTGTTCGGCTAGCTGCCAGATAGTGTACGGCAGGCCGGGAGCCCGCTCGTTCAGTAAGGCAGTAGGCACATCGGCGCAGGCCTGCTCGAAGGTGACGTGGGCATTGGCTTCGGTCAGCAGGCTAACGAGTTCTTTCACTAACGCGGCTCTTGTTTTCTGGTCCATACGGGGTGAGATGACACTGTTTTTAACACAACTGAAACTCCACTAAACAAGCCAACAGGCTATTCGGATTCGGTGAAAAGAAGAACCAGCCAGCCCGGATTGTTTGAAGACAGAAGTTTGCTTTAACGCAGCAAAAGTGGCGGCAGCTAACATAGCCACCGCCACTTTCTGTTTCCCTTATGCTACGCCAACATAAGCTGTAGCGTCGCTGGCTGGCGCTATTTTAAAGGCGTGGCGGCCTTGGTTTGGCGGACGAACAGCAACGCGTCGTAGGCTTCGGTGAGTTGGTAGTTGGAGTAAGAGTCTTTGCCGCTGTCGGGGCGGTAGCCGACAAAGCGCAACGGACGCTCTAAGTTCTGGACGCCGAGTTGTTGGGTTTGCAGGTAAAACACGGGTACTTTGACGGCACTTAAAGAAGCTTCCCAGGAGCCGGCCAAAGGCTTTTCGAGGGGGTAGCTTGCCATGGGGCTGTCGTACGTAATCAGCCGGTCGGTGGTGGCGGCAAAGGTGCCCGTAGCGGTGCTGGTGCCTAACACGAAATACTGACCGGGAAACATCCGTTCGATGTAGCTACCGGCTCCACCCCCATTGTTGTCGGTAGGGTCCGTCGATTTGCGAGCCAAATGCGCATCGTGGGCCCACAGAATGACTTTGTCGTTTTTGCCGCGTACCAAGAACTTTGTCATTTGCGCCATTAGGCTATCGCGCGGCGCGTCTTTCTTGTTCACTTCATACTCGTAGAACACGCTGAAATTCAGCTTGGCATCCAAGGCAAAGCCCTGCGCCAACTCCCGCTGGCGACGCGGCAGCTTGGCCGTACGAAGTGCCTGTTGCAGTTTTTCTACGGTGTAGTAAGCACTTAGACCGTTGGACAGCCAGCGCTTGCGGTTGAACTTATAGCCTTTCTTGTTGAGGTTGTGCCAGACTGAGTCTTGCACGACGGCCGCTGTTTCCAGCTTGCTGGTCAGGTCGGTTAGTTTGGCGGCGGGGTAACGCGTGGCCAACGCACTCAGCTGCTGCGCGTCGGGAACTGCGCTAACCGCATCGAAGCCGCGGAGGTGGAACTGCTTGCGGTGCGTGCGGTTGTGGGTTTGGAGCCAAGTAAGAAGTTCGGCCATCTCTTGGTTCTGCCAGATACTATACAGGTGCGCTTTCATGAGGGGTGCTACAGCGGCGTTAGGCTGGCGTAGCGCTTCATCAAGCAGGTAAGAATCGGTGTAGTCGTTTTCCAAGGCTACTTGCTTGAAGCCGTGCTCCTCCATCAGGATGCGCGTCAGCCAGAAGCGGAGCGTATAGAACTCGCTGGTGCCGTGGGTGCCTTCGCCCAAGGCCACTATTTTTTTGGTGGCCATTTGTGCTACTAAGGGTTTCACGGCCGCCCGAAATGCCTCGTAGCTCTGTAGGCTGACCGGATTGATCAGGCTAGGATCGAGGACGATACGGGTGGTATCGAAGGCGGCAGCTACGGGAGCAGTGGGCTGGGCCTGGGTAGCAACAGTGGCCGTGGCGAGCAGGGCCGTAGCGAGCAGGGAGCGGAAGATCTTTTTCATGGCAGGGAACTGGTAGAAGGTGTCAGATAAGGCCGTCGGTCAGCGACTGGCAACGACACAAAGCAAGCGGCTCCCCGAGCTAGAATGAAGCATTATTAGACCAAGGCTCATCCGGCGGCGACCAAGCCAGAGCCGCCGAATTTTAGTCGAAAAAACCACCCGGTTAGTCGAAATAGCGGCGCTACGAAGCGGTGGGCAGCAAGAAAAACCATGAACTTGCTGGCATGCCACTTCCTACCGCCGACCGGCCCAGCCGCTTCCCCGTCTTCTTTGAAATCCTGGTTTGGGGATTATATGTGGGCCTGTACAAGTACAATGTGTACATGGAGGCCGTACAGCAGCGCCCTATCACCCAAGCCAACTTCCCCTACCCACAGCTGATGGTGTTTGCACTGCTGGCTACGCTGTACGCGGTGCCGTATTACCGCGGGCTGGTGCCGGTCCTGATTCGGCAGCGGCGCTATGCGTTGCTGGGCGTGGGGGCTGTGCTCTATATGTGGTGGGGCATCAAGCTGAACATCACCGTGGCCAGTTGGCTGTTCCAGTTTGTGGCCCAGCCGCCCCTGTTAGCCGACTTCTACCACCACACCTACACCGAGGCAGCCCGCCAACTCCCGGCGTTGCGCAACACCTATATCAGCCAGCTGTTCACTGATTTGCTGGCCTTCAGTTGTGTGGCCTTTGTGCGGCTGGCCTTCGAGCAAGAATACCGGCGGCGCCACCTCGAAAAAGACCATCTGGCGCTGCAACTAGAGCAGCTGAAAAGCCAGTTGCAGCCGCACTTTCTGTTCAACACGCTCAACAGCATTTACGGTCTGAGTTTGGCGGGCTCGCCGGAAACGCCGCGCTTCATTCTGCTGCTCTCAGAGCTGATGCGGTACGTGCTCTACGACAGTGGCAAGGAATACATCAGCCTGCCAGAGGAAGTCAGCTTCCTGGAAAACTACTTCGAGATGGAGCAGCGCAAGTATCCTGGCGCGCACATCCAGCTAACGACCAGCGGTACTACTACCGGCCTGCAGGTACCCCCTCTCCTACTGTTGCCGCTGGTAGAAAATAGCTTCAAGCACGGACGCCACCACTTCTCGGACGCCGCCAGCGTGCAGGCCACCCTCACCAGCCAGCCCGGCCGCCTGCATTTCCTCATCGAAAACGATATGCTACCCGAAGCGCCCGCCGCCTCTACCAAGCGCAGCGGTGGCATTGGCCTCCAAAATATCCGGCAGCGCCTGCACCTCTACTACCCTGGCACCCACGAGCTGCACCTGACCGAACACGCTGGCCGCTTCCGCGCCGAGCTAACGCTGCATGTGCAGTAGCACGGACCTGGTTTTCACACTTCCCACCTCATTACGTATCACCACTCCATGACCACTTCCGCCCCCGTTCGTTGCTTGATTGTGGACGACGAGCCGCTGGCTCATCAGGTACTCTCGCAGTTTATTGGCCAAACGCCGGGGCTGACGCTCACTGGCAAGTGCCGCAACGCCATGGAAGCCTACGAGCACCTAGCCCAACACCCCGTGGATCTGCTGTTTCTGGACATTGAAATGCCACTAATGACGGGGCTCGACTTCCTGAAAACCCTCCGCACCCCACCCAAAACCGTTCTGACCACGGCCTACCGGGAGTATGCCTATGAAGGGTATGAGCTCGATGTGCTGGATTATCTGCTTAAGCCGTTTTCGTACGAGCGGTTTATGAAGGCTATTTCGCGCCTGCCGGCTTTCCAACCCGTCTCGCCTACCGATGCTACTACCGAGAAGCACTTGCTGGTGAAGGAGCGGCAAGGTTTGCTCAAAGTGCCGCACCGCGACATTGTGTACGTGGAAGGCTGCAAAGACTACGTCAAGCTCATGACGGCCACCAAAACCTACCTGCTCCACCACACTATGAAAGAGATGGTGGAAGTGCTAGGCCCAACCTATCTGCGCGTACACCGCTCCTTCATTGTAGCTGCCGCTCATATCCGCCTGCTCCAGCCCGACCACGTGCAGTTGCAGGATGCTACCCTGATTCCTATCGGTAGTTCATACAAAGCCGAGTTGCTGGCCTTCTTCAAGAAGTAGCAGTCGGCCGTGTGATGTTTGCTGGGCAAGACAAGCTGTTTGTTAGGCTGCCGGAGTTACCGCTGCGGAGGTGTTGCACGAGCCCGAACGACAGAACGTCTGGCCTTGGAAAGCGCCGTACCTTGCGCCTCTATGTTTGAGCACCGCCATTTCATCGTCCACAAACCCTACGGCTACCTTAGCCAATTCATGAGCAACAACCCCAGCGAAGCCCGTAAAAAGCGTTTCCTGGGTGAGTTGCACGACTTTCCAGAAGGCACCATGTCCATTGGCCGCCTCGACGAACATAGCGAAGGTTTGCTCCTGCTCACCACCGACGGCAGCGTGAGTGAGCAGATTCGCCGCAAAGACGTGGAAAAGGAATACTACGCCCAGGTGGATGGCCTTATCACCGACGAAGCTGTGGCACAGCTTCAACAAGGCGTGGAAATCGGCATTTCGGAGGGGCGCTACCAGACTCTGCCTTGCGCCGCCTACCGCTTGGCCGCGCCACCGGACCTGCCACCCCGCACCCGTCACATCCGCTCCGACCGACACGGCCCCACCAGTTGGGTGAGCATCACGGTTACGGAAGGCAAGTACCGGCAGGTGCGCAAGATGACCGCCGCCGCAGGCTTTCCCACGCTCCGCTTGGTGCGGATGCGCATAGGGGGCATCGTGCTGGGTAGTTTAGCGCCAGGCGAGGTGCAGGAAGTGGAAACCTTGCTTTTCTAGGTTGCAATCGAAAGGATATTCCTGATTTTGAAGGCCGTGTAAGGCCGAGGGCAGAGTGTGCAAGCTAGCCTAGCTGTTGCATGAATATAGATTTAAGCAGCTATTTTTATTATTCAATATATTCGTATAAAAATAATATTGCCTGTATTGTTCTTATTCCTTGTGAATTGAACAATAAGACTATATATTTATACCGGCTAATGTTAACCAAGTAGTACGATACTAGTATGTAGCTCGGCTACACCACGCCAATTCTGCTAATTATTTCTTGCTGTGATCAACAAGACCGGACTCCTGTTTGTGGCTTCCCTTGGCTTCAACACCTTATTGTCTTCCGTTTTTGCTTACAAGTACTACCACAATTGGTTTGAGAACGAAGTTCTCAAAGAACCTTTTCGCACGAGTATTTTTCAGGAGCTAACAGACGAACCCAATAAAATTTATTTCGTAGGCGACAGCCACACGGAAGCGTTTGAATTGGCAGAAATACTTAATAATCCGTCGGTCAGGAATAGAGGTATTTGGGGCGACAAAACCACAGGTATTATCAAGCGCCTCGATAGAATTATCAAAAGCAAACCCCGGAAAATATTTATTATGGTTGGGGTTAATGATATATGTGCTGGCACCTCAGTGGAAGAGATAAGTGCTCATATAGAGCTGATTACGAAGAAAATCAAGTCTGAATCACCAGCAACGGAATTATATATCCAAAGTGTATTGCCTACCAATCAAAAAATATTGCACTCAGATGAATTAACTATCAGCCAGATAAAAGAATTAAACGAAAGATATTCGCAAATCAGCAAAGAAAACGGCGCAACATTTATTAACCTCTTCCCTTATTTCCAGGAAGGCAACGGCCTGAAAGCCGAGTACAGCTTTGACGGCCTACATTTAAACGGCAAAGGATACATGGCATGGAAAAAGCTGATCATGCCGTACATATAAGCATGGCCAACACAGTGGCAATGGGGTAGCTTACGACATCTCACGCCTAGAAGCTCCTCCCATCCTGTCGAGAGCAAGATGGGAGGAGCTTCTATTTTGTACTGCTACTTGCTGAGCTTACACGGAGCTGGAATTTACAGCCGCTCTACTTTCCTGGTATCACCCGTGCCGCCAAGCTGTTCAAATACGTTTCCAACATAGTATAGCCGTTCGGACCCGTTTTGGCGCGGTCGGTGGGGTCGTGGGGGTTAAGGCGTTGTTTGGTTTCCCACGCATCCGGCATGCCATCATGGTCGGTATCAGTGGGGGCTGACACTGACGCCAGCACCGGCCACGCTTTCTGCGAGACGGTGTAGGGGGTGCCGTGCGGGTATCCCCCCTGCACGTCAATGATGCGGCCCGTGCGGTTAACCACGTTGCGGATGATGCGTTGGTCTAGGGTGTCGCGCTTGGGCAGACTGGCCCCTACGTGCTGTAAGACGGCCTTATACGCTTCAGCTGCTGTCTGAGTGCTGATGGGGCCCAAGTTGAATGGCAGGGCAGCTTTGGCTTGCACTGTATCGGTGGCGGTACCGCCGTTCATAGTCACGCCGCGCCAGTTGTGGCGGGTCACGTCGGCGCTGGCGTCCACGTAGTTGCCGGCCAGATAGAACTTGCCGTAGGGCAGCGGGTTGGCACCTTTCTCAAGCTTGTACGGATTCAGCACTCGCGCCTTCACGTTGTCTTTGGTAGAGGGGCCGTGCTTGTAGTAGTTGTTGACGACGTTGTAGTTGCCGCCTTCCCCAGCATACACGTTGTTTTCGCCCCAGTTGTAAAGCACGTTGTTGCGGAAATCCACGTTTTCGTAGCCGGCGGGGTGCGTGTAGCGGCTACCGTTGAAGCGTGGCGTGCGGTTCTTGCAGCTGGCAAACAGGTTGTGGTGCATGGTAGCATGCTGCCCGCCCCAAATGCCTCCAAACCCGTGCTGCTCGAAATCGGTGTCGCCGGTTTCGAAGTGGTACGAGTAATTGAGCGGCTCACTGATCAGATTCCACTGCAACGTGGTGCTGTCGCCTTCATACACCGACAAGCACTCATCCGTCGACCAGCTCATAGTACAGTGGTCGATGATGAGGCGGCTGTTGCGCATGCCACCAAATGCATCGTCGCCCCCGGCTCCGTTTACCTTGCCTTGATTCTGGTTTTTGTCGCCCATGCGGAAGCGCACAAACCGGACGATGACGTTGTTGGCTTTCAAGCTCACCGGATAGTCAGCTACGCAGATACCGTCGCCAGGAGCAGTTTGGCCGGCAATGGTGGTGTTGGACTGGCTGATGGTCAGGGGCGACGCCAAATGGATAGTGCCTGACACCCGGAACACGACGGTGCGCGCCGCCGCAGGCTTGGTTAGCGCGTAGCGCAAGCTACCGGGCTGGTTGTCGTCTTCCAGATTGGTGACCTCAAACACAGTGGTTGGCACCGCCGCCGAGCCTCGTCCGCCCGAGGTGAAGCGGCCGGCTCCCTCGGCATCCGGAAATGCCAGCTGCTGTTCCAGAGCAGGCGTGGCCAGTGCCAAACTCAGCGCAGCCAAGCAGGCAGCAGCAGTGTAGCAGGTAGCAGCAAGGGGTAGGTTGAACTCTCGAGGCATAAAGCAGACAGATGGCGGTGCGGACGCAGTACAACTTGAAACCCAAAGAAAATCCGCTTTCAGGCTTCAACAGAAGCCTGATATTACTGAAACCCTGGCCGGCGACGTGGCGCACCCGCCGTATTTCTTTGCGCAATCGATGTCGGCAACGTTGCCAGCTAAACGTTGGGTTTCAGCTGTAGTCTGTGAGGTCGTGTTTTTCGCGCGTAAGCCTTTGCTTCCGGAATCTTGTCTGGTATGAACCAGCACTCCAACTGCACCTTTGCAGGGTGCGGCCTGTTGCCTTTCAAGAGCAGGGTTATGTTGACATTCTGCCTATCTTGGAGGTTGGAGTTGTGGGGTTAGCAGCTAATAGACAGCTATTTTGGCTTTTTCGATGAAGTATTTTTTCTTTTTCCTCTTGATGAGTTTGCCGCAGGTGCTACTCGCTCGAATGCCCATGGAGCCGTTGCAGATTGCGCAGCAATTTGTGGCCACCAAAGGCTGGCCGGAAATGAAAGACTACCTCTGTTGCGAGGCCGAGCAGCAAGCCAAAAATCAAACGCTCGGCCAGCAGATACCCGCCACGCTGGAACGCAGCTGCCAATTGCTCGACCAGAGTGACAGCACCGCCGTGGTGGCCGTGGAACTGCGCGACTCCGTAAGCCGCAACGACTTCTACCTGCACTTTGCCAGAGAAGACAATGACTGGAAGCTACAAGCCATCCGCAGCCTGTCGATGACGCAGCTTGGCCCCCCCATGCTGAAGCTGCTGACCACTATGCCTCCCGCCGAAATAGCCCAGTACAACCAGAAGCACCCCGATGCCGACCACACGTTCACAGTAGGCAACCTCAAGCTCTGGATTAGCGCCGACGCCGACATTAGCAGCCATTTCACCCAGCACCAGGCCGATTTTCAAAAAGTAGCGCGCCTCGTCAAGGCTCGGCAGTTTTTCGCTACGGACACTACGGCCGCTGCGGAAGAAGCAGCCAACGCCGACCCGGAGATACACGCCCTGCTTCGCAAGCTCTATATCAGCCGCATCACTCGGCACGATACCAATTGCGGCACCTGCTTGGAGTTTATCATCGGCGGACGCATAGACAACACTGTGGGGTTTCTGTATCAGCCTAAAGCCGCAGACGTACCCAAAATGAACCCCAACCGTCTGATTGTCGTCAAGCCCATTACGAAAGGCTGGTACCTGTACAAGACCACCCGTAGCTCCCGCTAGCTTATACTACAGCAAGCCTACCAAAGCTGTCTGGCAGCAGTAGGCAGGCTTGCGTCACTCTGTGCATGGAGTCACAGACCAATCAGGAGTATTTATGCTCTTGCAGCCGCGTGCTCCTGCAACTAGTTTATGGTAGCTCCTTGTAGCGCACCCGGAACGAGCCATTGGTAAACCTCATAAGTTCTGTCTGTTGCGTATAGACAGCTTTGCGGCGGAGAACAGCTTCGAAACGACCTTCTACAATTCTCTGAACAGTATCAAGCTTGGTAATTTGTATGGATGGCAGACCTGTCCCATCCGTAGAAGCATAGGAATCGGTTATTCCGTCGCCTCCTATCAAGAGCTTCCATTCTGCCGGCAAGGCCTGCACAGACGATAGCACTTGCTTCTTGGGTAATGCAAAGCTCAATTGCAGAACCTCTGTTGTAGTAACAGGAATAGTATCGGGGGAGAATACATAAAATTCTCTTTTCCCCATGGCAAAGTATCCTTCGCCCGTTTTATCCCATGGCTGTCCATCTTTCTGCGCCTTCACAAAGAACTCTTCTTGAGGCTCAGCTGAATCTTTCGAGCACCCGGTCGCACTCCACATTAGTAACAAACAGGCAAGTACCTTCGGGAAGATGATTTTCATATAGTTATGTAGATAGTTACCCCGAGATGATACCAAGTGAAAGCAAATGGTTGCAACCACTTCACTGCTTAGTAGCCGCCAGAGGTATTTACTGAAGATATACTTTGCACAAAGTGGCCGAAGCAACTGGTATATCAACGTACTACCGGTAGCACTGCACGGCGAACTAAGCGAGCAGACGGGTATCGTCTTTGAGGTGCACCCCCGACAGCTTACGGCGCAGTGCTTCCAGCAGCAAATAGCTGAGTCGGTTGGCAGCCACATCGTAGGGGAGCCCGGCTGGTCGGATGTTAGATACACAATTACGGGCTTCGTCGGTGAGGCCAGGACGCGGGCCGTAGGTAAAATAGGCTCCTAAGCTGTCGGGGGAACTGAGGCCGGGCCGCTCCCCAATCAGAATCAATACCATTTGAGTGTGCAGCAGTGCTCCTATCTCATCGCCAAGAGCCACACGAGCCTGCGCTGCCACTACCAACGGCCCCAGGTGCAATCCGGCGGCCTGTAGTATAGGCACCAACAGCTTTACCAGCGGCACAGCATGCTCGTTCACGGCTGCCGCCGAAAGTCCATCGGCCAATACAATCACCAAATCGGTGGGCTGGGCGCTACTTTCCTGCAGCAGGGTGTGCGCTTCCTCGTGTAATTGCCGACCTAGGTCGGGGCGCTGTAAATATTCCTGTCGGTCGGGGGCCTTGCTGCGCACCTGAAGGACGGGCAACTGTAGCGGCGCCAGCCCCGCAAGCAAGGGGTCGAGGTCCAGGGTTGAGTACACCGCGTCGCGGGCATGAGCGTGGGCCAACCGGAAGGCTAACGCCTCACGTAGGGGCACGCTGCTACCCGTTCGGCCCAGCGCTATCCGAGCGGCCGTATGCGCTTTCAGGGCCGCCCACGGGTCGGGAGCGGGGTTTTCGGGTTGATGCGACGCAGGTAGTTCAGCCATTTGCATTGATAGCAGCATATCCTCCGCAGGCGACCCAACTGAAAGGAACCAGCTGCGAACTTCTAAGAGTGGCAAGACAAACACCCACGCCAATCAATGCACCATCAGCTAGGCAGCCTCTGCGCCTATGCCTATTGATTGCTGGGCTGCGGGCGGGCGAAGCGGTTGAGCAGGTTAAGCAGTACCCCGTTGGTCCAGCCGAAGCCATCCTGGAGAGGATACTCGCCACCCCCAGCGGGAAGGTGTGTATCGGTGACGTTGTATTTCTCCAGCAGCTTACCCGTTTGCTGGAATACGCGCGAGTTCAGGCGCACCCAACGGACGGCAATGGTATCGGCGAGCGGCTTCTGGTTGTAACGAGTGAGGCCCTGCACGGCAATATACTGCAACGGCGCCCAAGCATTGGGCGCGTCCCACTGCTGGCCGCTGGTGTTGAGCGTGGTAAGCAGGCCCCCATCTTTCAGGAAATCAGCCTTGAGGCCAGCGGCAATTACGGTTGCCTGGCGCGGGGTAGCTACCCCAAAGGCCAGCGGAAACACCCCTGCCAACGTGCGAATGGCAGCGGGGCGCTTTTGCGTGAAATCGTAGTCGGTGTACCAATTGGCGGCCTTGTTCCAGTTATAGCGCTGAATGGCACTGCAGCGCTGTTTGGCTTTCTGTAGCCAGGTGCGGGCTGCTGCACTTTGGCCTTGCGTAGTGTAGGAGCGAGCCAGTGTTTCTTCCAGCACCAGCATCAGGCAGTTCAAATCGACGGGCACCAACTCGGTGGTGCGGATCGAGCCCAGCGTACCGTCCGCCCCAAACCAGCGGGTACTGAAGTCCCAGCCGGAAGCCGCCGCGGCCCGAACGTCGCGGTAGAACTGTGAAGGTGGGCGGGTGGTTTTGCGGGCCGCATCGACGTCAATGCCATACGATTCTTCGCGCGGCTCAGTGCTTTCATCCCAGTACCGGTTCAGTAGTTCGCCGCCGGGCATCCGCATGACGCGGCGTGTGGCAGTGCCCGGCTTCAGCGAGTCGGCGCCAGCCATCCAGTAAGCGTATTCGCGTAGTAATTGGGGCTGGTAGCGCACCAACACAGAATCACCTTGCTCCTGCGCCAACAACTGCACCATCAACGAGAAAAATGGAGGCTGCGAGCGGGTAAGGTAATAGGTGCGGTTGCCGTTGGGAATAAAGCCGTAGCGGTTAAGCAGGTAAGCAAAGTTGTCGGTCATGTTGCGGATCAGGACCGTCCGGTTTGCTTCGCGCAAGCCAAGCATGGTGAAGTACGAGTCCCAATAGTACACCTCCCGGAACCGGCCACCTGGCACCAGATAGGGCCGCGGCAACAACAGCAACGAAGAGTAACGAGACACCGAATCGAGGGGGCGGCGCTGGAGCACCCGCCACAGGGTATCGAGGTGCAGGCGCAGGCCCGTGGCGATGTTGCTGCGGTAGGTGGTGGTGTCGGTGGTGGGCAGCTGGAACCGAGACTTTGCAAAGGCCGCTAGGTTGAAGCCTGGCTGCGTACGTTGCTGTTCGTAGTCGGCCACAATGCGCGCGGGCGTATCATGGCGGGGCACCATATCCACGAACGTCTTATTGTCGGGGAAAACCCGGCCGAGCTGAATAGCCTCGAAAAGACCCGGGTATAGTTGCCGGGGCGTTGGCGGGAGCTGAGCCGTAGCCCGCAAACAAAGACAGCAAAAGCAGAGCAGTAGTAGATTTCGCACGGAGCAAGGTAAGGATACACCTCCGAGTACGCAACCACCCCTGGTTGTGGCTGACTTTCAGCAGATCGGCTCTGTTTTTGTGTACCCACTGCGTGTCCCGTATGCCACTTTGGGCGGGCTGTTTCGTGGGTTTCCAAGCACCAAATTCATTTCAAAGCCAGGATCGAGCTTCTTGCGGTTTCATGGATTGGAAGCGGTGCAGGCACATTGGCTGCCAACCAATTTTCGCGTGGTGCAACTTCGTTACTTTTGTATCTGTTTACAGCTAGCAGCAGCCCTGAACTAGGTTGTGAGGCTGCTCGTAAGTTCTTGCGTTTTTCACACCTTTAGCCATAGCATGCCGTCTTCCGACCGTATTTCCCAAGCGCTGACCCGGCACGGGCTCCGCCAAACCGTAGTACGGCAGGCGGTCTTGCGGGTGGTAGCCGATTCGCCGTTTGCCTTGTCTGGCAGTGAAATCGAACAGCTTCTTGCCCCCAACACCGACCGTATCACGCTCTACCGGACGCTGAAATCGTTTGAGGAAAGTGGTTTGATTCACCGGGTGATAGACAAGAGCGACATTGTCCGCTACGCAGCCTGTTCTATTGAGTGCAGCGCGCATGAGCACTTCGACAACCACGTGCATTTCAAGTGCAGCAATTGTCAGCACATCTACTGTCTCAATCAGGTAGCTATTCCGTCCGTGAACCTACCAGCCAAGTTCGAGGTCAAGACCCGCGACTATCTATTAAGTGGTGTGTGCCACGAATGCCAGCCAGTGCAAGTGTCGTAACCCGGTGTATCAGTTGTTTACACTGAATTTTGCCTCGCAGCCAGCTTGGTTGACTCACTAGTATAAGTAGGGTAGCCTTGGCGTTCAGCTGCCGTGCAAGCAGCCGCTACACACACCCGTACAACCAGCATATTTGGTTGCGCAGGTCTTAGATTGCACAACTCAAAAAACTATTCTGCTTCACAGGAAGTAATGGAGTAGCAACTAATGCGCAGCTCTATGGAAATGGAAGGACTAGCCAAAATAGAACACGTTGGCAAACCACGGGTGGTAATTGTGGGGGGCGGCTTTGGCGGACTAGAGCTGGCCAAAGCCCTACGCGATGCGCCGGTGCAAGTGGTGTTAGTGGATAAGCAAAACTACCACACCTTTCAGCCCCTGATGTACCAGGTGGCCACTGCTGGACTGGAAGCGGCCGATATCATTTCGCCGTTCCGTCAGATTTTGAAAGGGCAAAGCAACCTATGCTTCCGTATGGCGGAGGTAGAACACGTTGATACGACCACGCACGTCTTGAAAACGTCTATCGGCCTGATTCCCTACGACCACCTGATTATTGCCACCGGGGCTACCAGCAACTATTTCGGCGACGCCGAAATGGCGCGTCATGCCGTGGCTATCAAGAGCGTGGAAGACGCCGTGGAATTGCGCAATACGGTGCTTTCCAACTTCGAAAAGGCCCTGCAAATAGACGATGTCGAACAGCTCAACAGCTTGCTCGACTTCGTGATTGTGGGAGGTGGCCCTACCGGCGTGGAGGTAGCGGGGGCGCTAAGTGAATTACGCAAGCACGTATTTCCGAAGGACTACCGCGAAATCGACTTTCGCCAGATGGATATTCACTTGATTCAAAGCGGCAACACCTTGCTGAAGGGTATGTCGGCTGAGGCCTCGCAAAAGGCGTTGGAATACCTGCAGAAGTTTGGCGTGGATGTGTTGCTGGACCGTCGGGTGCAGTCTTATGATGGCTACACCGTTACGCTCAACACCGGTGAGAAGCTCATTACCCGCACGCTGATTTGGGCGGCCGGTGTAGCAGGCGCACCTATTGAAGGCATCCGACCCGAAAGCTTGCGCAAAGGCAACCGCTACGAGGTAGATACCTTCAACCGAATTGCTGGTTACACCAATATCTACGCTATTGGTGACATAGCAGCTATGGTTTCCGCTGAGTACCCCGAAGGTCATCCGATGGTAGCGCAGCCCGCCATACAGCAGGGCCGATTACTGGGCGAGAACATCGTACGCATGTTAGCCGGTAACCCACTAGAGCCGTTCCGCTACCACGACCAAGGCGCCATGGCTACCATCGGCCGCAACCACGCCGTCGCCGACATCAAGATGCTCGGCAAAGACTACAAGACGCAAGGTTTCTTTGCGTGGGTGATGTGGGTTTTTGTGCACCTGATAGCGCTGGTCGGCTTCCGCAACCGGCTGTCGGTATTCGCCAACTGGACCTGGAGCTACTTCAGCCAAGAACGCGGCTCCCGTTTCATTATGGGCAAGCGGCGTGAGTCCGTTGAAACCACAGCTAAAAGCGCCGTAGCCTAGTACAGCATTAGTCGGTGGACTCGTGCTCGTTCTATGCAGCACAGGCACAGGTTTACCTTGCTACTAAAAGTGCAGAAACACCGATAAGCCGCACAAAACACCATCAGCTAAGAGGTGCTGTGTGCGGCCTACTCGTGTACTCGAAACGCTACGTCTTAGCGGCCGAAGTCGTCCTGAACGCGTACGATGTCGTCTTCGTCGGAAGGGTTAGACGCGTCGGTGTGCTGCCAGATTTCGGCGAGCACGCCCCACGAGTCGAGGCCTACGAGGCGGTGCCGCTCACCCTGCTGAAGCGTAATCAGCTCGCCGGGCTCATACACACGCACTTCGCCTTCTTCGTCGGTTTCGCTCGTGACCACTCCAACCGGGCCTTGTAGCACCTTCCATACCTCGGCGCGCCGATGATGGTACTGCCACGACAACCGCTTCTGGGGCGCCACAATCAGAATTTTAGGGCTGAGCTTGCTGGATATCCGCAACTGCTCGATCGGCAGGCCCTCGAAATACGTGTCGGCAAAGGCCGGGGCCTGCGTCTCGTCGATTACAAAGAAGCCGCCCCAAGGCCGGGTCTGGTCTTGTTTGTCGATGGAGAAGCCCAATCGTTTAAGCCGTTGTTCCATGTCCAGAAACAACTGCTGCTTTTGATCTTCGCTATGCATACTCCGAATGATGATGTGAGGAAGCGGTGGCACAACCAAGCGCGTTCCACTGAATGAGCTCCAAAAGTACGTATCACAATTAAAATAGAATGAAAGATGCCGGATAAATGCGCGAAGACGCTTCCAGTATCCTGCATACGGCTATTTGCCTGGTATCTTGTTTCTTTCTACCCCTTACACGGGCAGTTCGATGTAGAAAGTCGTACCGACACCTTCCGCACTTTCAAACCAAATGCGCCCTTCATGAAGCTTTACAATGGTTTGGACGATAGACATGCCCAAACCCGTGCTTTTCTCGCCACGCAGCCCCGGCCGGCGTGCCTTCGTAAACTTGTCGAATAGCCCCTCTTGCAAACTATCCGGGATACCAATTCCGTCGTCGGCCACCGTAATCAGTACGTGACCAGGGCCTTCGCTCAGCCCTACCACAATGTGGCCTCCTGGTGGCGTAAACTTTATAGCGTTGCCTACTAGGTTGTTTAGTACTTGCAGAAACTTGTTTTCGTCGATGCTAGCGTAGATGGCCGGCGCCGTAACCTCTAGCTTGAAGGTTAGAGCCAGCGTCATCTCCGTCCGGATATAGTTGTCTACCATAATCCCAACCCGCTCCACCAGATTCACTCGCTCACGCTTCAGTTCCACGTTCGACGACTCCATAAACTCGTTGTCGACGAAGTCGTGAATTAAATCCACGCTTTCGCGGCAAGTGGTGAAGAGGACGCGCAGCAGCTCATCTAAATGCGGATCGGCGTGGGCTTGCAGTTGCTGGCGCAATTGGCTGGTTAGGCTCTGCATCAAGCCAAGCGGCCCCGCTAGGTCGTGGGAAATGATTTCGAGAGTGGAGTTTTTCTTGGTGTTGAATTTCTCGGTGTTCTGTTGGTAACGCTTCGCAGTGGTAATGTCGTCGATGAAACCAACCACGGTGCGGCCTCCCTCGTCAGTTTGGTGTTGGGAGAGACGCAAACAAAACCACCGTATTTCCTCGTCGGGGTAGAGCAGCCGGAGTTCTACATCTTCGTGCAGCAGACCTGCCGTAACCCGCGCAAAGCAGTCGGCTGCGTACTCCTGGTCGTCGGGGTGCAGGCGGGCCAAGAGCGCCGGCAGTTCCTCGTTCACCTTGGCCGGGGTGCCTTGCAGCACTTGCTCGTACGCCGCATTCACGTACGTAACCCACTGGCTATCTAAGTCATAGACGAAGAAGACCGAACGAATTTCTTCTAGCAGATGCTGAAACTGAACTGTGTGGGTAGGCATTACAGCCGAGGATAAAATACGATGGAAGGTAGCCCCTACACAGGAGCTTACCATGCTCACCTAGGAAACAGGACTCTGCTCCTCAAGTTACCTACTATACCCAGAAAATAAGATTTCCTCTATCTATACGAGGGCTCCTATCCCTACGTAGCGTGTCTGACAATTCATGCGTTGCGTCAGGCACTGCCTCAAGTTTATTAGGCAATAATGCCTCGTGCAACAAGCTGGGCCATAAACACAGCGGCAAAGCAAGCCGCACAAACAAAGCGCTACGTGGCGCGAGTAAGGAGCAGCCACACACGCGAATCCGTTTTACTTGGGCGCAAAATTGTTTGACTAACGAGCAGCAACAACCGTTTGGCAGCTGGCTAACCACTCCAAAGCAGTACGTTCTTCTATGAAGCGCTCCACCCGGTATGGCCGGTTATCGAAGTAGCTGAGGGATGGGATAGCAGGATCAGCTATGATATCATGGAGGTGACTAGGAGCAAATAGATAGGCAATAAACACTGGCTGACCCAAGCGTGCTACCATCTGCGGGAAAAAGGTATCCATCATCCAGCTGACGTTTTGTCCGTTGGTTCCGTTGTCGCGGCGGCGCGCATCCACCAGCCAGAACCGGCACTGCTGCTCTGCGGCACCGTTTAGCATAAGGCCATATCCGCTATACATTTCCTGTGGCAAGGTATCGCGCAGCCAGCGGCCTACTAGTACCCGTACATCAGGGCGATACACCAAGCTTAGATACTCGGTAGAAGGTAAAGCCAGCATAATCTGAACACTATAAAACTACAATATAAGGGTTTCATTCAGCATATCTAGAGCTACCAGCCCCTATGTCCAATGAATTATAGATGTTCTTAATTACATACTAATGAATAGTTTAACCACCCTCAGCTCAAGAGTAGTATTGCCGCTACTACATGAGCGCATACCTCGCTTTAGCAACTGAATAAGGGAACGTGAAGGTAAGCTCCACCAACGCTAGACTAAAGCACTCACCAAAAACGGTAATAAGTATATCCAGCACAACTACCAAGGTAACTACAGCCAATAACAACTTATTTCTATATTAACTGATCTAATATTAACTTATAATATACCCAGAAGTAGGTATTGACAACCCTTCTCCCTACTTGTAGTTTCGCATATGTGCTCTGGCAGTTATTTGGCCCAACCCAGATACCTCCACTTTCTACTCCGCCTATTGTATCACTACCATTTTTGCCGTTTCACGGCAGCTGTCTTCGCATGTCCTTACTTTACTCCTCCACTCCGCCATGTTTACCTCCCCTACCAGTGTCTGCGGCGATGCTGTATTGATAGCCGCACCACCTTCTTTGCACCGCCAAGGCTTGTTAACCACCCTGCGCGATACGTGGCCTAGCCTGGCGCTTAGCGTTACTGCGGACGCCGCTCAATTGCCTTCGTTGGTTCGACAACAAGCTTACTCTCTCCTGGTTATCGATAGTGTTTTGAGTGGACCCACGTTGTTGAACCTGCTGCACCAGCTACGCAGCATCCGCAGTTGCCAGCCAGTGCTCGTGTTGGTCAGCCATCGGCTAGCACCAGCCTTGCGCCAGCATTTGCTGCGTGCGGGAGCCAACGCGTTGCTCTCGTGTCAGGTAGCACCAGCAGCAGTGGTTGCAGCCGTTTCGTCGCTTCTGAATGGGAGCACGGGTGGCAAAGCTAGTTCCACATCTGCCCCGCGTCATTTTCAACCGCCTACTCCTTTCAGCCAGCGAGAGGCCGAAGTTTTGCGCTTGGTAATAGATGATTATTGCAACCGAGAAATAGCAGACCGCCTGTGTTTAAGTGTGCGCACTGTGGAAAGTCACCGTCGTGCCCTCTTACAGAAAACAGGTGCCAAAACGTTGGTGGGGTTGGTGGTGCAGGCCGTACGCGAAGGATGGGTAGGCGTGGCGTGAGGAAGGGCAGCAATAGGCCGCGTATGAGTGGTATGCACGCTTGCTAGAAAAAGCAGTGCAGCTAGTATTTGATCTTACCGGTGGAAGTAGTTTTCTTGATGCGGCCGTCGCGCTTGAAGCGTGTTCCGGGCACCAAGCGAAGCGCTACGTTGGGAGGCAAGCAACTATTGAGAGCAAACTCCTGCGTCTCGTAGCCAGCAGCACTGATCTTCAGGCGAACGGGGCGTAGAACAGGCTTCCTAAACACCACAATATAACGGCCTTCTGCATTGGTGCTGAACGCATCATTGATGCCTTGCACTTGCACAGTAGCTCCTGTCAGGGGCTGATAGCTTTCATCGGTGATTAATCCGGTTAATGACTCGCAGCTAGGGGGCGGGGCTGGCTGGCTCGTAGAGTCTGCGGGCAGGGTGGTGGTCTGCTGTGCCATTACCCGACTGGAGCTTAGCAATAGAACGATTCCGGTCAGAAACAAAAGAAGACAACGCATAAGAAAACGATAATACGGTGGGATACTAGTTTCCTGTGAAAAGGAAACTGATCTAATTTAGTTCGATAAGCAAGAAATAAAATAATTGGATTAGTTCGGCACAACTGGGGCAAAAAAACGAATTAAAAACCAATTATTATAACTATTCATATAATACTTATTGAATCACCGCCATGCGTGTCATCCTATTGGGCTGGTATGTTCCCTTCTTAGCGGAAGTAAAAAGACGAACTCCCATCTACTCAGCAGTTGCCAACCACTCTTTCCTGATTTCACATCAATGGTTGCAAGTTTCCGTGGGGGCAGTGCCAGCTACATCAAATAGAAAGACTCAGCGGCTACCGGCTTCGGAACCTGCTTCTCGTCTAGCAGCTGCTTAAGGTTGATTTCGATGGTGCGAGAAATGACCGTAACCGGGGTATCGGTCGGGCGGTTACGGAAGGGGTCTTGCAGGTACTTAGCCGTTTTCTCGAGCAGAAAGAACGTAGACGCCAACGCCAGCAGAATAGGTATTTCCGTTAGGCCAATCGTCTCAACGAGGCCAAGCGACAACACAATCAGGAACAAGTAAATGAAGAGGTGAATAAATAGCCGGTACGTAACCGGGAACACCGTGCTGTTGATGCGCTCAGCCATGCCCATCGAGTCGCAGAGGCGAACCAACATGGTAGCAAGCTGGACGTGCTCGTACGCCCCAAACACACCTTGCTGCCGCAGGTCCTTTAGCTCTTGGTTGTGCAAGGCTAGCAAAGCCAACGGCTTGTTTTTGTGGCCCTCCAAGTACGTTAGCTCCTCGGCGGATATGTATTGCTGCAGATTGGCAACCGGGTCGAGGCCACGCAGGCTTTGCCCCAAGCTGTAGCACCATGCAATTTGGCGGTACCCTATCCTTTTGAGTACTTCTTGCGGCGTTTCAGAAATCAGCCGGTCTTCTTCCATAAAGCCCTTCGCCTGTATCAACAACGACCGGGAGTCGTTGACGATAGCGCCCCAAACCTTGCGCGCCTCCCACCACCGGTCGTACGATTGGTTGATTTTGAAAGCTAAAATCAGCGAAATGGCACTACCAAGAATCGTAGGTAGCTGCACTGGAATAGGGGGCAAATAGCTCGAGAAATAATACTTGAGCATTTGAAAGAAGACAGAAACCAGGAATACTCTGGCGATGTCGAAGCGGATTTGCTTGATGATGTACCGAAAAGGAATCTTGGTGTCCGTAAGCATAATGGTCTTGTAAGAGAGCAAATTACCCCTGGCTATGTAGCCTTACGAAACAGGCCGTCCCTTATGTTTTGCCAGGATATAAAAGGTTTTAAACCCTGAATCCAAGGCAGAGTTTCCTAAAGCCTACAAATAACGGGCCTTTAGCGCTCAGTCTGTAACCCGTTTTCGCCATCAGCTGGCAGCATACGGGACCAGTGCTACATTGCATTACTGCAAAAATCGACTCGAAAAGGCCAGTGCGTAAGCCCACAAACTAGAGTGAGTTGTTTTGGCATACCTGCTCAGGATCCTTTTGCAGTAGCAGGCTACGCGCCAAGGGGAAATATCAACCAGATAGGCTACCTAGCGTACTGCAGCAGTACAGGTAACCACGCAAGCTGCTATTTGCGCCCAAGAAAACTTGGGTTCGAGTAGCTTGCACTCCGACAGACCGACTGTACAACTAAGCAGGGTGTGCTGCTCCTATCAGGTTGCTGCGTTGCACGCTTTGCACTTACTTTTTCTAGATGATTCGTTTCCGCCCCCGTATCAGTTTCCTTCTTGTTGGCCTGGCTGCCGCTACTGGCTTCACTCTTTCTTTCACCTCCGTAGTGCTGGCCCAAGGCAAGACAAATAGTGGCATCGTGGCAGGGGAAGCCACTCCAAAGCTGGTAGCACAACAGTTTAAATTCACGGAAGGTCCTGCTGTAGACAAAGCTGGCAACGTATTTTTCACTGATCAGCCCAACGACAAAATCTGGAAGTACAGCACCGACGGCAAACTCAGTGTATTTCTTGAAAAATCAGGCCGCGCTAACGGACTCTACTTCGACAAGCAAGGCAACCTACTCGCTTGCGCCGATGAAAAGGGGGAACTTTGGTCGATAGCTCCAGATGGAAAAGTAACAGTACTCCTGCAAGACATACAAGGCCACCGCTTCAATGGCCCCAACGACCTCTGGATTCACCCGACCAGCCAGGCCGTCTATTTCACCGACCCTTACTACCAGCGCGACTATTGGACCCGCACTGCTCCCGACCCCAACATTGGCGGCCAAAAACTATACTACTTGCCCAAAGGCCAGCCCCAGCCCCAAGTAGTTGACGACCAACTGCAACAGCCCAACGGCATCATTGGCACACCCGACGGCAAGCACCTCTATGTAGCCGACATCAAAGCCAACAAAACCTACCGCTACCAAATCGGCACAGACGGTAAGCCAACCAACCGCCAACTCTTCATAGAGCAAGGCTCCGACGGTATGACCATTGACAACCAGGGCAACGTGTACCTGACCGGCAAAGGCGTTACGGTTTATAATGCAGCTGGCCAAAAAATCCAACACATACCCGTGCCCGCTGAGTGGACCGGCAACGTCTGTTTTGGCGGCAAAGACCGGAAGACCCTGTTTATCACCGCGTCAGAATCGGTGTTCGTACTGCCCATGCGAGTAAAGGGTGTGCAATAGGCTACGGGCGTTGCAGCAGGGCAGTATCTTTTGCCATGATGATGCATACTTTCTCTGCTCGCTGACGTTTTCTGTTGCCCGTGACGCTGCTGGCCTTTGCCACCAGCTGCGACGATTCCGACCCCACCCCCGAAAACCTGAACCTGGTGCTGGGAAACCCCAGCGGCGCCACTTCCAATGCTGGCCAGCCCAACAACTACCTACTTACGCGGCCCGAATACGCGCTGAGCTACCACCACAGCCGGGGCATTCCGTTTAGGTGAGCTGGCGTCTAGCGGCCAAAGAGTCAGGTTCTGCGCCCTGGCAAGATAATTTCCGCGCCGACAACGCCCTGCCCGCCGGTTGGTACCAGGTACCGGCCAGCAGCTACCCCGGCTCGGGCTTCGATAGGGGCCACCACTGCCCGTCCGCCAACCGCATGGCCAGCAACTCAACCACATTCCTGATGATCAACATGCTTCTCCAGGTGCCTAACCTCAACCAGGGCACCTGGGCCGACCTGGAGGAATACTACCGCACCCTAGTCCGCGGTGGCAATGAGCTGTACATCATCATGGGCAGCTACGGCACCGGCGACACCGGCTCCCAGGGTTCTGTCACCACCATCGACCAGGGCCGCGTGACAGTGCCGGCTCGCTGCTGGAAGGTGGTAGTGGTGCTCCCCGCCGGGCAGCACGCCCCGGAAGAAGTAACGAGCATCACCCGCGTTATTGCCATCAACGCCCCCAATCAGAATTCGGTAGGAGCCGCTTGGGGTAATTACCGCACCACCGTAGATGCCTTGGAAGCCGCCACCGGCCTGGATTTGCTGTCGGCCGTTGCGTCCGCCATGCAAGCCACCCTGGAGACGCGGGTGGATGCGGGGCCAGTGCAGTAAAAGGTAGCGCAAAATCCAGTGGTAGCACGGAGTTGAGTGAGAAATGAAACGGTCAGCTTTGCCTGATAGCTGGTCTTTCCCAATAGCCCCTCTTCTATTCTACTGCACATGACACTACTTTTCACCCGGCACCTGACACGTGGGCTGCTACTCATCAGCGCACTTCTGGTGCAGCTTACTGCCCATGCACAATTGGAGCTGTTTTCAATCACCAAATCAGATAATTCAGTGATTCAAAAAGCGGGGTCTCTTCCACCAACCGTTAACGTATTCGATAATAGAGCACAACAGGAACGCAATTATAATATACAGTTAGTTGACACTACCCCTTCTCCTTCACCTCCTAAGTCAGAACTCCCTAAATTAAGTATAGAGGTTGCAAAGAAGGAATTACAGATTGACTCCGTTGCCAGTATCCGAGATAGAGCAAAAGATAATAAGCAGACTGAAGAACAGAACAAGCAAAATGAAGTAGTTCAAAGATTGATCAAGGAAAAGAATGAATTAGTCGCTTTCTACACCAAGAGGCAAGAAGAGGAAGCAGCATTCCGGCGTAGTCTAACACAAAATTCGGATGCCTTGAAGCGCCAGCTTCACGATATTTATGAAGAGCAACTTGGCAACCTGCGTATTAAAGCAAGAGAGAATAATAGTGCGTACAAGCTTCAATTAAATGCATATAGGACGTCACTACAAACTATAAAAAAGTATAAAGATGAGCAGAAGGCTGCCGACGACCTCGACAAGGAGGGAGCCATAGAATGGTATAAGGCGTACCGTGAATTTGATGAAGACGTACGGCTGTTAGGCGACCAGCTAGCTGAGGCTGATACGGCTTACACCATCTTTCAAAAATCTGCAAACGCCCTTGATATTTATAAAATAGGCCCCATCGATACATCAAGAGCCAACAGAATAGAGTACAACAGAATATCAATTAATCTTCAAACAGCCACTACTATTCTCTCTCAGAAGTTGGATACCGTGGGCAATAGATTACGTGCTTACAATCAGAAGATAGAGGTTTGGGAGAAGACGTTCGAAACTCAGCAAGCAACCAAAGCAGCCGCTGACGACAACATAATAGCCCAACCAGTATTAACGAGCATTACGGGAACTGGTGTGGTTATTCCGGCTGTAACCCTGATTGGCAGTCACCGGGGGGGAGATGTGAACAGTCCCAACATGTACTCCATTAGGCTCTTTACAGCCTTAGCCAGCACCGACAATACCAAGAACATCCCGAGTGAGCGGGGCTCAGAGAGGCTATTCATTCCCGAGGCCAGCACCTTTGGGTTCACCGCAAATGCCACATTCGCCATGAAGTACGCCGACCGGAAGGAACCCGTAATGGGTGTAACAATTGGAGCGGCTTACTTGGACAAGTTGATGACGCCAGACACGCTCACCAGTTTCAAAACCGGCGTGGCTACGCTTCGCGGGGGACTGGAGTGGTATCTGATTCCTGATGTGTTCATGCTCTATGGCGCGGTCAATAGCTTGTCGTTTCTGACCAGCCGCCAACAGTTAACCGACCATTTCACTACCACCCGTCCCAAAGACATTTACTTCTTTCCCGATGCCGGCGCACGGGCTATTCTTAAACTAAGCAAAGAAAAAGGCGTCACCTTTCTGTTTGACCTAGGCTTTGTGGTGAAAAATGAAGCTGTTCGAAAATTTGCTCCCAACAATGATTTCGTGATTACCACCATCCGGGCTACGTTGGCTAAGAACTTCGCGCTACGTTAGAGCTAATAAAATAGATTACCCCTACACACCTGCTGCAAAACTTGTACTACTCCGTCACCTTCCGTGCCCCTGATGGTCGAGTTGTTTTTATGTTCTTATTCTTTGTATGACTCGCAACTCGCACCACTCCAGATTCCAGCGCAGGTGCAAACATATGGTATTCAGCTGATGGGTGGTGGTACACTTATGTGCCTAGGCCGTGACCAGTAGCTTTGTCCACCTATGGGGTTGTCGCAGGCCCAGTCACACGTTTGAGCGGTGGCTACCAGAAAGGACCTGAGGGCAAAGTAGCGGCTACAACCAATATGGTACCCACCCAAACTCTTAATAAAACCTCCTGGCTCTTTGCGGCTTCCTGGAATTTGACGGGCACACGCAAGTAGTTAAGTAACAGAGCAGGGCACTGTACGACGAGAGGCCTGATACACTTCGTGCTACATCCTAAAGCCCCCTACTTGTCCGCTTACTGAATTCCTCACCTTTTTTTACATTTTTCTATGCGCCATTCCATCCGCGGCTACCACCTCTTCTACCAGCTGCAACAGCACAATGGGCACATTGATTTGTTTCTGGACAACCAGAATACACCACAACGGATTGGGTCATTACCGGCGGCCGAGTTTGCGGCTGTGGCAACGCTGCTAAACCAGAAAGAGCTTGTCTTCGACTCACAAGCAGCCATGCTCATATCATCCGCCCTGAACGAGCCACTGCCCCAGCAAAACGCACTACAGTAGCTACTGCATAGTGAGTGGCACAGCCAGTGCCACAACGAGAGCTGAGTGCCCTTACAACCATAGTCCCGGCCGCGCGTTGCGTTGCCGGGACTTATTTTACTTGGTAGCTTTCTATATTTCCCGCGGCCGCAAACAAATCCTCCCCATCACACGCTTTGCCGGCTTGCGTCCGGGCTTCGCTGCGCTTTCCAACTCTAACGGCACCACTGCCCCTTCGCTCGGCCCGGCCAGCGCCTCGCGCAAGGCGGTTTGCAGCAGCTGCCCAGATAGATTTCGCAGCTCTTTTCCACCTGATGGTTTTCCACCTGGTGCATCTTGTCTTTGAAGTGCTTGAAGTCGCCTTTACGGGTCTAGTCGAAAAAGGCGTTGCGGTCGGCCAGAAACAGAATGCGCTTCTTTACATCCGATTTTCACAGCCGGTGCATAATGTGAGAAGCCGTGAGCGTTTTGCCGGTGCCGGTGGCCATTACCAGCAGAATCTGGCTCTGGCCTTTAGCCACGGCCTCCACCGTGCGGTTGATAGCAATCTGCTGGTAGTAGCGCGGGCGGCGGCCACTACCGTCGAAGTAGTATTCCTGTTCGGCCACGCGGGTTGCCACCGGCGAGGTCAGGCCCTTGGCCAGCTTGTAGCATGCCCACAGCGCGGCCGGCGACGGAAAATCGGTAAGGGCCAGCTCGGTTTCCACGGCGCCATCGGCGCTGGCCGTGCGGTCATGAAACAGAAAACCGTCGTCGTTGGAGCTGACACAAACGGAATATCCAGAATGCGGGCGTAGTCGAGGGCCTGCATCATGCCGGCCCCCACCGCGTGCTGGTTGTCCTTGGTCTCAATGATGGCAATCGGGATATTGGGCTTGTAGTAGAGGATGTAGTCGGCCTGCTTACGGGTGCCGCGCGCCGTAGGCTTGCCCTTCACGTAGATTTTGCCATCGGTGAAGGAAACTCCCTCCAGATACTGACTAAAGCGGTTCCAGACGGCGCTTTCAATGGCTGGTGTAATGTACTTGGTGCGGATGCCGCGCTCGGATAAGGTTTGTTCGGATAGCATAAAGTAGCGACCAGGACACGAGTACCGAAGATACGGGCCAGGCAGTGGTAAGCAAGGCAGCCGGACGGCGATGGTATTTGCCAATCTGCGCGCCGGGGCCCTACCTTCCGCTGGCCGTTTGCAGGCTCCACCCTTACGCTGCTACTGATGCACGAAAAAATACTGCTGATTCTGGGGTTACTGTTTGCTATGCTGCTGCTCGTGATGCTGGGGCAGAAGCTACGCATCTCCTACCCTATTTTTCTGGTGCTGGGCGGCTTGGGGCTGAGCTTCCTGCCGGGGCTGCCGCACCTCACCGTCGACCCCGACCTGATTTTCCTGATTTTCCTACCCCCACTGCTCTACGAAGCCGCTTGGTACACCTCCTGGCACGACTTCTGGCGCTGGCGACGGCCGATTGGATTGCTGGCCTTTGGATTGGTATTTTTCACATCCACTATCGTGGCCTACGTATCCAAGTCGCTGATTCCGGGCTTTACACTGCCGCTGGGGTTTCTGCTGGGTGGCATCATCTCACCGCCTGATGCCGTAGCCGCTACTTCGGTGCTCAAAGGCATTAAGGTACCGAGCCGCATTACCGCCATTCTGGAAGGGGAAAGTCTCATTAACGATGCTAGCAGCTTGATTGTATTTCGGTTTGCGCTGGCGGCGGTAGTGTCGGGCACGTTTGCGTGGCAGCAAGCGGCTACTACATTTCTGCTGGTGAGCGGCATGGGGGTAGTGATGGGCCTGCTGGTAGCGCACGGCTTCTATTTGCTGCATCGCTACCTACCTACTACGCCCAGCATCAACACGGTACTTACGTTTCTGGCACCCTACGCCATGTATATGCTGGCCGAGGAGCTTCACTTCTCGGGGGTGCTGGCTGTGGTAAGCGGCGGGCTGCTGATGTCGTTTCACTCGCACCGCGTGTTTGATGCCAACACCCGCCTCCAGACCACCAATGTGTGGGCCAGCGTGGGCTTCGTGCTGAACGGACTGGTCTTCATTCTAATTGGTCTCCAGCTCCCGATGGCGGTGGAAGGTCTAGGCAGCTACTCGCTCCAGCAAGCCATTACATATGGCTTGATTATCAGCGTTATCATTATCCTGATTCGACTGCTGTGGATGTATCCGGCCGCTTTTGTGCCGCGCTGGTGGAGCTATACCATCCGGACTACCGAAGCTAGCCCCGGCTGGCAGGGGCCGTTGGTACTGGGCTGGGCAGGTATGCGGGGCGTGGTGTCGTTGGCGTCGGCGCTGTCGGTGCCACTGTTAGCCAACGGGCAAGCGTTTCCGCAACGCAACCTAATTCTGTTCATCACCTTTGTGGTTATCCTTGTGACGCTGGTATTTCAGGGTCTTACGCTGCCACTGCTCATCCGCTTCACTGGTATTTCTAACATCGACGAGCAGATGCCCGCTGAAGAGCAAGAAGCAGGCATCCGGCTCCGGCTCCGTCAGGCCGCCTTAGCTCACCTCGACCGGCAGTACTCCACCGACCTAGAGCAAAACGAGCTAATTAAAGCTTTGCAACAGCGCATGCAAGCCGAAGCCCAGCGCACCGGCAACCTGCTTGAAGCCCTCGACTACGACGAATCCAAGCGCCTAGCCCTGCAACGCTACCACCATGTCCTGCTCGATGTGCTCAAGGTCCAGCGCGAAGAACTGGCCGTACTCCGCCGCCAGGATGTGTTCGAGGACCATATGCTTCGTCATCAGGAAGCCCAACTCGACCTCGACGAAGCCAAAATCAGCCACATGCCGCATTAAGGAACGGGTTACGAAACAGCACTTTTCACACCATTCACTGCTAAGCACGTCTTCTCTCCCGAAAACCTTCTAGTCGTGGCCACCATTCTGGCCGCGCCGGCAGCCTAAGCTGCTGTCCCTCAAACTGAGTAAGACCGTGCGCCGCCCCGCCTAGTTCAACAATAGAATCGGCTATACGTACGCGGTAGTCGGCGTCAATGTGCAGCAAATGACGGTCAAATGCGCGGTGTAATGTAGGAGTAAGAGCCAACCCGTTGCCAATGGTATCGTCGTGGGTTACGGCCCAAGGCATAATGTGGCAAGCATCGAGTAGCGGCGCTACGGCACTCGTGCCAGTACTCAACAATTGCAGCCCAGAAATGGCGCACGTATATTCATATGCTTGCAAAACCTCTCGCTTGAATACAGCGCTACGCACGACGGTTTCTACTTCATCTTCGAGATTAAGGCGAGTTTGATAAAGTGCTGCGGGCTCCTCCAGCATCTGCCGCCCCAAGTCACGCAGAATATCGGGACCAGCAGTGGGTCGGTAGCGGAATCGAGTCTGAGGAAAATAACGATCTAGCAGCACCTCTCGAAACTGGTGGCGCGTCGCCGCATCCTGCATCAATTGCCATAAATCAGTATCTAAGGCCGCATATGCTACTGTCTGACGCAAATGCCCTAAACTACGTGGCGAACCTGAAGACGTCAGCACTAACTCCAAGCCAGGCTGTGCATGCAAATGCCAGAATCCTTCGGTTTTTAAATGGTAGAATGGCAGAGCAAAGTTATTGGCTTTGAACCGGCCTGACACACTCAAGTCACGACAATTACTTTGAAACGCCGCCAGCAATTCCGGCGTGATTACAATTCGGTTATCAAGGATGAGTCCTTCTTCAATGCCTTCCAATATGGCTAACAGTAACGCAGGCTTATAAGGAGCTTCTTCGCCATTAAGGCGACTGGTTTTAAGCTTGCGAAAACGAGTGAGATATAAGGAGGTTATCAAAGTTGAAAATAGAGTACGGGATAACGGACACTGGTTTTACCGTGAGAAGCTTTTCCTGTCCGATGACAGAAACGTTCTGGATAATTTTCATTACCAAACTCTGCCCATACTTTATAGGCTGCATAGCTAAGTGGCCTATCTGGATTAAAAGGGATGAGCACTCCCGTACGAATACAATATCCCTGTTCATCAGCAGTATGTACAGACATTGCACTTGTTAGCGGATTTGAATCGCGCAATGCTTTTGATGGCGAATAGGGCTGTGATTGATACCTTGCTTCTACCTCTTCCCTAGTAGGACGAACCTGATAAACCGTCTCCTCATACTTAATTTGCTTAGGAAATTCGATAATTCTATAAGATGGAAAATTCTGATTGTTGAGTAATTCACCTATGGCGTCGAATAGCACCATTGGCTCTAAATAATCTTTCCCACTGAAGGAGGCACCCGCTAGTTTTGCCATCAGACCAGTACGAAGCTTATAAACGGGCCGACGTACAAAAATGACATCATGTGAAGAAGCTACTTGCATAGCCTGTTCGAATGCTTGGCCATCAAGAGTTCTGCGGTCCAACAGCTTGTTGATTAGCTGAGTATTTTCAGTACATACCCCAAACTCTATGTTATTCTGAAATGAGTAGTCGTACAGATTAATTGAGGTGACTACTCCTTTAGATTCGTTACCGTAATACTTGCCGTGAAGCGTTGGCGCATAAACAAGTGTTACGTGTGAAAACTTAGCGAAGTACTCTAAGTCAATTCTACTAACACTGCGGGCAACATTACCTTCATTCTTTCCGAAGACCACTATTAATTCTAACTCCGGATTGTGAGCATGTCGGTCTAAAATTTCACGGAAATAGTCATCGAGCTTTATATAAGGCGAGACAAGCACTAGTTGTTGTTTAGCTTCGAATAGAATATCATATACCACGTCAGCTAATGCGCGGCCGGTAACAAATTTTGACATAATAAAAACAAGCCCTGAACATAAGCCAGGATATTGCAGATGGTTGTTAAACCTCAAAAATATAATACCGAGTGCAATCAATAAACCTTTAGAGCGCACTCGGTATTATATTTATACAAAATCAAGGATTACCCCAGCTTCTTGTAGCGCACGCGCTTGGGCTCAACGTCGCCGAGGCGCTTCTTCTTGGCTTCTTCGTAGTCCGAGAAGTTACCCTCGAACCACACCACTTCTGAGTTGCCTTCGAAGGCCAGAATGTGCGTGGCAAGACGGTCGAGGAACCACCGGTCGTGGCTGATAATAACGGCGCAACCGGCGAAGTTTTCTAGTGCATCTTCCAGGGCTCGGATAGCATTCACGTCCAGGTCGTTGGTAGGCTCATCGAGCAGCAATAGGTTGGCGCCTTGCTTGAGCGTAGTAGCCAGGTTGACGCGGTTTTTCTCGCCGCCCGAGAGCATGGCTACCTTCTTTTCCTGGTCGCCGCCGCGGAAGTTGAAGTTGCTCACAAAGGCGCGTGAGTTGACGGGCCGGCCGGCCAGTAGCATGGTTTCGGTACCGCCCGAAATGGTTTCGAACACCGACTTATTGGGGTCCAGGCTTTCGTGCTGCTGATCTACATAGGCCGACTGCACAGTGGGCCCAACCACGAAGCTACCGGCATCGGCCTCCATTTGACCGGTTATCAAGCGGAAGAGCGTGGTTTTGCCGGCTCCGTTTGGCCCGATGATGCCCACAATGCCGCCCTGCGGCAAATTGAAGCTTAGGTTCTCGAACAGCAGCTTGTCGCCAAATGCCTTAGTTAATCCTTCGGCTTCAATTACTTGGCCACCTAGGCGAGGGCCGTCCGGAATGAACAGCTCTAACTTCTGCTCTTTCTCCTTGGCGTCTTCGTTCACCATCTTGTCGTAGCCGGCAATGCGGGCCTTGCTCTTGGCCTGGCGGGCTTTCGGGGCCATGCGCACCCATTCCAGCTCGCGCTGCAAGGTTTTTTGGCGCTTGCTCTCGGTCTTCTCTTCCTGCGCCAAGCGGTTCGACTTCTGCTCCAGCCAGCTGCTGTAGTTGCCTTTCCAAGGAATACCTTCCCCACGGTCCAGCTCTAGAATCCAGCCGGCCACGTTGTCGAGGAAGTACCGGTCGTGGGTTACGGCAATGACGGTGCCTTTGTATTGCTGCAAGTGCTGTTCCAACCACAGCACGCTTTCAGCGTCGAGGTGGTTGGTGGGTTCGTCGAGTAGCAGTACGTCGGGCTCTTGCAGCAACAGGCGGCAGAGGGCCACGCGGCGTTTCTCACCACCGGAGAGGTTGCCGATAATGGCGTCGGCATCGGGGGTGCGCAGAGCGTCCATAGCGCGCTCCAGCTTGCTGTCGAGGTTCCAGGCGTCGAGCTGGTCGAGGCGCTCTTGCACGGTACCCTGGCGTTCGAGCAATTTGTCGAAGTCGGCGTCTTCGGCCCCGAAGGCTTCGTTGATTTCGTCGAACTCCTTAAGCAAGGCCACAGTTTCGGCCACGCCTTCCTGCACCACTTCCATCACGGCTTTGGTGGGGTCGAGTTGGGGCTCTTGCTCCAGGTAGCCCACCGAGTAGCCCGGCGAGAACACCACGTCGCCTTGGATCTGCTTATCAACGCCAGCAATGATTTTCAGCAAGCTGGATTTACCGGATCCGTTAAGACCCAGCACGCCAATTTTGGCGCCGTAGAAAAACGAGAGGTAGATGTTTTTAAGAACTTGTTTTTGGGGTGGGTAGACCTTGGTTACCCCCGCCATCGAGAAAATAATAGTGGGCTGGTCGCTCATGCGGACGTATTTTTAAGAATGTTGCAGAAGTTTGGGCTAGTGCCAAGACCTGCCTATTGGCTTATGCAGGAAAGAAGCTGATTGTAAGTATAAAAGACCAGTGAAGTCTTCTGATTTCTAAAAGTGTTATTTTTCAAGTGGTCAGCCCTACCCGCGAGGGCCGCTCAACCTTCCGAACCGCGCTTACGTTCGGCTGAACAAGCATTCTGCCATTGCCGGCATTGTCAAAGGTAGCCAGCAGCTGCTTGGTTTGCCACCTGTGCAGAATGCAGCATATATTGCAACAAGACGTAAACTTGCACATCTTTCCATTTTAGGGTACTACTCCACGCTCTTTCATCCTACCACCACCGATTCGCCTTCGCGTTATTTGAGTTTATGGAACAACAAGACCACCTGCTGGCAGAAGCCCGCCGCTACGGCTACATCGAGGGCGACGAAGTGTGGCTCAAACCATTTATGAATCTGCCGGCCCGCAAAGTGGGGCAAGTGAAAGAATCTGCGGATGCTTCCTTGCTGTATTTTGCCAACCGCTTCGAGCTATTCCGGGGCAAAGTAGAAGATTTGCTGCAGAAGATAGAGGAATCCGAAAACAAGGGTTCATTTCTGATGAAGGCCCTGCACCTAAAGGAGCAAGTAGCTTCCTACGATGCTCTCGGTGACTTCGAAAGCCTGCACACCCGCCTCACCGAGGCCGAGGAAGCCATTAAGGTGACCGTGGCCCGCAACCGTGAAAAGAATCTGGCCACCAAGATCAGCCTGATTCAGCAAGTGGAAGCCCTGCACAACGCCCTGGACTGGGCTACCGCTGGCGACGAACTGCAGGAGCTGCGGCAGGCCTGGATCAAGACAGGGCCCGTAGACAAGCAGCACACCGACGACCTGGAAAACCGGTTTCGGGTGGCTGCCGACGAGTTTTTCATGCGGCGCAAGGCCTTCCAGAACGAGAAGAAGGCCATGACCAACCGTGCGGCCGAGCAATTCAAGGCGCTTATCCGGCAGTCGGAAGGGTTGCAGGATTCCACCGACTTCGAAGGCACCACGGCCAAGCTCAAGAAGCTCCAGCAAGACTGGAAAGAAGTGGGTGGCTCCTTGCCCCGCAAACAAGCCAACGACCTATGGACCCAGTTCCGGGCCGCGCACAACCATTTCTTTGAGCGCCTGAAGGTGCATATAGAGAGCAAGCGCACTGAATCCAAGGACAGCTCCACCGACGACAACTTGGCACGCAAGCGTGCTTTGGTGGCCGAAGCAGTGGAACTACTCAACCGACCCATGTCGGAGGCAGTGGCGCGGGCCAAGGAACTGCAGGCAGCCTGGAAAAAGGTGGGCCCAGTACGCGGCCCCGAATCAGACAGAGTGTGGGAGCAGTTCATTCTGGCCTGCGACCGGGTATTCGAGCTTAGCGCCCTAGAGCACTTCATCCGCAAACGGCCTGAAAACGCCACGGCCAAGCCCGAAGAGCAAGTGAACATGCGGGTGCAAGCCTTGCGCGACTTCATCAAATACGACCAGCAGGAGCAACTCACGCTAGAAGAGAACCTCGGCAAGCTAAGTTCTGCGCCGGCCAATGATGCGTTCCGGCAGATGCTGCAAGGCAAAATCCGTGCTTTCGAGCGAAAAATCCGCACTAAAAACGATTTAATCGAAATGTTGCGCCAACGCTTGGTTGCGTAGCCCAACCTTCGCGCCTATCTTACGTTGCTGCCAACTACAACAAGCCGCTTTTGGTCACGTTGTCAGTTATAGTGCTCCGGCCGGATTTTTGATAGCCGGAATTACCTTTCTTTTGACCACCTTTTAAGTACCCCCCACACTTATGTACTGGACGCTGGAACTTGCTTCGTACCTGGAAGATGCTCCCTGGCCCGCCACCAAGGATGAACTCATTGACTACTCTATCCGCTCGGGTGCTCCCATGGAAGTAGTGGAAAACCTGCAGGCCTTGGAAGATGATGGCCAGCCTTACGAAAGCATCGAGGAAGTGTGGCCGGATTACCCGACCAAGGAGGACTTCATGTTCAACGAAGACGAGTATTAATTGCTGCGTGTTGTGTGTTGCGTGTTAATCGAAGAGCTTTCTTACCCAGTTAGTTGAACGACCAACAATCAACCGCCGACACTCAACTGTTACCAGCTTTACGCACCGAGAATTTGGTTGCGGGGTACGAACCACGTGTTCTGCTCCGCAACCTTTTTTTAGAGGTAGATACCCCGTCATTTGTCGCTATTGTGGGTCACAACGGCTGCGGCAAAACCACCCTGTTCCGGACCATAACCGGGCAGCTACCATACTCCGGCAACGTTTGGCTGAACGGACGCAATTTGCGTACCGTTCGTCGGCCAGCTACGGCGGGCTTGCTGGCGTACCTGCCGCAGCGCACCGTAGTAGGCTTTCCTATCCGGGTACGAGAGCTGGTGGTGATGGGCCGCTACCGCCAACACGGCTTGCTCAGCACGTACTCCACCGCCGATTACCAGTTGGCTGATGCGGCGCTGGCGGCAGTTACTGCCACCCACCTTGCCGACCAAGATTTCACACTGCTTTCTGGGGGAGAGCAGCAACTCGTATGGCTGGCCCAACTCAGCCTGCAGGATGCCCCTCTGTATCTCCTCGACGAGCCCACCCAGCAGCTCGATGTCTACTACCGCCGCCGCGTATTTGATTTGATGCAGGCGTGGGTGGTAGAACAACGAAAAACGGTGCTCTGCATCACCCACGACCTCGATAATTTACTGACGTTATCTGGCTATCTGCTTAATCTCTCCCATCCTCAGCCATACTTGGAACCCCTTACCCCCAGCAGTGTGCGCGCCGCGAAAGAATTTTTGGAAGCTTCTCCGCTTTAGAACAACACCACTCTTCCCGACTACGGTGGCAGACAGCAACTTCTCAGCTCTAAGCGCGCTGGCTACGCTATGCACTCTAGGCTATTCAAACAGTAGCGTTATACTGCTCGCCCGAAGCACAGTAGGAACAAATACCCTTTCTGCTTCGTGTATAGCACTATCGACCCCAAAGGTTGGCGAGGTGGAAGGCACTACTTCTGGCAGTGGACGCAACAGGAGTGGGTGTGTTGTGGTTGGGTAGTTAACGGCTTCACTTCTCTCACGGTAGCAGTGTTTTGAGCTGGATTCAGAAATTATTTTGCACGCCTTGCTGACGAGCTTCTACTAAATTTACAGAATCACGTACACCCGCCCAGAGTAGATAGCGCAGCAGTTTTTTCCGCATGATTCACATTATTTACATTAGCCGGGCAGTGCGCCCGCTCTCCGACCAAGACTTACAATTGCTGTTGGATCAATGCCGCCGCGACAACGGCCGACACGATGTGACAGGTGTTTTATTCTACAGTCACGGGAACATTGCACAGCTTATTGAGGGAGAAGCGGACGTACTGGAACCGCTGTTCGAGAAAATCTCCCGCGACGGACGCCATTCCAACGTTACGAAGCTGGTAGACAAGCCGATTAGCGTGCGAAGCTTCGCAGAATGGTCGATGGCCTTTCACCCCCTGGAACCAGCTGGCTTCGAAACCTTGCAAGGCTTTTTCTTGCCTAGTGGGATGCCTCCAGCCCTTACTTCGCTAACTATTGCCGATGCTACACTCGTAGATTTGGTGCGCATAGCCGTTTTCGGGCCCGACGCTACTGCCACCTCGGTACTCCCTCAAGAGTAATTACAGGTATTTTGCTTTTTTCCTCGTCCTTCACCCGGAGTATCAGCATAAGTATGCTTTTTCTATTTCCAAGTACTGCGTATGCGTGAGCAGCAACTGCGGGACATTCTCCAGCATATGCCAGCCGGCGTAGCAACCTTGCAGGGCCCAGAACTGCGCTATGGTTTCGTAAATGAAGCTATGCAAGCAGCTCTAGGAGGCTCTGCTACAGAAGGGCGCCCCGCTGCCGATCCTCCAGGATGCCTTCCCGACGACTTGCTGAACGTGATGCAGGAGGTATACCAACGGGGCCGACCTTACGTGGCCAAAGCCTATCGGCTGCCTTTTCCTGGCACGGAGAGTGAGCCACCACGCATGCGCTATTATGATATTGCCTTGGAGCCCGTCCGGGAAGGGGGCGGGCCGGTGAGTGGCCTGCTGCTGTTTGCCGTGGACGTGACGGAGCAAGAAGAGGTTCGCCAACGAACCCATGAGTTGGCCATTGAAACCCGGCGCCTAGATACCCGCTTGCGGGTGCTCACCGAAACAGTACCTCAAATCACTTTCAGCGTAGATTCCAGCGGCAACTACGAGTACGTAAGTCCGCAGTGGTACTACTTCACGGGCCAGCCGCCTACGGCCGACCTGAACGCCATGTGGCCGTTGCTGATTCACCCCGACGACCGGCTGCGGGTACTCTACCAGACCGATGCGGCCCGCACCGCTGGCAACGGCTGGAGCTACGAATACCGGTTGCGCCGACACGATGGCCAGTACCGGTGGGTATTGAGCCGTGCCCTCCCCGAGTTTCAAGCCCCCGACAAACCAGTGTTTTGGCACGGCGCCCTAACAGAGGTGCACGACCAACGCGAACTATCAGAGGCCCTGCGCCGTGGCGAAGCCGAGTTACGCTTCCTCGCCGACAGTATTCCGGAGCTAATTTGGACGGCTACTGCCGAGGGCTTTGTAGACTATTATAATCAGTACTCCGAGGAGTATTCCGGCTTAACCGGCAAAGACCTTGGGCCTACCGGCTGGATCAACTTGCTGGATCCGAGCGAGCAGGCTAACGCGGCGCGGCGGTGGGTGCACAGCATTGCGAGTGGCGAAGCATTTGAGGGGCTGTTTCGAATGCGCCGGCACGATGGGCGCTACCGGTGGCATATCATTCGGGCGCGGCAGCTCACCGACGCGCGGGGCCTGCGCTGGTTTGGCGCCTGCACCGACGTTGACGACCAGCACCGCTTACGCGAGGTGTTGCAAACCCAATACGACGAGCTAGCGCGCACCAACCGCGACCTGGACACCTTCGTGTACACAGCCTCTCACGACCTCAAGCAACCGTTGCTCAACTTGCGCGGCTTGTTTGATGAGCTACGCCGCAGCGCTTCCTTCGACGACCCGCAGGAAGCCCAAATCCTAACTATGGTGGATGATGCATTGCGTCAGCTCGACCTTACGCTGCAGGATTTGGCGGCCACCGTACAAGACCAACGTGGCCTCTCCGCTCCCGCCGAGCCTCTGGACCTACGAAGCGTAGCAGAAGAGGTGCTATTAGGCCTGCGGGCCCAAGTACAGGAGTCGAATGCCGTCATCGAGTTGAACTTCGAGCTAGCCCCTACCCTAACCTATGGCCGTGCCAACTTACGCTCGGTGTTGCACAACTTACTCAGCAACGCCATCAAGTTTGCCCATCCTGAGCGCCCCGCACACATAACGGTGAAGAGCCACTTGTCCGCCACGCAGCACCCCATGCTCACGGTACAGGATAATGGCATGGGCATGATATTGCCGGACGTACCAGCACCAGTGTTTCAGCCTTTTGCGCGGCAGCATCCCCAGATTGGAGGCGCGGGAGTAGGCATTTACTTGGTGCAGCGAATCATCACGAGCCGTGGTGGGCACCTAGAGGTAAACAGCACCGTGGGGGAAGGCACTGCGTTCAACATCTACTGGTTCGATGCCTAGGACATAGCATAGGCTGAGGTAGCTACGCTCGTGTCCCTGGCCGCCCGCGCAGCAGATGCGTGATAGAGCGCAAAAACGGACCGGGCGTCACGGAGTTCATCAACTGCAAGTTTTCCCAGTTGGACGTGCGTTCATCTAGGAAGTCAAAGATTCGCTCGGGCGTGTTGCGGGTAAATAACTCACTGAAAATGTCCCGGGTTCGTTCGCCTTGGCGCTGCATAATATCCAGCAGCAGCGTATCGAAAACATGGAACTGCCATTGGTCGCCGGTGGAGTCGGCGGGCGGGTGGCCAGTGGCAGCTAGGGCCTGCACCAGACGAGCAGAATGGGCTTGGATACGCTTGAAAGCATATCCAGTGCTTGGTTTCGCCCGGCCAGCACGAGTGCCCAAGTTGATGATATGTGTGCCGTCGGTGCTGGGTAGAGGGTGGTCCGTCATCGGAATGGCTCCTACTTCCTCGGCCACAATTCGGAAGTCAGCAACGCCCAAGCTACTCAGGTACTCGCGCATAGCGGCTTCGTATTCTGCTTTCGGCAGCACCTTGCCCGAGAAAAGCGTGTACTCCACCAACGCCCGGTTCTCGCTGAACGGCAACACGTATATGAACCGAGCTTCGTGCTGCTGCTCGCCCCGAAAATCCATGAACTCCACCGTTTCGGGGTTGAATACGGGAGTGGTGGTTTCCACTTCCCAACCCACAAAGTGCTGAAGCAGGTAACGGTACTTATCAGGGCGCTTTTGAAGTTGCGGAGGGCGGCTGTCGAAGGCGAACTTTGCTTGGAATGATTCCCCGTTGCCCGTTTGCGCCACAATCCCAGTAGCAGTGTTTTCCAACGTTTCTACTATGCCCTGTACGCGACGGAACTGAGGTGAGGCCGCTAAGGCCTGCTCCACAAACGTGTAGAAGTCCAGCCCCCGAATCATTTTATAGCGGTGCCGGGCTAGCGTGAACACCTGTTCTACCTGGGGGCTTCGGAAGGCAATTTTCCCCCATTCATGCGCCACAATCCCATCGAACAGAGTGGGTGTATCCGTCCAGAACGACCACGTTCGGTCGTTCTGATCCTTCACTTCCGGCTCAATAAGCAGCACTCGTTTGTCGGCGAGCTTTGGCTCTTGGCTGATGTGATATGCCAAGCTGAGCCCTGCTGCGCCGCCGCCCACTATAAGATAATCGTATCTGGAGTCTGCTGCCACACCGTTTTCCTACTTAGTAGAGGTAGTTGTTGCAAGTTAACTGATAGCCGCCACATCCATTTTTCGGCTAGGTAGGAGCCAAGGCAGATGTAGCCCCTGCCAAGTCGCGCACCGCGTCACGCACGTCGAAATCGAGCTGGGCGCTGAAATGCTGCCGCCCGGGCAGAATGCTTACCTGCGAATGGAGGCGTTCCACCCACAGACGTTCGTTGTCTTGGTAGCCTGATGTGTACGGGTCATCGTCGGAGAGCAGCACAATCATCTTGTCAGTTGGAATGAGGCTGCGAGCTGCCTCGAAATCGATGGGCGCATCCATCCAGTTCTGAATATCCTGCCAAGGGCTATCCACTGAAAACCAGCCTGCTACGCATAGCACGCCTCCTACCTGCTTGGCCGCCGGGTTGGCTTTGGATACATTAGCCAAGTAGTGCAAAATAGCCAAGCACCCAACGCTGTGCCCCACCAGAATAATATCTTGGTTGAGCTTTTCGGGCGGTAGCACCTGCTGCAAGTACTCCACTGCTTGCCCAATGATGGGCAGGTCCCAGGCGGGCATGGTCAGCGTATGAATGCGGTATTCGATTCCGTCTTCGGCGGCTACCGCCCGTAGCTGATTGCCTAGCCAGGGGTACCAATCATCGTGCGGAGCACCGGCCCAGCGGGGCACAATGAACACTTCTTTCACTTCGGCTTGGGTAGGAGTCGTTTGCATACTCAGGGAATTTCGAGGTGGGAGTTCTAAAATACTCGATTTTGTGGAAGCAGGTTATTGCAACAATGATTTACCTATCAGCACATTACTAAGCTGGCTACAACGCAAAAAAGCCAGCTCTTGCACAGAAGAACCGGCTTTTTTACTGCCTGAAAGCGCAACTTAGAAGTTCGGCGACAGCAGATATTTTGAATAGAAATCGTCAATGATTTTAACGGCCGAAGCAGCATCATCTACGAGTTGCACGAGTTGCATGTCCTCGGCTGATATGTTGTGCTCTTCGTGGAGCATCACCTTCTCAATCCATTCGAACATCCCTTTCCAGTAGGCGGTACCCACCAGCACAATAGGGAAACGCCCGATTTTTTTGGTTTGGATCAGCGTAATAGCTTCAAACAATTCGTCTAGTGTACCAAAGCCGCCGGGCATACCAATAAAGCCCTGCGCGTATTTCACAAACATTACCTTCCGCACAAAAAAGTAGTCGAAGTTGATGAGTTTGTCTGGGTCGATGTAGACGTTATTGAACTGCTCGAACGGCAATTCGATATTCAACCCAACAGAACGGCCACCTTCAGCGCGGGCGCCTTTGTTGCCAGCTTCCATGATGCCGGGGCCGCCGCCCGTAATCACGCCATAACCATGGCGCACCAGCTTAGCCGCAATTTCCTCGGCCATTTGGTAGTAAGGGTTGTCGGGCTTGGTGCGAGCCGAACCGAAAATAGACACGCATGGGCCAATTTTCGACATCTTTTCGAAGCCTTCCACGAACTCGGCCATCACCTTGAAGATCTGCCAGGAGTCGGCAATCTTGATTTCATTCCAGTCTTTGTCAACGAAAGCCCGCCGGATACGCTGTTCATCGTCTAGCTGCACCGTGCGCTGACCGTGAGTTTGCTCTCGGATGTCGCTAATGCTGGTGACCTTGTTGTTGTTGACATCCGGCTGCCGGATGGTTTGGCCGCTACCGGCATTGAGCGCTTCATCGGAAGCTTTGGTCCGACTGGTTTTTTTGAGCTTAGACATTCTGTTTGCTTACTGATTGACAAGCCCGTAGGGGGACCAGCTTGCCAGGAAATGGGGAATTTGAAAAAGAGAAAGCCGCCCTACACAACGAGAGCGGCCAAAAGTACGGACGCGCAAATTAACAATTTGTTAACATTGAATGGCCAAATAGTTGCGATACTCGGCAGTGTCTGTCGAACCAGCAGCTACTCAACGCACTATCTTTTGCGAGGCAGTTTTATTTGCTTCGAATAGCAATAACCGGATCCAGGTTGGCGGCCATTACAGCCGGAACAATCCCAGCCAGCACCCCAATCACCACTGATACGGTGAGGCCCAATGTGATGTTGGCAGCGGAAAGCGTGAGCGGTAACGAGTCTTGGGGCACTAGCGTGATCAGCCACACCAGAAAAATGCCCGCAGCCCCTCCTATCAAACACAGGAAAATAGCCTCAAACAAAAATTGAAATAGGATAAAGTAGTTTTTAGCGCCTAATGACTTCTGGATGCCAATGATGTTGGTGCGCTCTTTCACCGACACGAACATGATGTTGGCAATTCCGAATCCACCTACCAGCATCGCAAACGAGCCAATAACGCCGCCGGCAATGCCAATTACCGAGAAGAGCTTACCAACCATGTTGGCTATCATCTCGGGGCGGTTCAGGGCGAAGTTGTCTTCCTCGCGAGGCTTGAGCGTACGGATGTTGCGGATCAGGCCTTTCATCTCGTACTCCAAGTCCAGAAGGCCGGCATCTTCTTCGCGGCCCTTCACGGCTATAGTAGGCGTTACCCCGGTCAGGCCGTTGGTGCTCAACGCAAACATCTTAGTGAAAGCCTCAAACGGAATAACGCAGTTGGTATCGTTGCTGGGCGTGTCCAGAATCTTTTTGCCCTCTTTCTTGACGATCCCAACAATAGTGAAGGAAAGGCCGCGCACCTTGAATTCTTGGCCCAGCGCCGAGCCGTTAGGATACAGGTTGGCCGCAACATCAGCACCTACTATGGCGACGTTACGCGCCGCTTCCACTTCCTGCGTGGTGAAGTAGCGGCCTTCGGCAATAGGCAAATCCGAAACGCTGCGGTAGTCATAGCTGACGCCCATGAGTGCGCACCCCTGCATACTGTTGGAACCCACACGCAGCGTGTTGCCACCCGTGGCAGCATATATAGCCACGCCGCGCTGGTTATCAGAGAGGCTACGCTGCAAAAGCTGAAACTCCCGCACCGTAGGCGCAGGCCGCTGGAAATAGCGCCACCACGGATAGTCGGGTTGGTCGAAAGTCCAGGGCATTTTCATCACATAAATCACCTTATCGCCAACGAAGCTCATGCTTTGGCGCACGTTGGCTTCCAGCGAGTCGACGACGGTGAAAACGGCAATAATGGCGAAGATGCCCACCGTGACGCCAAGCAAGGAAAGCACTGTCCGCAGCAGATTTGATTTCAGCGCTTGCCACGCAAAGCGGAAGCTTTCCAAAGTCAGACGCAGAGCTTTCATAAGGTGCAGGAGAGGGATGATGAAACAGTGAGGAGGAATGTTCTAATGGTATAACAAACGGATTGATTGAAGGTCAAGCGCGTTGTGCACCCATCTCACTATTTCACCTTTTCGGGCGAAAAGTAACGATAAATCAAGCTACGTTGCGTACTTTCGCCGACTCAAATTTTCTTTAGCTTCCCCAGCTATTGCCTTTGCCTTTCCTGCCTATATGAAGCTCTCCGAGTTTAAGTTTGACTTGCCTGAAGCCCTGGTGGCGCAACACCCGGCTAAAAACCGCGACGAATCGCGCCTCATGGTACTGCACCGCGACAGCGGCAAGATCGAGCACCGCACGTTCAAAGATATAATCGAGTACTTCGGTGAGGGCGACGTCTTTGTGGTCAACGACACCAAGGTGTTTCCTGCTCGCCTGTATGGCAACAAAGAAAAGACCGGCGCCAAGATCGAAGTGTTTTTGCTCCGTGAACTCAACAAAGAGATTCACCTCTGGGACGTATTAGTGGATCCGGCCCGCAAAATTCGGGTAGGCAACAAGCTGTACTTTGACGACGAAGGCGAAGTAGTAGCTGAAGTTATCGACAACACCACCTCCCGTGGCCGGACCATCAAGTTTCTGTTCGATGGCTCCGACGAAGAGTTCTACAAAGCACTGCACAACCTCGGCGAAACGCCACTCCCTCGCGAGTCTATCACCCGCGACGCTGAGCCAGCCGACAAAGAGCGTTATCAGACCATCTACGCCAAGCACACGGGGGCAGTAGCGGCGCCTTCGGCCGGTTTGCACTTCACCCGAGAGGTAATGAAGCGCCTCGAAATCAGAGGGGTAGAAATTACACCCGTTACGCTGCACGTAGGGCTAGGCACCTTCCGGACAGTGGACGTGGAAGATTTGACCAAGCACAAGATGGATTCCGAAAACTTCATTGTTCCGGCTTCTTCGGCACTGGTTGTGAACAAGGCCTTGGATGCCAAGAAGCGGGTATGCGCAGTAGGTACCACTTCTATGCGCGCCATGGAGTCGTCGGTATCAGCTAACTCGCGCTTGAAGGCCAACGAAGGGTGGACTGACCGGTTCATCTTCCCGCCCTACGATTTCAAAATAGCCAACACGCTGCTTACCAACTTCCACACGCCTGAAAGCACGCTCATGATGATGGCCGCTGCCTTTGCTGGCTACGACCTCCTTATTGAAGCCTACCAAACGGCTATTAAAGAGAAGTATAAGTTCTTCAGCTACGGCGACGCAATGCTCATTCTGTAAGGCAGAAGACAGCGTAACCTAGCACCCCAGAATATCAAAAGCCCTACTACCTTGCGGTGGCGGGGCTTTTTTGTTTGTGCCTGCATCTACACTATGACCGAATCAGAACTTTCCAACGCCGCAATGCCATTGGCTACCTCGGCAGCCATAGTGCCACGCGTTGCTATTATAGTAGCAGGGGGCAGCGGTACCCGTATGGGGGCCGACCGGCCCAAGCAGTTCCTGGCGTTGAATGGGGAGCCGGTGCTGCTACACACCTTGCGCCGGTTTGCTACCCCGGCCCTAGGCGTGACCACCCTGATAGTAGTATTGCCCCCAGATCAATTTGCTAGTTGGACCCAGCTGTGCGCCACGCACCAAGTACAGATTCCGCACGTGGTGGTGGCGGGTGGCGCTTCGCGGTGGGCTTCCGTACGCAATGGCCTTGCCGAACTAGCGGGGCATTCAACGGGTGTAGTAGCGGTGCATGATGGGGTGCGGCCCCTAACTCCCCTATCCGTTATTGAAAATACGTATGCCGCCGCCTTAGAGCACGGCGCAGCCATAGCCGCAGTGCCTCCCAAAGACTCGGTGCGGGGGCTGAGTCAACAAGGCTCCTATGCCCTAGACCGGTCCCGGCTACGCCTCGTGCAAACCCCCCAGTGCTTTGATTTAGAGCTACTACGGCGCGCCTATAACCTGCCTGAACTATCTACCTTCACCGACGATGCCAGTGTGGTGGAAGACTTACATCCTATCCGGCTAGTGGCGGGCGACTACTGCAACCTAAAAATCACGACTCCGGAAGACTTGCTGCTGGCTGAAGTGCTATTACGGCAGGAGGTTAAATTTTAACACGTTGCGACGTTCCTAGCCGCCAGTAAGAATCAATGGGCAGGACATAGTCTAGAGGCCAGTTCCATACGGAACTGGCCTTCTGTTATTCCTGAGCTACTCTCTAGCGCTTGAGCGGATACTTGAGCTCATGTACTACACGGCCAATAAGCACACTGCCAGTACATGGCTCCGCTGAATACAGTAGTTGCGCTGTTGCACTGGCTTGTTTCAGCTCAGGAACCGATGAGCGAGTACCTCCACGCAGAAGACAAGTGTCGCATTTTGGGAGATGCCTATCTGCCTCTACCCCAACCGCTAGCTAAGCTTGCCGTATAGCTTGACACATCCCTCGCTTTTCCTGTACATAACTCCGAAGTCATGCGCCTTTTTCAACTCTGTGCCTTACTTATCCTTCCCTGGCTTGCAGCCTGCTCGGGAGGAGAAAGCAACAAAGACCCTGTGGCAGAAGCCAAGTTCCAAAACGAAAAGCGCATCGGCGACGAGGCAGTGACTGAAAAGCAGGAGCGCGATGCTGAGTTCATGGTTACGGCAGCAAGCAGCAGCATGACTAATCTGGAAATCAGCCAGATTGCCCAGCGCAAGGCTACCTCTCCCGATGTGAAGTATCTCGCCCAAATGATAGTTGGCGAACACGGCAATATGCAGGCCGACTTGAAGTCACTGGCGCAGAAGAAAAGCATTGTACTGCCCACCAACCTCGGCGAAAACCAAGCAAAGATTGTTGGCGAACTGACTGCTCTCAATGGCGCAGGATTCGACCGCAAGTACCTTGACTTACTGGAAGACATCCACAAGAACAGCGTTGACGAGTTCGACGACCTAAGCGAGGATGCTTACGACGGTGATATTCGAGCTTTTGCCGCTAAGTATCTGCCAACACTCAAGAAGCACCGCGAGGCTGCCGAACAAGCCGCCGACAAACTCCCCAAATAATACCACTCCGTTTTCCTATCAACCACAAACCCTAATCCCTATGAAAACCCGCTTTCTTTCCCTCATTGCCCTCGCCACCGTTCTCTCCTTTAGCAGTTGCGGTAATACCGAACAACGGACCGACGGAACAGCTGGCGAAGCGGTGAGCGACATCGATAAAGCCGCTGAAGAAGGCGGAGTTGAGGCTGATGCCACGGTAATTGACAACGATGCCGGCCCAACAGTAACAGCTGATGCCGATTCAACCACGGCTACCGAATAATAGAGAACAAGCTCGTCTATAACCTAAGCTCGTCAAAAAGAGTACGTTGTACTTTAAACACCTCAACCGAACACGCTATGAAACGCTTTCTTTTTAGTGCCTCTTGTCTAGGGCTTCTCGCTCTAGGTTCATGTAGCCAATCCGCTGAAACCACTGCCGCCGAGGGCGATACCGCTACTGGCAGTGCTCCTACCAACACTGAAGCCGGTACCATGGATTCCACTGGCATGAGCGGCGACACCGCCTCAGCCAACGCAACGGGCGGTGGTGCTATGGCGGACCCTAACGGTCCTACTGCACCCCACAGCGATGACCCTACCTTCATGATGTCGGCGGCACACAGCGACCAAAACGAGATTCAGCTCAGCAAGCTTGCGCTGAAAAAGGGCGCTACCGGTATGGCACAGCAGCACGCCAACATGATGATCACCGACCACACCAAGTCGACAGCTGACTTGAAAGCTATTGCGCAGAAGAAAAGCGTGACGCTTCCTACCGATATGGATGCCGAGCACAAAGCCATAGCTGCAGAGATGGAAAAGCTTTCGGGCAAGGAATTGGAGAAGAAGTTCATGGATCAGATGGTAGTTGATCATCAGAAGACGATGAACACGATGGCTGCTCATCAAAAGATGACCAAGGACACGGATCTGCAGACCTTCATTACCAAGACCACTCCCGTAATCGAGAAGCACCTGAACATGTCGAAAGAGCATGCCGGCATGATGTAAAATAGACGCTAGCTTCCGCTAGTTCTGAAAGCCGTTGCCTCATCGGGCAGCGGCTTTTTTTATTTACTCCCTCACAATTTGTCTTGTCATGAGGGGCGCATTGTCTCTCTTGTTGCTTTAAAATTATCCTCCTGTGGAAGGCATGACGCAACCGCTACGGTTGGACTCAGCATTGCTAACACCGTCTGTGAGGCGGAGTAAAGCTCGATTTGAGCGTTATCGAACTACTTGCTACTGGTTGAGTATAAGGCAACGGATTGCTACCTCCTCTCTCTAGGGATGTATAGCCAAGTGGCTAGTGCTATTCCTGCCTAGCTTTCTTACAATCACTTTGCCTGACTTCTTGACTTATGAAAAATTCATTCAACCACCTAGCTGTTGCATTGCTACTTGCCGGTGGCATAGTAGGTAGCACGCTGCCTGTGCAAGCCCAAACCAAGCAAGCTGAAAAGATCAACAAAAAGCGTAGTAAGGCACTGGCCTCCAATTCAACCTATACCAAAGAGCAACTCAAGTACGATTCAGAGTTTACGGTAGCGGCAGCTAGCGCCAACATGCTGGAAGTGTCGCTCGGTAAGCTAGCCCAGCAGAAAGCAATTTTGCAGGAAGTCAAGGACTGGGGCAAAACCATGGACCAAGAGCACAGCGAAGCAGGTACGAAGCTAGAAGCCATTGCCTCACGTAGCAACATTGCGCTGCCAACCATGATGAGCACAGAAGACCGTAGCATCTACGACGATGTAGATGACCGCAAGTATTTGGGCTTCGACAAGAAGTACTTGCGGGATTTGAAAGACCTGCACGAGCGCACCGTGAAGCGTTACGCCGAAGCGGCCACCAAGCTAGCTAATCCTGAACTGCTAGCCTACGTGACGGAAATGCTGCCCAAGCTTCGCGCCCACGAAAGCCAGACGAGCATTCTGTTCGACCGGGCCAATGCACTGAAATAACAGGTACTGTACTTCCTTGACACACAAAAGAGCTCTAGCGGGTGCTAAGGCTCCTCGTGTTTGCGTCCTGAACAATTACCGCAGGCACTCTGCAGCTTACTAGCATGCTGCCTGACAATTCTATACGTACGACAGCGCCTGCTCTCCCATAGGAGAGCAGGCGCTGTCATTAATGGGTACGGTTATTATGTGCTGCTTACGCTTCCATGTATTTGCTGGTGCGCAGTTCCTCGGCCAGGAAACGGCTGGTGTGCCCTTTGCCTGATTTGGCTACCTGCTCCGGCGTGCCTTGCGCTACAATAGTACCGCCCGCTGCGCCCCCTTCAGGCCCAATATCAATCACGTGGTCCGCTACCTTAATTAGGTCGAGGTTGTGCTCGATGATGAGGACGGTGTTGCCTTTATCGGCCAGCTTCTGCAGCACATCAGCCAGGTGGCTGATATCCTCGAAGTGCAGACCGGTGGTGGGCTCGTCTAGGATATAGAACGTCTTGCCGGTGTCCTTTTTGCTGAGCTCGGTAGCCAGTTTCACGCGTTGGGCTTCCCCACCGGAAAGCGTAGTGGCTTGCTGCCCGAGCGTGAGGTAGCCCAAGCCTACCTCGTTCAGGGTCTGAATCTTGCGCAGAATACGGGGCTGAAACTCGAAGAAGTCCACTGCTTTTTCCACAGTCATGTCCAGCACGTCGGTGATGGACTTGCCTTTGAAGCGTACTTCCAGCGTTTCGCGGTTATAGCGGCGGCCTTTGCAAGTTTCGCAGGGCACGTGCACATCGGGCAGGAAATTCATTTCAATGGTCCGGATGCCGGCTCCCTCGCAGGTTTCGCAGCGTCCACCTTTCACATTGAATGAGAAGCGCCCTGGTCCGTAACCCCGGATTTTAGCTTCTGGCAACGACGAGAACAACTGCCGAATCTCGGTGAACACGCCAGTGTACGTCGCCGGATTCGAGCGAGGCGTACGCCCAATCGGTGACTGATCGACCTCAATCACCTTATCAATCAGGTCCAGACCTTCTATGCTGCCGTAAGGCAGGGGCTCGCGCTTGGCGTTGAAGAAGTGCTGGTTGAGGATGGGGTACAGCGTATCGTGAATGAGCGACGACTTGCCCGAACCCGACACGCCTGTTACAGCTACTAGTTTGCCGAGCGGAAACTTAGCCGTTACGTTTTTGAGGTTGTGCCCTTTGGCTCCCTTCAAGACCAAGTCTTTCCCTTCCCCAGTCCGCTTTTTCTTGCGCAGCTCGATGTGTTTTTGGCCGCTTAGGTATTGCGAAGTGAGGCTACCCGAGTTGAAAATCTCCTGCGGAGTGCCCGACGCTACAATGTGGCCGCCGTGGATACCTGCCCCCGGACCGATATCCAGCACGTAGTCGGCGTGCATAATCATATCCTTGTCGTGTTCCACCACAATCACCGAGTTGCCGATGTCGCGCAGGTGTTGCAAGGCTTTGATTAGGCGTTCGTTGTCGCGCTGGTGCAACCCAATACTGGGCTCGTCCATGATGTAGAGCACCCCTACCAGTTGGGTACCAATCTGGGTAGCTAGGCGGATACGCTGGCTTTCGCCGCCGCTCAGGGTCCGCACCGAGCGGTGCAGATTCAGGTAGTCGAGGCCTACTTCCAGCAGGAACCCAATGCGCTTGCGGATTTCCTTAAGCAACTCGCGCGCAATCAGGTTTTGCCGATCGGTCAGGCGCGTTTCCAAGCCCTCAAACCAGTCTGCTAGCTCGTTCAAGTCCATCACCGACAGCTCGCCGATGTGCTTGTCGTCCATCTTGAAGTGCAGGCTTTCCTTTTTGAGCCGGTAGCCATGACACTCCGGACAATCTTTGGCCTGGGTGTACTGCTGGATCCACTCCCGAATGTTTTCGGAATCAGATTCCATCTGGCGCCGCAGAAACGGAATGATACCTTCGAATGGCTCGGCGTAATTGGCCTTTTTGGGGTCGGCGTCTTCGTCTTCGGTGATGCCGTACAGCAGCCGCTCAATCAACTCCTCGGGCAGCTTTTCCAGTGCGGTACTTAAGCTGAACTTCTGCCGTTTCAGGATGGCGCTGAGCTGCTGAAAAATCCAGATGTCGCGGTACTCCCCAAGCGGCGCAATACCGCCGCGGCTGATGCTTAGCTTGCGGTCCGGCATCACCGATTCCTCGGTGATTTCCTGCACCTCACCCAAGCCGTTGCAGACAGGGCACGCGCCGTAGGGCGAGTTGAAGCTGAACGTGTTCGGCGCCGGATCGTCGTAGGCAATGCCCGTGACGGGGTCCATGAGGAACCGGGAGAAGAACTGCGTTTTTTTGGCCGCGCTTTTCTCGTCGGGGTCCAGCACTAACATGGTGCCTTTGCCGTGCGTTAAGGCGTTCTGCACCGAGCCAGAAAGACGGAACCGGTCCTCTTCCTTCACAACCAGCCGGTCAATCACGATTTCAATGTCGTGGATCTTGTAGCGGTCCACCTGCATCTTGGCCGTGATGTCGAGCAGTTCGCCATCTACCCGCACCTTGGTGAAGCCGAGCTTAGCAATTTGCTGGAATAGCTCACGGTAATGTCCCTTGCGGCCTTTCACCACGGGAGCCAACACCACCAACTTTTTGCCATCAAACTGCTGCAAGATGTAGTTGATGATTTGATCGTCGCTCTGCCGGATCATCTTGGCGCCCGTGGCATAGCTGAACGCCTCAGCCGTGCGGGCGTAGAGCAGGCGCAGAAAGTCGTATATCTCGGTAATGGTGCCCACCGTGGAGCGCGGATTGCGCGAAGTGGTTTTCTGCTCGATGCTGATAACCGGCGACAAGCCCTCTATCTTATCTACGTCGGGCCGCTCCAAGCCTCCCATGAAGCTCCGCGCGTAAGCCGAGAAGGTTTCCATGTAGCGGCGCTGCCCTTCGGCGTAAATCGTGTCGAAAGCCAACGAGGACTTACCCGAACCCGAAATACCCGTGAACACCACCAATCGGCCACGCGGAATCTGCACCGACACGTTCTTCAGGTTGTGTTCCCGCGCGCCGTATACTTCAATGAAAGGCGCCTCGGTATCGGCAGCGTGGCCGTTGAGCGGACTGGCAACCAACGGCGGCTGAACCGGAGTAGGCTCTGCAACCAATTCGGCTACTACCACTGGGGCCTCTTTGAGGGCCACGGCAGCTTTCGGGGCCTTAGGTGTTTTGGGAGCTTTAGGCGATGCAGCAGAAGATGCTGCGGTTGATTTTTTGGCCATGCACTAGCGAAGCGAATAAGTCTGCAAAGGTACGCAAAACCCGACCTTCTGACTACTCGGAATAGCTTATTTGCCAAGCGTTTTGGCAGGTATAAACAAGAGCACTCAGCCGACGATACGCGCGGATAGACTGCCTACAACAACGATGGTAGCCTAAAAGTCCCGCTACAGCTGAAGTTCTAACTCCAGCCTTGATTCTGTGTGGTTTAGGAAGTGCTCTTTCCTATAAATGGCGCTGTTATTGCCTATGGCAAGCTGTTCTTCATTTTTCTATTTCAACCATGAAACTGATGCTAAAATCGGGCCTCGTGGCACTACTGGTCTTGCTACTGCACGCCAGTACCGCGCAGGCACAAGTTCGTGTAAACGTCAACGTGGGTTCTCCGGCTTGGGGCCCGGCCGTTGGGCCAGACGTAGCGTACTACTACATTCCGGAAATTGATGGCTATTACGACCTGTACACGCAGCAGTACGTGTACCTAGACCGTGGCTACTGGGTTAGCTCGCCATACCTCCCTTCTCCCTACGCTCACTACGACCCTCGCTTTTTCCACCCTGTAGTGATACACTACGCAGGCCGGCAGCCGTGGAACTCTATCCGCGACCACCGAGCCTATTGCAACCAACGTGGCTGGCAACCCGGCCGCTATTACGGAAACAACGGCTACTATGGGGGCGGGCGCGACTATGGCTACCGTACTCCAGCTCCTGGCTATCGGCCAGCGCCGGGCAATTACGGCAATGCCCCTTACAACAACCGCCCTTACGCACGCAGCAACGAGTACGACCAGCGCAACACCCGCGGCTATTACGACCGCCGGGACGAGCGTAGCAACCAGAACGCCCCCAACCGCCCCGACCGTGGGGTACAACAAGGCCGCGATGGAGACAGACAGCCAAATTATGGCGGTGGCCGAGGACCGAGCCGAGGCTGGTAAATGGTCTGCTAACCCAATACTTTCAAAAAGAGCGCCTTCATAGAAGGCGCTCTTTTTCATTAAGCGAGTTTGCATTGTATATGCTCATGATATTGCCGCGCTTGGATAGTTGCGCTACAGTTTGGCCTCTTTCTTGCCTTCGTCCTACCAACACCACACACTACCATTCTTTCTACCATGAAACTTATCCTCAAACTTGCCTTAGCGCTATTGCTTACAGGCATCTCTTTTTCAAGCCAAGCGCAAGGGCGCAGCCGAATAGCGCATCCATCTTGGGGTCCTGCTGTGCCGGCTGGTAAACAGTACTACTACATCCCCGAAGTGGGTGGCTATTATGACCTCAGCGCCCAGCGCTACGTGGTGCAGCGCGACAACCAATGGGTGCGCGTTTCCGATATTAGCGGCTACTCTCCCTCATCGTTTCACCCAGTCATTATCGACTATGTAGGCGCGCAGCCATGGGGCCAGATTGGTCAACACCGCACGCAATATCCTGCAAGCTTGCCTCCGGGCCAAGTGAAACGCTTAGAAAACGGGAAAGGCTTGCCGCCCGGCCAAGCCAAGAAGCTAAGAGCCGCTGCTCCGGGTGGGATATATGTAGTGGAAGGCAACAACAAAGGCAACAAGGGCCACGGGAAAGGCCACGGCAAACACTAACCGGGTTTCTTTCGCCTCTGATGCGCCGAGCTTCTTCGAGAAGCTCGGCGCTTTTTTTTGTAGTGACTCTACCCGACCCGGCACGCGAAATTCTCAATTATTGGCTTGCAATACTAGCTTGCGCAAGCACACACTGCCCATACAAGTGCAACGGTTGAGCTTGGGCCGGCCAGCTTTTTGGTCAGCACCTTCATCATACAATTGATGAAAATGGGTTCGAATCTTACTTGTACGTGAGCGAACCAAGTAACGAGAAGGCGCTTTGCTCAATGTTTCTTACTACCCGTGTTCCCATTGCCAAGCGCAATATCTGGTGCTTTATCAAAGACAGCTTAAAGATGAACGTTCTCCATTTGAGCCCGATGAGCCTCGAATCGAAAGCATTTACGAGGTTGGTTTTGACCACGAGAGGTTGCTGGAACTACTAGGCCCCGCACCAATTGTACAAGCAGCAAAGTAGTTGTAACCACCAACGAAGCTTTGGTGAACAGTTGGTACCGCACCGAGTGCTAGGTCTATGGCATCTCAACAGGCGCGGCCCGCCGGAGTAGTATATCGGCGTCAGTCATTAATTCACAAATAGTCTCTTCCGCATTGTACGGGCGGGGCTGTTTGTGGATTGGATAAGTAACTTATATCGACTTTTAGGGCTCAACAACCGCCAATCCTGTACTTTCGGGCAGACATACGCTCTACATTATATGGTATTCAGCAGTACTCTCTTTTTGTTTTATTTCCTGCCAGGCTTTCTGCTTCTTTACTTTCTTACCCCTAATAAGTTCAAGAATACAGTTGCTCTCATAGCGAGCATTGCCTTCTATGCTTGGGGTGGAATCAATTTCCTGGCACTGTTTGTGGCCTCTGTTGTAGTTAACTTTTTCTTGATTCGGCTTATGGACCGAGCCGAAGGTTGGCAAAAGCGGATTTACTTAACAATGAGCATTGTTATTAATGTGGCAATGCTTTTTTACTTCAAGTACGCCAACTTCTTTCTGGAAAACTTTAGTGCGGTAAAGACTTCTTTGGGTGGAACAGCGCTGACATGGGAGAAAGTGGTGCTACCAATTGGCATCTCTTTTTTCACCTTCGAAAAGCTCACGTATACCATTGATGTGTACCGGGGTGTAAACAAGCCGTTACGCAGCTTTTGGGATTTCATGCTCTACATCATGCTGTTCCCAAAGATGATTGCCGGTCCCATCGTACGCTTCCACGAAATAGCGGGCCAACTTACTGACCGCCGAGCCTTCGATACGGTCGACCACAAACTAGCGGGGTTATTCCGCTTTGGTATCGGCTTGTCAAAGAAAGTGCTTATTGCCAACGTGCTAGGCCAAGAAGCCGACCGTATTTTCGGCCTGAACCTAAACGATGTATCGGCACCATTGGCGTGGTTGGGCGCCTTGGCATACACTTTCCAGATATACTTCGACTTCTCAGGGTATTCTGATATGGCCATCGGACTAGCTCGAATTATGGGCTTTCAGTTTCCCGAGAATTTCAACAACCCGTATGTTTCGCGTAGCATTACTGAATTCTGGCAACGCTGGCATATCACGCTAGGACGCTGGATGCGTGACTATCTGTATATCCCTTTGGGAGGCAACCGGGTGAAGCCTAGCCGGCTTTACATTAATCTCTGGACCGTGTTCATTCTCTCAGGTTTCTGGCACGGGGCGGCTTGGAACTTTATTGCCTGGGGTGCTTTCCACGGTTTATTCTTGGTGCTCGACCGCCTATTTCTGCTGCGCATTTCCAAGCGCTTGGGCGTCCTCAGTATCATTCCCACCTTCTTGGTGACAGTGGTAGGCTGGGTGCTATTTCGAGCCGACAGCTTGTCCGGGGCGTTGGCTTACTTACAGCGAATGTTTAGTGGGAGTTCAGCTACCTCTTCCCCTTACTTCAGCAATGAGTTCTGGGTCACACTCGGCTTAGCTATTCTCTTTGCTTTTATGGCTGCTTTGCCACGCGTAGAACGTTGGGAAGTGAATATGCTGTCTGGCGAGAAGCTGAGCATACCTCGTGCAGTTGGCCTTACCCTAGCTACAACAGTGCTGCTTGTGCTCAGCGCTGGCGCTATAATTGGCAACTCGTTCAACCCATTTATTTATTTCAGATTCTAACTTATGCCGACTTATAATCTCGTTCTATTGAAACGCTTTCTATTCGGCATTCTTCTAGTAGTTCTAGTTTTACCCGCTATACAGACTAAATTTCCAATTTTTGAAATGGGCAGTTTAGGTGGGTATGCTGAACGTGCACCGCACCCCGAGTTCAATTACGCTGATATACTAAATAATAGTTATCAACCAGCATTAGAAAAATATGTTGAAGACCGAATAGGGTTTCGCGAAGCTTTAATTCGCTTACGAAATCAATTAGGCTACTCGTTATTCGGTGTAAGCAAGGCAAACGGTGTCCTTGTAGGTAAAGACAACATGCTATTTGAAGACGGCGGAATATATGGCTACTTAGGAAAGGATTTCAGAAGTGCTGATGTTGCCCGTATGAACGTACGAAAGTTCAAACTAGTACAGGATACACTGGCCAAGAGGGGTATACTATTAGTTTTTGCTATTGCGCCTGACAAAGCCAACTTCTTTTCTGAAAATATTCCTGATTATTATCGTAAACAACCTCGTTCCCAAACGAACTATAGTGTTTACGCTCAAGAGATGGAGCGCAAGGGAGTTAATATGGTTGATTTAGCAAAACTTTTCAAACAATGGAAAGACACAGCCCGTTACCCCTTGTTCCCACGCGGTGGAATTCATTGGAGCGGTTATGGGATTACGCTAGCGGCCGATACGCTCTTCCGCTATATAGAACAACGTGGCCATTTTGATTTGCCTAATTATTCTATTACAAGCCATACTGTTACGGATAAGCTTCGGGAATCCGACAACGACGTAGCAAAGTCTTTGAATTTAATTTGGGAGCCAACGCCATTTCAAATGGCTTATCCCGAAATCAAATTCGAGAAGCCAACTCCTACCCAGCAAAAGCCTAAGGCTATAGTTGTTGGGGACAGCTTTACGTGGGGATTTTTCAGCTTTTATCCTTTCATGTCAAATTTATTTGATTCAAAAATTCAATTCTGGTACTATAATACACAAGTCCAAATTGGTGGTCGAGATGATATGCCTCCCAGTCGAGAAGTGCGGCTTCTGAATTTTGAAGCAGAGGTACTGGCACAAGACGTAATTCTCATACTGTTCAATCAGCATAACATGGATTCTTTTGACCATGGCTTCTCTATAACGGCGTATGACTTATTTTTTCCTCTTACTGACGTTGATAAGAAAAATATTGAAAGTATTAAACAGAAGCTGAGTCAAGATCCTAAAGTGCAAGATAAAATATGGAAGCAAGCCAACACTACCAACCAAGATTATAATCAGTTACTCTACGGTATGGCTGTTGAAGAGTACGAACTGCATCGACAATAAACAGTGAATTGCCTTATTAATTCTTAATACACTAATTTCTTATTCTCGCTACTAGAATTAATAGCATAGGTTTATTTGCTGTCATACACTAGATGCATTGGATGCATTTAGTGTATTTTACGGCGGCCGTAGCACTAGCATTTACAAGCTTATATATGTCGGAACCAGTACACGAGACAAGGAATAAGCAGCGGTTACTCGGTGTCTTACTCTTTCTGCTACTGCTGCCTGCTATTCAAGCTGGGTTGAACATGAAAATCTTCCGGGCGCCGCCTCCCGGCTTCGAAGCCGACTTACCTCGCCCGGTGTTCAGCTGGGCGGGGCTGTGGAGCACTGAGTTTCAGCCCAAATTAGAAGCTTTTGCCACTCAGAAACTGGGATTCCGAAAGTGGTTGTTGCGGCCGCGTAATCAACTATCCTTTTCGCTATTTCGGGAGCCTCGCAATCAAATTATTCTTGGCAAGCAAGGAATGCTTTTCGAGAAAGAGCCGCTGCGAGCAGCTATGGGCCGCGACAAAGTGCTAGCCCCCGCCGAGGTGCAAGCCAGCGTGCAGCGCCTCCGGACGCTACAAGACACGCTGGCGCGCCGTGGCAAGCTCCTGCTGTTTGTGGTAGCGCCCAGCAAAGCAGCCTTGTATCCGGAAAACTGGCCCGACTCCTGCCAGTCCCAATGGAACCAGCCTAGCAATTATGAACGGCTTCGGCAGCCCATGCAGGCAGTAGGCCTCAACTTGCTCGACTTAAGTGCTTTGTTTCGCGCGTGGAAAGCCACCAGCCCGCATCCGTTATTTCCACAGGGGGGCATCCATTGGAGTGGCTACGGCCTGACTCGGGCGGCCGACACCTTGCGTCAGTACTTCCATGCGCACAGTCATTTTCAGCTACCGGCAGTGCGGCAGACGGGGTTGGTGGTAGGTGCCCCACCCCGCTACACCGACGATGATTTGCTGAAAGTACTGAACCTGTATGTTGACCCTTCCCCCAATCCGCCGCTTGCTTACCCTGAGTTGGCTTTCGAGGCGCCCAACCCGGGTAGCCCACGCCCGCGGGTGCTGCTGGTAGCCGACAGCTTCGGTTGGGGCTTGGTGGAGTTCTACCCCTACTTCGATAACTGGTTTGCGCCTGGTTCCCAATACTGGTATTACAACAACGAGGTAGTCTGGCCAAAAGTAAATGGAGCAGTGGAAGGCCCCGTCGCCGTTGCCGACCGTGACATGCGCGTTGAATTGGCCACGCATGATGTGGTGCTACTGCTTTTCGGCGAGCAAACACTAGGAGAAGTTGACTGCGGATTTAGCGAAGCCGCTCTCCGAACATTCCAGCAACAGGCCAACTAGAGGCTTGCGTCGCTTACGTACTGGCAGCAAGGAGTCTTTAACAGGTATGTGAGCCTCATTAGACAACTAGTTGAGGACCAACAATCGTATCAGGAGTGTACCCAACCTCACGACCATGCCCGCCTCTTACCAACCCATCAGCTGCTCCTTCTATGACGAGCTAGAAGCCCGTGCCACCACCAGCCAGACGTGTACCCTCACGTACCGCACCGAACCAGATACCCCGCCCAGCACCTACCAAGGCACTATTCAGGACCTCTTCATTAAGGACAAAGTGGAGTACCTGCGGCTCGCCGACGGCTTCGAGCTGCGGCTAGATGCGCTAGTGGCCGTGGATGACAAAGAGTTGCGTAACTATTGCTAGAAAGTCACATCTTGACGAATATGAAGTATTTGCTCTGTTTGTGGGTAGCGCTTACCGCTTGTTCAGCTCCAGCCCGAGACATTAAAGGGTATAAGTATCGCCTATCAGTAACTACGAGCAACTTTAAACTCGCGTCTTACCGCGACACAGTGAAACTTGTCATGTCGGTGGACGCTGCCAATAGTGATAGACTCACTTCTTACACTTGGGTAGCGCCTTACAGTGTAGAAAATTCTGATGGCTTGCAAAACAGTGCTGGAATTTTAGCTGCAAGTGCCGCAGACAGTGTGTTTTACTACGTCCAGCAAATATTCTCTCAAATACCTATTACTTCTGGCAACACTCTCATTCCCTCTATAACGGATGGGCCTGAAACCAAAATAGATGTAGTTACCGAAGCTGACTCTCATGCTACCATTACTTTCTCTAATGCTGCTATACCGTCAGCCTACTATAAACTTTTAAGATTAATGGAACGCCAGCCTATCGAAGGTCAATAAACCAAAAATGTCCGCCTGAAGTGGGCGGACATTTCTGGTTAGCATTTCTAGAACTCGGCGCTCTTGGGGAAGCGGGGAAACGGAATAACGTCGCGGATGTTGGCCATGCCGGTGACGAAGAGAATCAGGCGCTCGAAGCCCAGGCCGAAGCCAGCATGCGGCGCGGTGCCGTAGCGGCGGGTGTCGAGGTACCACCAGAGGTCTTCTTCGGGCACGTGCATCTCCTGCATTCGGGTCAAGAGTTTGGTGAGGTCTTCCTCCCGCTGCGAGCCACCGATGATTTCGCCGATGCCGGGAAACAGCACGTCCATGGCGCGTACAGTGCGGCCATCCTCGTCCAGCTTCATGTAGAACGCCTTGATTTCCTTGGGGTAGTTGGTTAGGATAACAGGCTTCTTGAAGTGCTTTTCCACCAAATACCGCTCGTGCTCTGACTGCAGATCGGTGCCCCAATCCACTGGAAATTCGAACTTCTGCTTGGCTGATTTCAGGATTTCAACGGCCTCCGTGTAGGTGAGGCGCTGGAACTCGTTGTCCACCACGAACTTCAAGCGGTTCAGTAGTTCCTTGTCGTACTGGTCGTTGAGGAACTGCAGGTCGTCGGGGCAGTGCGTTAGCGCATAGCGAACTAGGCTGCGGAGGAAATCCTCGGCCAAGTCCATGTTGTCCTCTAAGTCGTTGAACGCTACTTCGGGCTCGATCATCCAGAACTCGGCGAGGTGACGGGCCGTGTTGGAATTTTCGGCGCGGAACGTGGGGCCGAACGTGTAGATCTTGCCTAGTGCCAGAGCGGCCAACTCGCCTTCCAGCTGCCCTGATACCGTGAGGTTGGTGGGCTTGCCGAAGAAGTCTTGCTTGTAATCAACCTGGCCAGCGTCGTCGAGCGGCGGGTTTTGCTCGGGCAGCGTGGTTACGCGGAACATCTGGCCGGCACCCTCGGCATCGGAGCCAGTGATGATGGGCGTGTGGACGTAGAAGTAGCCGTGGTCGTTGAAGTACTGGTGAATGGCGAATGCCATGGCGTGCCGGATGCGCAGCACGGCCCCAAATGTGTTGGTACGGGGGCGCAGGTGCGCTATTTCGCGCAGGTACTCCAGCGAGGTAGCCTTCTTTTGCAAAGGGTACTCCTCCGGGTCGGCGGTGCCCAATACTTCTATTTCAGTGGCCTGAATTTCTACGGCCTGTCCTTTGCCTTGCGATGCTACCAGCTTGCCGCGCACAGCTAGGCAGGAGCCCGTGGTTACCCCTTTCAGATTTTCCTCCGGAAATTTCTCGGCATCAGCTACCACTTGGATATTGTGGATGGTGGAGCCGTCGTTGAGGGCAATGAATTGCACGTATTTGTTGCCGCGGCGGGTACGCACCCAGCCACGTACTAGCACTTCACGGTCCAGGTCGGTGCTGCGGAGCAAATCCTGCACGCTGGTCTTTCGGAGGTCGGACATTGGGACTTTACTTCTCGAGGTTGATAGTCATGGATAGAGGGGGTAAAGGTAGGACTTTTGAAAAGGCTCTGAAAACCGCTCACTCAACAGGCGTATCTTCTTAGAAAACGTGGCTCCTCTCCTGCTTGCAGGCCGAGCGGCAGGTTGCGTGTGCCAGATGGCATCTGACGTTTGTATGCCGCTTCCACACGCGAGCAACAGCTGAACCTTTCCTCATTTTAGCGGCTCTTGCTGATGGTCAATGAAAGTGGCGAACCACTGAAATTGGCTATGCCCTATTTATCCTTGCTTGCGTCTTATAGTGGCTACTTGAGGCGGATTATTTCTTGTTTATGGCAATCCGTACCCCAACATTTTACAGTAAACGCAAGTACAGAAAGGCCTATATTTGACCTAACCGCCCCCGTTTCCACCTAGCGGGGCGTACGAGTTTTAGAGCGTATGCAACGACTGGATATGAAGCAGCTTCTTTCGCAGAAGCTGTCGCCCCAACAGATACAATTCATTAAGCTACTACAAATCCCGACGGCGGAGCTGGAAGCGCGCATCAAGGAGGAGTTGGAGGCAAATCCGGCGCTGGAAGAAGGCGACGATGCCGACGACGAGGTGGAGGACCAAGAGCGCGACGACTCGGATGATGCCGATGATTTTGATGACCCGGATGCCGAGTTCGACAACCCCGACAATACGTTGGACGAAGACTTCGACAACGACGACCGCAGCGAAGAGCAGCCCGAGATAGAGCTGCCCACCAAAGACGAGCCGCTGGAGCAAACTGCCGAAGCCAGCAACGACGACCTCGACCTGAGCGACTACCTCAACGACGATGAAATAGCGGGCTACAAAATGCAGGGCGACGGCCCCGGCGAAGACGAAGACGACCGGGAAATGCCACTAGCCGACACCGGCGGTTCCCTCATCGACAGCCTAATCGACCAGTTGGGCTTCGCCGACCTCGACGAGAAGCAGGAAGCCATTGGCCGCCAACTTATCGGGTCCATCGACAACGACGGCTATATCCGCCGTGACTTGTCGGCCATTGCCAACGACCTGGCGTTTGCGCAGAACATTGAAGCTACCGTATCCGAGATTGAAGGGGTGCTGCACCTGATTCAAAGTTTCGACCCCGCCGGTATTGCCGCGCGCGACCTCCAGGAATGCCTCATTTTGCAGTTGGAGCGACGCCCACAGGACGACGTGACCGAGCACGCGGAGCGCATTCTGAACGAGACCTTCGATGAGTTTACCAAGAAGCACTACCAACGCATCCAGCAACGGTTGGACCTGGAAGACGAGGAGTTGAAGGAAGCCATTGCGGTTATTCTGAAGCTTAACCCCAAGCCCGGTGGCAGCGGCCCGGTTGGGTCTGGCAAGGTTCAGTACATCATCCCCGACTTTATCCTGACCAATGACAACGGCGTTTTCAACCTGACGCTTAACTCCCGGAACGCCCCCGATTTGCGCGTGTCGCCGGCGTACACCGAGATGTTCCGCGCCTACGATAAGGGAGCTAAAAAAGACAAGAAGCTGAAGGAGGCCGTAACCTTTGTAAAGCAGAAGCTGGATTCGGCCAAGTGGTTTATTGATGCCATCAGGCAGCGCCAGAACACGCTGCTACGCACCATGGACGCTATTGTCCGCTACCAGCGCGAGTTTTTCCAGGAAGGCGACGAAAGCAAGCTGCGCCCCATGATTCTCAAGGACATTGCGCAGGAAATCAACATGGACATCAGCACCGTGAGCCGGGTAGCCAACTCGAAATCGGTGCAAACGGAATTCGGTATTTACCCGCTGAAGTACTTCTTCTCGGAAGGCATTGCCACTGATTCGGGAGAAGATGCCTCTAGCCGCGAGGTGAAGCATATCCTGAAAGAAATCATCGAGGGCGAAAAGAAAGACCGGCCACTCTCCGACGACAAGCTAGAGAAGATGCTTAATGCCCGCGGCTACAACATTGCCCGCCGCACCGTAGCCAAGTACCGCGAGCAGCTAAACATTCCGGTGGCCCGGCTACGCAAGGAACTGTAAGCTAGCGGCTTCTTGCCAACGCGTCAGAGTTGCCGTTGTATATGTATCAAAAAAAGCCCGGAGCTAGATGCTCCGGGCTTTTTTTTGATGCTGTTATTTCGGTGTTGCTTATTGCTTCACAACGCGCTGCGTGGCGGTTTGTCCGTTGCCTTTCACCGTCAGCACATACGCGCCAGCGGCAAGGGTAGTAGGTGCCTGCACTGCAAACTGACTAGCGGCAGTCCGAACGGCAGAGCGGTACACCACCCGGCCCTGCATGTCAGTGAGGGTGAGGCTAGTGCCCGCTGCAGCCGGACGGTCCAGCGTAATATTCAGCGTTTCGCGGAACGGATTTGGGTAGGCGCTACGCACAAAGGTGCTGGCAACGGCTGCCTTACCACGTGTGTTCAGTATCCGGAGTGCCTCCGTAGTATAGATACCCCGGCCGTGGGTAGCTGCTACCACTTGTTTGTCGGAGTTGCGAATGCGCAGCATGTCCACCCGCACGTTGGCAAGGCCCATGTTGATCGGTTGCCATGCAACAGTGTTTGCGGCAAGGTTGTCGCTACCCCAAACGCCTAGTTCGGTAGCCAGCATAATGCGTGTGCCATCAGCAGGGTCAAACAACGCCCACCGAATAGGCATGTCGGGCAGGTTGCCTTCTACGCTCCGCCAGGTGGTGCCGCCGTTGGTGGTTTCCCACACGCTGTTCACGCCATAGTTGGAATACGTGACCACTAAGTGCTGCTCATTAGTACGGTCCACAGCCACGCAAGACACCGACGCGGAAGGCGTCACTGGTCCGCGGATTTCGGTGACGCGCGGCGCACGAGGAGCTACGTTCTGGACCGAATCGACCCGCAACACTTTACCTGAGTTGGTGCCTACATACACGCGGTCCAGTACGCCTGGCGAAACGGTTACGTGCGTGACGTTACCCGCACCAGGCAACGCAATAGCCGTAGCCGTGCTAGTAGCCGTGGTGGGGGCGTTCAACCACCGGAACATCTGGTTGGCGCCGTACCCACCGAACATAGCGTTGGAGCGGCTGTCGTAATCGGTAGGGTTGATGAAAGACCCCAACGTGGAACTGATGGCGTTGAAATTACCGAAACTAGTTCCTCCGTTGGTGGAGCGGGCATACTGCGCATATACGTAGCTCGTGAATTGGTACTGCGGCTCATCTTCGTCGATAAAGCAGAAGCCGCCGTCGCCACCGGTAGCGGAGGTAGTACCCACAAGGCCAGGGCCGTTGAAGCGCTGCGTACCGTTGTCTTGCGAACCCGCCAAGAAGTAGTTGGCATTGGTGGGGTGCGTTGCCACAGCGTAAAACTGTGTGATGTTTAGGCCATTGAGGCGGGTGCTGAACACTGGTGTAGCGGGGCTTTCCACCGCAGCATTCAACGTAACTGATACGCCACCATCGTTGCCGAAGTAGCAGATATCGGGTGTAGCGAAGGCAATGGCATGATGGTCGGCGTGCAGGTAGCCCGCCGCGCTGCGGTTGGCTGTCCAGTTCGATACTTTGGTCCAGATAACCGGATCATCAGCTGCGGTGGAAGAACGGAACACGTCCAGTCCGCCCACATAAATCAGGTCGGGGTTAGTGGGCGATACGCCAGCTAGCAAATCGTACCAGGCCTGGCTGCTAGCCAGGGCGGTAGTGTTGCCACCGGGCAAGGTCATAGTTACCCACGTTTCGCCGCCATCGTCGGAGCGGTAGAGGTTGAGGACTCCCCCAGTAGTGGAGCTTTCCATAATGGCATACACGCGCCGGGCCCGGCTGGGTGCGCAAGCCAGTTCAATCCGCTCGTAGCCCGTGGTAGGCAGGCCAGAGTTCATTAAGGTGTTCAGCTTGGTCCAGGAGTTGGCGTCGCCGGAAGGAGAGCGGTAGATACCGTCGGTTTGGCCAATGCCTGCTGTAACGAACAGCTTTCCGTCGGCGGCAATTTCGATGTCAGCAATCCGATCAGCCAAGGCGCCTAAGCCTGCGCCCAGCACTTTGGTCCAGGTGGTGCCACCGTTGGAGCTGCGGAACAAGCCAGCACGGGTTCCCGCGTACAGGTCGCCGTTGGTTGGATGCACCAGCAGCTTCTGCACATACTGGAAGTTGACACCGTTGGTGGTGGGCAACTGTGCCCAGGTCTGGCCGTGGTTGGTGCTCTTCCAAATGCCTTCGCCCCGAATTGCGTCGGCATTCAGAAAGCCTTCGCCCGTACCGAAATACATGACATCAGGGTTGCGCGGATCGGCAGCCAGCGTTGTCACGGCCAGATTAGAGAAGAAATTATCTACACTCTGCCAAGTAGCGTTGGGGTTAAGACCGTTAGTGGTTTTCCAGAGGCCACCGCCTACTGATCCGCACCACACTGTGTTGCCGCTGGGGTCGCCGGCGTCTACGAGCAGAGCACGGGTCCGGCCTCCTACGTTGGACGGCCCCCGTTCAGCCCACTGGGTTAGTGCAAGGCTGCCCGACGACGGGCGCTGATTGGCACGCTCAGCTACCAATTTCTGAGCGTATTGCTGTGCCTCCACCAGCCGCTCACGTGGCACCGTACCAGTAGCCGGGTCCATAGTACGCGCTATTTCCTGCTCTATGGCTAAATCCGGACGATCCTCGCCAGCTTTTCCTTCTTCCTCTTCTTCCCGCTCCCTTGCATCGCGCAGTTCCTGCGGGGTACCGGCTTTTTCAGGTTGTTGCTGCCACCACCAAGCACCACCCGCAAGAGTGCCGGTTGTGGCCAAGCCAAGTACTAATTGTCGCCCACGGGGCCCGAGTAATTTACGCATCATAGGGTAATGGTGAGGTGTAAGAAATCAGTTCTTCATGTAAACTTCATGTGCTTCACACATGAGGTTCCTAAATATAAGCAGCAAGCCGTGAAAGCCAGCGGGTTTGGCGAATTTGGCACACAATCTTGCCTTGCCAGAGTCCAACTATTTCCTTGAGACGGTCTGTTGCCACTTTTTTCTGTCATAGGTCATCCTCTGTTACTGCCCGGTTGTTTGTTTTATCTGGTGTGCTATCAACTGCCGGGCACTGTGCTATATCCCTTCTCGCTGACTGGTGGCGGCTGACTGGCCTAGTTGTGCTCTTCCCGTTGGTGTTGCCCTGGGTTGGCGCAGCCTTTCTGTTGTGGCTTGGCATTGTGAAGGGCAACCTTGAACTGCGCGAACGGCAACAACGCCCGTCGCCCTTTTTGCTGGCAGCCCTCAGCTTCGGGGTGGCTATATTCCGGTTGTATTGCGCCCTGCAGGCCCTCGATAATTTGTTGCGCTTGTATGATGCTGGCCGCCGTGCTGACTCTGCTAGTTTCCTTACGCTGGAAAATAAGTAACCCACGGCGTAGGAGTTGGTAACGGTGTGGCCCAAGCTGTTGCTGACCCTACTTTACAGCAACAGCTTGGGCCGCACCGCTACGCTTTGGTGGCTGCTGAGCAACATCTTACTGGCAGGAGTTGTGTTTAGCGCCTAGCCAGCACCTACCCCAACTCATACTCCAGCATGAGTTGGGGTAGGTGCTGGGCTGGTGGTATCTGGGGTTGCCTCAGCACTTATGTAAGGCCCTCCACGCAAGCAGTACCAATACCTACCTTGGTGTGCTGGCGAGAGTTGATTGAATGTTAACTGCACTGTAAGTGAAAGACCATAGAGCCACTTACCCCGCTACCCTATCATTCGGCCAGAACTCAATGCAGTTTGCTCATTTCATCCTGTAATAGAGTCTGAACTAGCGGCTGGGTGTAATCGGCCTCGGCTTGAATGTGCGGCATCAGGCGGCGCATAATTTCCTCTTGGCGCTGCCCATTGGCCAGGGCTTCAGCATAGGGTATATGGGAGAATGTTACTTGAGAATACAGCGGCAACCATTGCCCCGGATATTGCGCCGAGATTTTACTTTCTATTTTCTTTTGTAGCAGAAACCGTGGATCTGCTACCCGGTCGCGCATTTCCTCGAAGTTGTAGATAGCCAAGTCAGCCATAGCATCGGCGTCGGGTTTGCGCTGGTTTTGAAACTTCTGGAACACGGTGCGCCAGTCGGGTCCGTGCTGCTTTAATAAGGCATTCAGCACGGAGCAGTCCTCGAAGCCAGCGTTCATGCCTTGGCCATAAAAGGGCACAATGGCGTGCGACGCATCCCCAATAAGCAATACATCATCGTCGAAAGCCCAGGGAAAACAACGAACGGTAACCAAAGAACCTGTTGGGTTATCAAAGAAGTCGGCTGTCAGGTCCGGCATCAGCGGCACCGCATCCGAAAACACTTCCTCGAAAAAAGCCTGCACCTGCGCTGGCGTTTGCATGGTGGCGAAAGAATGCGGGCCTTCGTATGGGAAAAAGAGGGTGCACGTAAAGGACCCATCCAGGTTAGGCAAGGCAATCATCATGTACTGCCCGCGAGGCCAGATGTGCAGAGCATGCTTCTCGAGCTGCCAGGTACCACCTGGACCAGGCGCGATATGCAATTCCTTATAGCCGTAATCGAGATAGTTCTGGGAGTAGTTGTAGCGGTCGGTTTTCTGCATGGCGCCTCGCACAACCGAGTACGCACCATCGGTACCAAACAGCCGGCCGAAAGGCCATAGTTGCTCTTGGCCGGTGGTAGCGTCACGCAGGGAAAGCGTATGGTCACGCAAGTCCACGTTCAAGCATTGCTGGTTGAAGTGCAGCGCAACCCCTGGCTCAGCTTCCACCAGATCCAGCAGCTTGCGGTTTAGCCCCGCTCTTGATACCGAGTAAATAGCTTGATTGTCTTGCCCATAGGGCTGGTTGGTAAGCTGCCCGCGTTGGTCGTGCATCATCCGGCCGTACATCGGAATGCCTACTTGACGTACTTCGTCGCCAATGCCTATTCCCTCAAGTGCCCGCCAGCCGCGGTCTGAAAGCGCCAGGTTGATAGACCGGCCCTCGAGCGGGCCAGCTAGCCGCGGGTCGGCACGCCGTTCGAACACGTCCACGCGGTGGCCGTGTCGAGCCAAATACAAAGCCAGCAGCGAGCCAACAAGTCCCGCGCCCATTAGCGTGAGCGACTCGGAACCACCCGTGGTGGTAGTACTGGCAGAAGAGGTAGCGTCGGGCATGGCAGCAAACAAATAAGGTAATGGCGACGAAGCTAGTGGTTGGCGCTGAATTTAGCTTACCACGTGATGCCAGTTTAACGGACAAACACCCTAGTTCATCTTGTATCCGTCCTGGGTTCGTCGGAAACTCAGTTTTAGCGCCTTTGCACCCGCTAGATTTGAATTATTAAACGAAGCAGTTGAACAAACCCATAAGGTTGCCCATACACTTCTTTAATAAGCTCAACAGTTACACTTTTTCCGCCCTCACTCTGCTCTGTGTGGCTGATCGTTCATCCTCCTCTACCCCTCCCACCACTATGCCAATCGTGGCTCCCGAACAACAAGATTGCAATCAGATTGCAATGCCTACCCCCGACTCATCAGATTACTTGCCCAACGAAGTTTTTCGGATTGGCGAGTTTTTAATTGGCAACAGCGAATCCTCTAACCTAGGAGGTCACCCTGGCATTCGGTACTAGCCAAAGGCACTTTGTAGCACTGTACAGCAATCTTTCACTTCCATTCAACCGCCTTGTGGCGGTTTTTTTATGTGCCCTCATGTAGATCTGTTCATCAAAGCACCCTGTTTCCACGCATCACTTTTATGTATATAATACAAAAATTTATGATTAAGATATTTAATCATATTTATAATATAAATACGCATTGCTTTTAAAGCGCAAGAATCCTACTTTTGTAGGATAATAATAGTGCAACTCGCTACCACTACCCACCTTCTGCATCTTACATACATGAATAAAATCTACTACACAGCTGCAATACAAGCTTTTACAGCCTTTGCAGCTACTTCAGCTTATGCTCAGGAGGCTACTAATATCAGTGGCATCGTACAAACGGAAGCTGGCGTACCTCTGCCCGGCGCAACAGTATTTATCAAAGGAAGTTTTATAGGAAGCAGCACCAATAGAGAAGGTAAATTCATACTCAAAGCTGATTTCACTAATCTTCCGGTAGTACTATCAGTATCTTTTGTAGGCTACGAAAGCCGAGAAGTGTCTCTGTCGCAGCCCGACAACTCGGTGCAGGTGGTACTCAAACCGAACGCCACCCTGACCAACGAAGTAATTGCTTCGGCTTCGCGGGTTGAAGAAGGCATTCTGCAGGCTCCTGTAACAGTAGAGAAGCTGAATACGCAACAGGTTGAGCGCATTCCCACAGCTGATCTGCAAGTTGGCCTCAATCAATACAAAGGCATTGATGTGAACAGTGCCAGCTTGCTGATGAACTCGCTGAGCACACGCGGTTTCAACTCGGCCAAGTCGGAGCGCCTGATTCAGCTCACCGACTACTTTGATACCCAGTCGCCGAGCTTGAACGTGAATGCAGGTAATCTGCAAGGCTTACCCGAGTTGGATGTAGAAAGCATCGAGGTTATTCACGGCCCGGCTTCGGCACTGTACGGAGCCAACGCCTTTAACGGCGTGTTGCTGCTCAACTCCAAAGATCCTTTTGTAACAGAAGGCTTGAGCGTACGAGTACGGGGCGGCGAGCGGAGCTACTTTGATGGGCAAGTGCGATACGCCAAAAAACTCACCGAAAAGCTGGCGTTCAAAATAGTGGGCTCCTATCTGACAGCCAACGACTGGATGCCCAGCAACTACGCTGCTACCAGCTTACGCGTAGAGCGCGGCAACAATCCTGAAAACTCCACTTTAGGCTATGATGCGGTCAACCGTTACGGCGAGGTGGGAGGCTATACCTTTGCCAACGCCACCAGCACTCCAGCTGAACTACGAGGCAAAACGGTGTATATGCCCGGCTTCACCGAGCAAGAACTGGTAGCCAACGACGACCAAGCTAAATCAATCAAGATTCACCCTTCGCTTTCCTACCTGCTAAGCAGCAACGTGAAAGTGACGGTGGGAGTGAACTACAACCGTGGCACAGCCAGCTACCAGAGCAGCAGCCGCTACCGTTTCCACGACTTCGGTACCAACCAGTTTCATGGCGAAGTGAAGGGGACCCGCTGGTTTATACGTGGCCAGTCGGTACAGGACTTTGGAGCCGATTCGTATGACCTCAGCTTCTTAGGTTCGTTCATTCAAACCTCCACCATTTCGCCGGATGGGACTGGACCTACGTATGCGCAGTCCTACTACTCGGCGTACCTAACTGAATACCAGACGTCTAGAGCGCGGGGCAACTCGGTGAATGACGCTCTGGCGTCGGCACAGCAGGTAGCCGCTTCTCGGCAGTTGAAGGCAACTGACGCGCGGTTCCAGCAATTGCGCACGCAGATCATCAACGATGCCACCCCCGGCCGAGGCGCTCGACTTAATCCTAGCTCGTTGCTAAATGAAGGCAACGCTCAGTACAACTTGCCACTAGCTGAAAACACCGACTTAATTATCGGAGGAGCGTACCGCAAGTTCCGCCTAGGTTCGAGCGGCAACTTATACTCCGATGATAACGAGCGTATTCAGAACCACGAGCTGGGCGGCTATGCGCAGCTAACGCAAAAGCTATTTGCAGAGCGCCTGAAGCTGGCAGTAGCAGGCCGCGTAGATGAATTCAAAAACTTCAAGCCCGCATTTTCCCCCCGTGCTTCGGCGGTGTATTCAGCTGGTGCCAGCAAACAGCACAACTTCCGGGCTTCGTATGGCCGCGCTTTCCGTTCCCCTACTCAGCTCGACCAGTACATCCGCCTCGACGTAGGTCGTGTTGTTCTTTTGGGGAACGTAGGCGACGGTTTCAAGGGATTCAGTACCATCAACGCGGCCGGCCAGCCGTTTGGCACGCCTGGTGTTCCGCTCTCGTCGTTTGAGTACGAAGCTCCAGCGTTGACTTTGGAGCGCCTTAGCACTTATGAAGTAGGCTATAAGGGCACGCTGGGAGAAAAGGTGGCGCTGGACATCAACTATTTCCGGTCTTACTACAACGACTTCATCGGCGCTCAGCGCTTCATTGGCAACCGTGACGGGAGCCGGCCGTCGGATGTGCAGTTGGCAGCAGAGTTTGCTCGCCCACAGCAAATGCCCGCAGAAACGCCTTTCCAAAGCCCTTCTTCGCAAACCCGCGTACTACAAGTTTGGACCAATGCTCGTCAGGAAGTGCGCACACAGGGTGCCGCAGTGGGCTTGAGCTACAACGTATCGACACCGCTTACTTTGACGGCCAATTACTCGTTGAACGTTCTGGACCGCAGCAACTTGCCAGAGGACTTCCAAACGTTTTTCAACACTCCCAAGCACAAATACAATGTGGGAGCTAATGGTAATGTAGCCCGCAACCTGAGCTACTCCGTGAACTACCGTTGGGCACAAGGCCACCTCTACGAGTTGCCGTTTGCAGTAGGCGAGCTGAAAGATTACAGCGCTGTAGATGCATATGTGGGCTATGCAGTACCGAAGCTGTTAACCACTTTCCAAGTAGGTGGCTCCAACTTGTTGGACAACACCAACACCCAGGTATATGGGGGCCCGAACATCGGCCGGTTGGTTTTTGTAGGTCTCTTGGTTGATATTAAATAGCACAAGCAGTTGCGTATCTAATCTATTACGCCTTACATAACCCAAACAAAAAGCCCGCGCATAGTGCGCGGGCTTTTGTTTGTTATAGATATACAGCTCTGCGTTTTCCAACGGTACTCAGCGGCACAGCTATGCTGTAGTTACCAACCGAAACGTCAGATTCAAACGGGGAGTGGTGGGGCGCGCGGTTTTAGGTATTGCGTGAAGCCAATGTTGCTGGGTGGTACCACGCATCAACAGCAGGCTTCCCGAATTCAAGTCCAAGGCAACCGAGTCGTGACGCAGTCGGTCAGGATGGCGCGGGCGCATGCGGAAACGACGAGTGGCGCCCAAACTAATAGACGCAATAACGGGCTCGGGCCCTAGTTCAGGCTCATCATCGGCGTGCCACCCCATACTGTCTTGGCCGGTGCGGTACAAGTTGAGCAGCACGCTGTTGAAACGAGTATTCGCCGCAGCCTCCACCTGTTCGCGCAGTTGTTGCAAAGCGGGCGTGAAGGGAAGTGGCTCCAAGGCCAGGCCAGAATATGCATAACGAGCTCCAGGGTCGCCGTACCAAGCGGTAAGCCGAGGTTGCATCACTTCCTTACCGAAAATTTTGATGGGCTCGTGCCGCCACGCAATGGTATCAGATAGCTCTGCTAACAGGCTGGTGGCAGCTTCCGCGGAAAGGAACTGCGTGTCAAGCAACACAGTGGCTTGTGGAAGTGAAATAGGCGTCAGGGGCACAGAATACAAGTAGAGGGCCGGAACGGAGTTAGCGCTTCATGAGCTGCTCCATTTCCATTTGCACTTCCTTGGGCTGCTGTTTGATAAGGTACGGCATGGCTTTTTGCAGCCCCCACACGATTAAAAAGCAGATAACAATAGGAGGCAAGATGCTCCGGCTACGGTAGGTATCGGTGTTTACGTAGCGGGGCCAGAACCAGAACATGTAAACCAACACCGCTGGGATGTTGAACAGCAAAGTACCGAGAAATGGATTCAGCCCTTGCTGCATAACCGCCCACGTCAACAACTGAGAGCCCACCAGCATGTAGGCTACAACGAATGCAATTAGCCCCAACAGGGCCCGCATCCTTTTCAGCCGGAACAAGTTTATTCCTAGCAATACCCCTCCGCCTATCATCATAGACATGGGCAGCATAGAGAACAATACAATAGTGCCCGGCGAGTACAGCAGCGGGGCATCTGTTTGGGCGAAAGGCTCTCCCGTAGAGGATGCTTCGGAAGTCTTGCTGGCTGCTTCGGCAGCGGCTTTTTGATGCTGCTGGCGCTCTACTACGGGCCGCAGTTCAGCTCGGATAGCGGCGGCATCGGCAGGGTGTTCTCCACGACGTTCCAACTCATCAAGTGCAGCCAAAACAGCATCCTCACGGTATTCCGCGCGGTTTTGCACGTATAGCAACAACTCAACTAGGGGTTTGCGGGACATTTTGTCCGCGTATTCATCAGCCATGGTACTGTAAGTCAATTAGGAAAACCACCGGTTCCTGGTAGTACAACGGAAAACACTGTTGCTTGACGAATGATGCCCGAAATGTTACACAATACGCCTTCTTCTATGCCTTTCAAGCAGGAACTTTACTTGAGTAGCAATGCTCGGCTAGCCTTGCTGAGAGGCAGCCCACTCAGACAAAGCGACACCAACACGCTGCACATCTTGAAAGGAGTTGTATAATGGTACTGGAGCCAAACGAATGACGTTGGGTTCCCGCCAATCACCGGTAATACCGACAGACATCAGGTGGTCGAATAGGTTGCGGCCGTTCTGATGCACCAACAACGAAAGCTGGCACCCGCGCTGCGTAGGATCGGCTGGGGTGATGATTTCGAGCACCGTTTTCGGGAGATGCAGGCTCTCAATCAGAAATTCTAAGTAGCCTGTCAGCAACTCACTTTTGCGCCGCAACGCCTCCATGCCACCAGCGGCATCGTGCAGCGCGAGTGCCGCTTCGTGCACCGCCATCGTTAGAATAGAACTGTTCGAGAGCTGCCAGCCAGCGGCGCCACGCATCGGCCGGAAGCCCTTCCGCATCTTGAACCGCTCTTCTTCGTCGTGCCCCCACCAGCCGGCTAGGCGGAGTAGCTCGGGTTGGTCTGCGAACCGCTCGTGCACGAACGCACCAGCCACGCCACCAGGACCAGAATTCAGGTACTTATACGTACACCAGCAAGCGAAATCCACGTCCCAGTCGTGCAGATGCAACGGGATGTTGCCCGCCGCGTGTGCTAGGTCGAATCCTACTTTTGCCCCAACTGCGTGGCCAGCTCGGGTAATGGTCTCCATGTCGTATACTTGGCCGGTGTAGTAGTTGATGCCGCCCATGACAACGGTGGCCAAAGAACCGCCTAACTCTTGGATTTTGGCGGTAATATCCTCGGTGCGCAGCGTGTGCTCACCGGGGCGAGGCGAGAGTTCTACAATGGCATCCTCGGGGCTGAGGCCATGTAGTTTCACCTGCGTTTCGAGGGCATATTGATCGGACGGAAACGCGCCGCCCTCCATTAACACCTTGTAGCGCGAAATAGTAGGCCGGTAAAACGAAACCAGCAACAAGTGCAGATTAGTGGTCAAGTTGTTCATCACCACCACTTCCACGGGCTTAGCTCCTACCACGCGCGCAGTAGCATCAGCCAAACGGGCATGAAAATTCAGCCAGGGCGTTTCACCTCGAAAGTGGCCTTCCACTGCCATCTGCTCCCAGTTGCTGAATTGCAGTTCCGCCGCGCCGCGTGCAGAGCGCGGTTGCAGCCCCAACGAGTTACCGCACATGTACACGCTTTCTTGCCCATCAGGACCGGGCGGGATATGAAACTGGCGGCGGGACTCGCGCAAAGGATCTTGCGCATCTAGCTGCGCAGCAAAGCCGGGGGTGGGATCAAAAGAGGTCATTGCGAGCAAAGATAGGCTGCTAACCGACTACTACCCCGCCAGAATTCCGGCCAAATGTGAATCAGCGAGTCCCAGCCAATCCAGCGCGTTCTGACCTAGCATCCGAGCCTTCACTTCCGGAGCGTAGGCCATGGACTGAATCAGTTCACCCGGGGTCAGCTCGCCGAGCGGAAATGGGTAGTCGGTGCCCAGCACAATTTTATCGGGGCCGAGGGTTTTCACCAGAAAGTCAAGCATAAGCGGGTCGTGCACCAGTGAATCAACCCAAAAACGTCCCAAGTAAGCGCGCGGGTTCACGTTGTTGTCGACAGCGCACAAGTCGGGGCGGACCTTGAAGCCGTGCTCGATGCGGCCGATGGTGCTAGCAAACGTACCGCCGCCGTGCGCCACTGCCACGCGCAGGCGTGGCAACCGCTCCAATACGCCCCCGAATACCAACGAACACAGCGCCAACGTGCTTTCGGCGGGCATACCAACCAGCCAGGGCAACCAGTATTTGGGCATCTTCTGCTGGGCCATCATGTCCCAGGGGTGCACAAACACACAAGCTCCCAATTCTTGAGCCGCCGTAAATACCTCGAATAGTTCGGGAGCATCTAGGTTCCAGTCGTTGACGTGGGTACCAATCTGAATACCGGCCAACCCCATTTTCATACAGCGTTCCAGTTCTCGAACCGCCAAGTCGGGGGCTTGCATGGGCAGCGTACCAAGGCCTACGAACCGTCTGGGGTAGCGGCGCACCACATCGGCAATATGGTCGTTGAGTAATTGACTGAGGTCCAGGGCATCAAGTGGCTTAGCCCAATAGCTGAACATAACGGGCACCGTGCTAAGCACTTGCACCTGTACACCAACTTGGTCGTACTCCCGCATCCGTACTTCGGGGTCCCAACAGTTGTCTTGTATTTCCCGGAAGAATTTGTCGTCTTGCATCATGCGGGCACAACACGGCTTATGATGCTCCAGCCGAATGAAACCGCCATAGCCATATCGTTCGCGCAAGTCGGGCCAGCGTTCCGGCAAGATATGCGTGTGAATGTCGATGACGAGCGACGAACTAGATGGGAGCGGCGAGGCAGCGGCAGAGTGGAGTGACAAGGACATTGCCGCAAGTAGGCTTAAACGTACAAAAGAGCTACTCGGCAGGAACTGCCACCGGAGCTGGAGGCGCCATAACGGTGCCACACACTTGACAGGTCCGTTTGTGTTCGTCTTGCCAGAATCGGTTCATAATGGGAGGCAACTGGCTCACAATATCTGTTATTTCAGCAAACTCCTCGTAGAGCTTGTTGCCGCAGTTTTCACAGTACCACTGAAACCCATCTACCTCACCAGCAGTACGGTATCGCTCCAGCACTACACCAATAGACCCAGCTGGTCGGCGCGGAGAGTGGGGCACTTTGGGTGGCAGCAGAAACATGTCGCCGGCTTTGATTTCGATATCGACTGGCTTGCCGTCTTCAATAATCTTGACCACGATGTCACCCTCCAGCTGTAGGAACAGCTCTTCTCCTTCATCGACGTGGTAGTCTTTGCGGGCATTAGGGCCGCCTACCACCATCACAATAAAATCTTGGTTGGCCTTGTACACCTGCTGGTTGCCAACGGGCGGCTTGAGTAGATGGCGGTGCTCATCAATCCAGTTTTGCAAATTGAAGGGGCGGGCTACAGGCATGGTTTCGGGGAAGTTGAGTGAGAATTAGGTAGGCAGGCACCGGGCCGAGCAACGTGGCCGAACTTACAGAAAACCCACACGAATTTTCTGGCAATCTGGTGTAGTGGCGGCCGGCTATGGCTCCCATTTGTTTGGTGCTTGGTTTCTTTGCCATACGCAGCAGCCACTTGTACGCTGCTGCGTATGGCAAATTCTTGTTTTGTATGTACTGTAGGCAAGGTTATATTTTGTCTCTTTGAAGCGTGTACTCTTACCCCACGATGTCCTGTGAATCTTGATTTTTCCTCTCAGCGCGCTCTAGTAGGCGGTAGCACTCAGGGTATTGGCCGAGCAATAGCCGAAGAATTAGCAACGGGTGGTGCCACCGTTACGCTATTAGCCCGAAACGAAGACCATTTGCGCGAAGTACTAGCTACTCTACCCACTCCCAACAACCAAGTCCATGACTATGTGGTTGCTGACTTCACCGAACCCGACACCCTTACCCAACAGGTGCAGCAGTACTTAACAGCCCATCCGGAGGGGTTCCATATTTTGGTTAACAACACCGGTGGTCCGGCAGGTGGCCCTATTTTGGATGCAGCTGTGGATGCTTTTCGGGCGGCTTTCGAACAACACCTCGTTTGCAACCATCTGCTGGCGCAAGCAGTGGTACCCGCTATGCAAGAGCGGGGCTATGGACGCATCATCAACATTATCAGCACCTCCGTAAAGCAGCCCCTACCCGGCCTGGGTGTTTCCAACACCATTCGGGGCGCCGTGGCCAACTGGGCCAAGACGCTGGCCAACGAATTGGGTTCCTGGGGTATCACCGTCAATAATGTTTTGCCTGGGGCTACCGTCACGCAACGGCACACTTCTCTCATCGAAAAGAAAGTGGCCCAAACCGGACAGACTACCGAGGAAATTGAAACGGCTATGCGCAAGTCCATCCCAGCCAATCGTTTTGGGCAAGCCGAAGAAGTAGCTGCCGCGGTGGTATTTCTGGCCTCTGAAGCGGCCGGCTACATCACGGGCACCAATGTTCCCGTTGACGGCGGGCGCACAGGAAATTTATAGAAAGAAGGATGTAAGCCGAATGTACTAAGCGGTGAGCCCGACTACCCTTTTATCAACACCAAGAAGAACCCCTATTTTTACTGGCTCTACGCTTAGTTTCCCTGCATTTTGATATCCATCAATAAGCTCTCCATCATTATTCCGGTTTACAACGAAGCCCGTACCATCCATCAAATTTTGGATTTGCTGCGCGAGCTTACCCTAGTGAATAACATCGAGAAAGAGATTATTATAGTCAATGACTGTTCCACCGACGAGTCAGTGGAAGTCATCCAGTCGTACGCTGCACGGCACCCGCAAATGGGAGTAAGGCTGCTACAACACAGCGTCAACAAGGGAAAAGGCGCAGCTCTACATACCGGCATTCGGGAAGCAACCGGAGAGTATGTTGTCATTCAAGACGCTGACTTAGAGTATGACCCTGAAGAGTACAACTTGCTGCTCAAGCCCGTGTTGCGAGGGTTCGCCGATGTGGTGTATGGCTCACGCTTTATGGGCGGCAACCCTCACCGCATCCTGTTCTTCTGGCACAGCATCGGCAACGCGGTTCTAACGTTCCTGTCGAATATGTTCACGGACTTGAACCTAACCGATATAGAAACCTGCTATAAGCTATTCCGCCGCGACATCATTCAGGGCTTGAAGCTAGAGGAGAACCGTTTTGGGTTTGAACCAGAAGTAACCGCCAAAGTCTCGCGTGTACCCAATGTGCGCATCTACGAAGTAGGCATCAGCTACTACGGCCGAACATATGCCGAAGGCAAAAAAATTGGGTGGCGTGACGGCTTTCGAGCCATCTATTGCATCGTCAAATACGGTCTATTCCGATAAGACCGTCAACTATCAGCACGCATGTAGTGTAAGTGCCCGTTGGCGCGTTACGCGTGGCGCGGCGTTTCAGACGCAGTTTTCTCTGTGGAGGATGTAGTACCGGCCACAAGCAACAGCAAAAACAGCGAGGGGAAAATTCCTACCATTGCCAGATAGCTATAAGGCACCTGAATGAACGCGTAGAAAGTGATTAGGTAGAGCTTGAGTACCAGCACTGCATAAATCCGATAATCGGAGCGCTGGCCTTGCTGGCGCCAATACAACCAAGCGGCTCCAGCAACAATGAACAAGAGCAATGCTATGTGCACGGTCTTGAGTAACCGTATTCGCTCAACTAGTTCGCCGTCGCTGAAGCGAAAAAAGAAGTTACCTAACCCTATCCCGTTGTAGAGGTGCATGGGCAAACCAGAGTCGTTTAAGTGACGCCATTCATTTACGGCTACGTCTGTGTAAGAGGACTGCACGCGCATAAAAAGGCCCCAGTCGTGTGACAAGAAGGGCACAACATACAACAGTAGAATACCAGCAGCTACCAGACCAGATAGCAAGAAAGCCTTCTGCCGCGAATCCTGGAAGAAGACCAGAAGCACGTAGAAGGGAACCCAAAAAACCAAGGAAAACCTTGACAAAAGGCACAACAGCAACCCTAATACTTGCAGGGGCCAGGAGCGCAGTAGAATACCAGTTATCAATATGAAATAATAACCGACTATCATAGTCTCAACCGTGTACCCCAATATGGAGGCATCAGTCCGAATTACTGCGTAGGTAGCCGCAAAAGGCAAGAACGCTAGCAGAAAGGTGTAAGAGGCCGGCTTACGTAGTCTGGCCAGTACTACCAAGTATCCTACGGTACCTAGTAGCAATAGAAAGCTACTCATCCACCGATAGTCGAAATTGAAATGCCCGGGCAGCAGGTATGGAAACCAAGTTGCTGGCAAATAGGTCGGCAAGGCGAAATAGCCTAACTCAGCCGTGAAAGGCGTGTACACCTCTTCGCCAGCCAAAAACCGTTTGACGTAGACACTGAGAGCAGGAATAACATCAGAAGACGCTATTTGAATAGCGTAATTCCTAATTACCTCTCTCATCCCCTTCACACATAGCAACGTGCCAAAACCAGTCGCCAGTAAGATGGGCAACCATGGCTGCTTCATCTGGCTTGCTGTAGGTGTAGACCACTCTCGGTGCCGCGTAAAATAGTAGACAGCAACACAGACCACAATGCCTACTAGATAAAGCAGAACAGGGCTTAAGTAGTCACCGAACTCACTACGCATAAATGTAAACAGCGCGGCCTCCGTTGCCAAAAGCCAATAGATTACACGTCGTTGATCAGAAGAGGAAGTAAGCGCTGATAACATAGAATGAGCAAGAAAGGACAAACGGGAATAACAGAAATCGACTACGCAGTACAACTAGCACGCTTTGAGGCCGACGATAACCCTAAGAGTCGCCAAAACCCATAGCCTATGCAGTTAAATGGCACTGCAAACCAGCTACAACAAAACGCCTGGTGCTACTCAACACCATTCTTCGGCACAACCAAGTCGAACACTTCTCTACGTGCCTTAGCCTGGGTACTAGGATAACGTTTAGCCGGCAAATGTATGTGTTCAAGGTCATTTTTGATGATGGCTCATCTGTCAATATGCCCCAGCATCGACCTCGATTCTGGTGCCAAAGGCATCCCGCAAGCTACCAACATCCTACTCTACACCGTATGCGAATTAAATAGCCGCTGCACACAAGTTAGTCTTTACAGGTGCTAGCTCCCGGTAACTTACTTTGCAAGAATTGAATATTACCCACTGCTTCAGCCACTTACACCGCTTCGCAACAAATCAGCCGCAATAGGAACTACACAAGCTCCTATTGCGGCTGATTTATTGCGAAGCAGTATTTAAAAGGCTAATTAGCTCAGAACTGCTTAAGGTACTAGTTGAACTGCTAGATCATCCAAGTACACGGGAGCTGATACGCTTCCGGAACGCCACAGGTAGATAGAAATTCTACTAGTATAGGTAGCCTCTGCCGGCACTACTATTTCCTTGGTTATTTCCACCCATTTGTTGAATTGACCACGAACGGACTCGCTCATATTCGCTGCCTCCCATAGCAACGGCTGGCCATTGGCCTCGGCCCCATCAATGGTAGTAACTAATGCTGCCTGCGCCTGAGCGTTAGGTACGAATACCCAAGCACTAATCTTCATTTTTTTGACACGAGCAGAACTCAGTTGCCCTAGGTTTGCCCGATAAGTGAGACTGTACTCGTAAGTAGGATCTATCTTAATGGAGTATTTGCCAGAATGCGCTTTGTCACGAGTTAGAGTAGGATTCTGAAGATCTGGCAACCAACCTTGTATCGACTCAAAATCACTAGCCATTAGTGTGTTTTGATCGACTTTGTCTTGACTGCCGCACCCAGCTAGTACAATAATAGACAGGCTAAAAAGTAAACGTTTCATTGAGTGAAAGTAAGAAAGGTAGTAAGGTTAATACTGTGACTGTAGGGTTGTGAGCATAGTGAAAGTACTACCTATTGGGTGGCACCATATATGAAGATTCGGTTACTGAACCTCGTCGGCACACACAGGCTCGTCGGCATAATGTGTTGGGAATAAATTGCCAACTCAACAGATCTGCGAATTCTTTTATCATTTCAAAGCCTCTTCTCACCTTCTCCCTGTAGAATCTACTTTCTATCAGAATACTATTCTGACGCAGCAACATGCCCTCATAAGTATAGAATCACAATCTCCACCACAATAACGTCATGTCAACCAAGCTCAGCCGCTACGCCCAAACACGACTTGCGACACGGTCTGCTCGATAGCCATAGATTCGTGATTAAAAATAATTCAGCACAGTTTTTTTTACTAGCGACAATAACAGAGCTTAAATGCAAAGCAGATAAGATGGTGTAAGAGTTACCCGCAAAACTAGGTAATTAAAGCTAGTCTCTGACCTATTTCTGTGTTGCATGCAATGCACATGAGAGCAAATAGCCGCTAACGAAACGTAGCGTTTGTTGTATCCTGAAGCTTTGGGCCGTAGTCAGTACTTTTGTGTAGCTGATGGCTGGGAATCTTATGTGTGCCCACTTTAGCGAATCAAGCTACGCTTACTCCTCTTCGTTGTCACTTTGCCCTATATACACTAGCTTAACTTCTTGCAAGGCAGATACATACTGTGTGCACCATCATTCACTTTCACTAAGCATTACGCGCATTTCTTCTTCGCATTCTCACACCACCCCATGGATCTGGCTTACGAGCAAAAGTATCATCAACTGGAAGAACAACATTGGTGGTTTGCTGGTCGCCGTGATGCTATACGCAAGCTGATCCACCGCATGCAAGTGCCTCTTCAAGCCGACATTTTGGAAATTGGCTGCTCAGCAGGACCCCTACAGCAAATTTTGCACACCGACGGTTACACCAGTTTAACAGGCATTGACATTAGCGAGAATGCCATTGCATTAGCCAAGCAGCGTGGCGTTCCGAATGTGTCGGTGATGGACGGAGCAAAACTCGATTTTGCAGACGCCTCCTTTGATTTTGTGTTGGCTTCAGATGTGCTGGAGCATATTGAAGACGAAGAATTGGCAGTGCGCGAATGGACGCGCGTACTCCGGCCGGGTGGCCGTATGCTGGTATTCGTACCGGCCTTTCAAATGCTGTGGACGCACCACGACGAAGTCAATCATCATTACCGTCGTTACACAGCAGCTCACCTGCGGCGGGTCTTACAACAAGCTGATTTGGAAGTAGAGCGTTCTTCCTACTGGAACTCCACACTGTTTTTTCCTGCTTCAGTGGTGCGCCTAGCCAAACGAGTGTACTCCCGCCCCGTCAGCGATACTGCGGACACTGGTGATTTGCAACAGTTTCCTGGCTGGCTTAATAGCCTGTTTAGTAGGTTGCTGAAGACCGAGAATACGTTTCTAAAATATGGTTCATTTCCGGTGGGAGTCAGTGTATTTGCGTTAGGCCGCAAACGTTAGATTTCTCATTGGCAAGGCCATAAAAGTAACTACTCATCTAACGTCAAGGTTGTCTTAGTCCGCATTGTTGTACTGAGCCCTTTATACGAATGTCGTACTTAGCACTACCCGGCAGCTTGTACTAGGCAAGCTTTGGTGAAGGTTACTTGGCAATTTCATCTTAAGTTAAAAACGGCGTGTGCTTTGTTATCTACGCTCCGTTTTAACCTCTCAACAAGAATCCGCTCAAAGTTCTCACTTACCGTTGTCCCGTCCTATGGATCTTTCCATTGTCATTCCTATCTACAACGAAGAGGATAATATCCGGGCGCTTTATGAGCGGCTATGCGGGGTTGTCGGTCCAATGCACTTACGCTATGAGTTCATCTTTGTCAATGATGGATCGAAGGACCGCTCATTGGCTTTGGTGCAGGAACTGGCGTCACATGATGAGCGGGTACGATACATAGATTTCAGCCGCAACTTTGGTCACCAGATTGCCGTGACGGCCGGGCTTGACTTATCGGTAGGCGAAGCAGTAGTGATTATCGATGCCGACTTACAGGACCCCCCAGAGTTGATTGTGCCGCTCTACCAGAAACTGCAACAGGGGCATGAGGTAGTGTATGCTAAGCGCCGGACCCGACAGGGAGAAAGTGTTGCCAAGAAATTCACGGCCAAGCTTTTCTACCGCATCCTTGCCCGCATCACTAATATTTCTATCCCGGTGGATACCGGTGATTTTCGTATTATTTCTCGCAAAGTGGTAGATGCCCTGAAGCTAATGCCCGAGCAAAGCAAGTTCATTCGGGGCCAGATTTCCTGGATCGGCTACCGGCAAACGTACGTTGAGTATGACCGCGCGGAGCGAGCAGGTGGCGAAACCGGCTATACCTACAGCAAAATGATCAAGCTGGCACTGGACGGGATTACTGCCTTTTCAGACGCGCCTCTCAAAGCCGCCACCATCAGCGGATTCATTGTATCAGGAGTGGCTTTCTTGGTGCTGCTGTACACCTTGTATTCACGTTTCGTAACCAAAGAATACGAGCCCGGATGGCCGTCTTTGATGACCAGCATCCTGTTTTTGGGCGGCGTACAACTTATTGCGGTAGGTATTATTGGAGAATATATTTCCCGGCTTTCTGCCAATGTGCGCCAACGCCCGCTCTATATCATCTCGGACACCAACATCACCCGAAAAACACAGCAGCCAACCAAGGAACTCCAATAAGCAGGTAGCTGCTATGCATTTGTGTACTAGGCACTAGGCCGATAATACCACGCACTATCCGTGTACCAACCAGCAAGTTGAGACAAACAAATCGGAGTAATTGCAAGGTGTGGCAGCTTGAGTAAGGACGGCTTATAGAGGGAATACGCGCAGCTTCTTTACCTTGCTGTAGGTCATTAAGGCTTATTTACGCTGTGCTTCAACTCGCAAACTATATCAACGGTCGGTTGGTGCCGCCAACTGCCGGCCGCTACCTTCCTACTACTGAGCCGGCTACTGGTTTGGTGTACTCCCAGGTCCCAGCCTCGTCGGCTGTTGACGTGGAGCAGGCAGTGGTGGCGGCAGAAGCAGCTTTGCCCACATGGCGTAGAATGCCCGCAGAGGAACGGGGCCGTCTGCTGGTTCGTATTGCCGAACTACTTGATCGGGATCTAGAAAGGCTGGCACAGGCTGAGAGCCTCGACAACGGCAAACCGGTGAGTTTAGCGCGTAGTGTGGATATTCCGCGGGCAGCCAGCAACTTTGCTTTTTTTGGTACCGCCGCTCAACATTTTGCATCGGAAACACATTTTCAGGAAGGCGTAGCGCTTAACTATACGGTGCGCCACCCGCTGGGCGTAGTTGGGTGCATCTCTCCCTGGAACTTACCGCTGTACTTGTTTACGTGGAAGATAGCCCCGGCCTTGGCTGCGGGCTGCTGCGTGGTAGCCAAGCCCTCGGAAATCACGCCCTACACTGCATTTCTGCTAAGTGAGCTGTGCATAGAAGCTGGATTGCCAGCGGGCGTACTCAACATTGTGCATGGTACTGGGCCTGAGGTAGGCCAAGCCCTAGTTGAGCATCCTGGCATCAAAGGCATTAGCTTCACTGGCGGCACGGCTACCGGTGCGCATATTGCCCGTACGGCAGCGCCGCTGTTCAAGAAACTCTCTCTGGAACTGGGCGGCAAGAACCCGAACATCATCTTTGCCGACTGCGACCTGGCAGAAGCAGTGCAAACCAGTCTTCGTAGCAGCTTCTCTAACCAGGGCCAGATTTGCTTGTGTGGGGCGCGCATCTTTATTGAAAGAGCTATCTACGAGCAGTTTAAAGCGCAATTCCTGGAAGGTGTGGCGAGCCTTACTGTGGGAGACCCATTAGATGCCAGCACTCGGCAAGGAGCATTGGTCAGTGAAGCTCACCTGCAGAAAGTACTAGGCTACATAGCGCTGGCGCACGAAGAAGGCGGCACCTTGTTGGCCGGCGGGCAGCAGGTGCGGCTGCAAGGTCGCTGTGCCACTGGCTACTTTCTGCAACCTACTGTTTTTGAGGGCTTGGCTCCTACTTGCCGCGTCAATCAGGAGGAGATATTCGGCCCTGTAGTCACCCTCACGCCTTTCGATACGGAAGACGACGCGCTGCACTGGGCCAACAGTTCCGAATACGGATTGGCAGCCACTATCTGGACCAAAGATCTAAACAAAGCGCACCGCGTGGCACACGCGCTGCAAGCTGGCATTGTATGGGTGAATACCTGGCTGCACCGAGACTTGCGCACGCCATTTGGTGGCATGAAGAATTCTGGCGTTGGCCGTGAAGGGGGGGTGGAAGCACTTCGTTTCTTTACAGAACCCCAGAGTATTACGGTGAAGCTCTAACAAAAAACACTCGTTCGGCTCCTCGTATCTGGCTGCTTCACGTAGCGTTTCTGCTAAAGCCGGTCCAGCCGCCGCTCTAATTCCTCTAGCGTGGTTTCGCGGAACTCCAAGGGAGCAGTAGATGCCTGGCCGGTAGTGGTTTCCTGCCAGGCCAGGTAAGGCACGCTACCCTGATAGCGCAAACCCACTAGCACTGCACGGCGGCCAGCTGGCAGATTTTCGAATTGAAAACCGTCGTCCGTTGCCTTACCCGTTAGCACACTTGGGGTGGTGCCTGGCAATAGCAGCCGCACTGTGGTTGCTTGATCCGGAGTAGTAGAAGCTACTAGCATGGCCGTACCGCTATTCAAAGGCCGATCTATGTTCAGCCAGCCCAGCTGTGAACAGTTGAACACATACCGGTCAGTGGGGGGTGCGTCGGGTGCGGGTTCAGAAATTGCCGGTTCGGATGTGGGCTCAGTGCTAGCCGTAAGGCTAACCTGGCTGCTGTCAAAACTAAGCTGGCCGGGCTTGAAAGAGAAGCGGATAGGCAGCACCATCTTCACCTTCACGAATTCGCCATTTCGCTGCCCCGGCGTCCAGTGCCCCGAGGTTTGGCGCAACACCCGCAACACTTCCTCGTCGCAGCCATGCCCGATACCTCGCAGAATCACGGGCTTTTGCACTCGTCCGCTTTCATCAACCACAAACGAGGCAAACACCACCCCCTGTACCTGGCTTACCATCGCCTCCCGAGGATACCGAACGAGCTGGTTGATGTCGGCTGGTCCGCGGCCGTAAGCTGGCATCGGTTGGGCATCCGTGAAAATGGTTTCGGTGGCAGCAACAGCCGCTGCCTTGGGAGCAGCCACCCACCGCACGGGTGCGGCGCCCTGCCCATAGTATAGCTCCATACCAGTAAGCAAATGGCCTTTGGAAGCAGGCATTTCCAGGCGCATGGTTTTGCCGGCAACTAGTTGCAGAGGCTGCCCCGCAGCAGTAGCCCGTACGAGTACCATGCCACTGCTTTGTAGTGGTTCGTTGTTGGTTGTAAGCGTTGCGAGGTCGGTTAGCACCATTTCGGCTGCGGTGTAGCACTCTTTCAGCTCCACCCACACCGGACCGGTAGCTGGGCGCTGGTTGGCATCTACTAGGGTTTGGGCTGCCAGGCGTAGGACGGTACCTGCCCGGCCACGTACTTCCGCGGCTTTGGTAGGGTCAATCTGAAAGTATTCACTGGCTTTGCGGGTTACATCAAACAGCGTGGCTTCACCGGGCGGAGTGGAGGCAACAAGCCCGGTTGGTATTCGCTGGGTGCTCCGATAGACAACAAGCGGCGCGCGCGGATTGGTAGGCTTAGTAAGACGGTGCCAGTCGCGCCGCACGGGTGTTGTGTCCGCGGTTCCCACTGGTTCAGCCAACGAATCTAGGTTGAGTATATCAGCAAGAGCAGGAGCGGCTTGCTCCGTACGGGTGGGCTTATCGGGTTGGCAGCCGCTGATAAGTAGCAAACCAACACTAAGAGCAGGCAGAAAAAACGTCCGAAACACGACCATACCGCGAACTACGGCAAATTTTTAGAAGGTCCATGCGCTTCTTGCATCAATCCTATAATTATTTATTGAAAACTACACTCAAGCCATATTCAGCATCAAATTCCTACCGTTTCCAAGCAGCATCCGCAGTTCTGTAAAGAGCATTCTATTGCCACATTCAGCTTATGTGTCAACACCAACGGAGTCGACAGATCATATATTCCAGGTAATATGGCATAAGCTACTCCTCTCCAATGTCTGGGTTGAAATTTCCTGCTTGGTGAAGAAAATGGATGCGCAACATTATCGTTAAGCAAAGACAATGCACTACCTCCCGACTTCTTGTCGATAGGCAAGACTTCCTATGAACCTCCATTGCACTTGCATAGCGCGACTTTGTTTGCAAAGTCCGATGGGGCCCAGCCTTAAATTCCGACCTTTGCTGCTACTATGCGCCTTTATTTGTTTCTGCTTCTGTTAGCTTCCGCCCTGCTGACATCCTGCAATCCTGACCCTGAGTCTGGCCCTCGCATTGATTTGGTGGGGGGCAACCGATTTCTTTCCTTTAGCCGTGTAAGCAGCATTCCTGGCGATACATTTACTACGCGCGTCTTCGTCGATACTCGAGACGGCACAGAAGCACCCCTGAAGCGGTTGAGTATTACTGTAAATTACCTACCTGGGCTCTATCCGTATGCGTATCCCGCCGTTGGTTATAATCGTGATAGTATTCCGAAACAGCCTGCATCTATTGTATTTCTAGACTCGCTGCTCACGGGGCCTCAGGCGCAAGCAGTAGCATTTCAATTTCGGGCAGGCACCCGCACTACCTCAGGACAGGAGGATTGGGTTTTTACGGCAGAGGATATTAACGGCAAAAAAAACAGCCGCAGCTTCCGTTTGACACTCCGCAATAATGACTCGCTACGGCTGGCTTATCATAGTTACACTATTCTGCTGCCAGCGCCATTAACCCCCGACTCTCGCAGCTACTTGTCGCTGCGGTCTGGGCTGGCTTTCGCTCCTTTCGCCTTGCGGCAACAACCTCCTAATCAAGCCTTGATTGATGTAGCTTATCTGCCGTTACGCGATGGTGGTCGGGCGTTGGCCGCACTGAATGATAATCTTCTGGGCCTGAACAACTCCTTGCTGAATGCCGGTAATTGGCTGAATCGCCGTGTTACGGAGTTGCGCAGTACCAGCCTTGATAGCACTGGCTTTAGCCGAGCTGATACTCCGGAACTGATAACAAGGGCGTTTGAAGCTGGTATTCAGACCACTCCTAGTACTCGTACCAGCGCGTTGCAAATCCGAGGGGCAGCCAACCGAGTCATTGCCTTTCGTACCGCAGCCCCTAACCCAAAGGTCGGACTTATCTTCATTCAATCTTTTCCTACGGCACCTCTACCCGCTATCCGAATGCAAGTGCGCATACTCAAATAACACAGCACACCTGATAGCAGCACAGCGTCGTTAACAGCAAAGCGCCCACCTCCAGACAGGAGATGGGCGCTTCTATTTACAGCACAGCCGGAGTTACTATCTAGCAGCGGCTAGAACAGAAAACCAGCGGTGATAGTGGTGGTGAAGCGAGTGGCATCCACTACAACTTCGGGCGTGTTTTGAGGGTCGTTGGGCAATATATAGGGGTTGTAGAACCGGTTGGAAGTCCCGTATACCCCTGCCAGGTCGAGATAAAAATTGTTCTGACGCAGGCCTACACCACCCGTGTAGTAATTCTGAGTCCGGTCGCGGCTACTGTCTTTGTATGGGTCACCGTAGCGAGCAAAGCCAGCGCGCACCCGGAAGATGTCGAAGCGCAGTTCCCCTCCTAGCCGTAGGTTCACTGCTGACTGGTATAGGTCGCGAATAGCATCGTTGTCGGGGCCGAAGTTGCGGGAATTAGCACCGCTGGGGTCATTGGTGTTGTCCTCGCTTAGGCGGGCTTGACTGTAGTTCACGTACTCTACATCGCCACTTAAAAAACCATGCTTGCCTACCACAACCGCAGCACCTCCCGACGCGCGAAATGGTGAAGTTAGTGCGTAATTAAACTCCCCGACGTCAGCAGTAGCATCACCCGAGTTGTACGTTTTGCCTTCCACTTCAATCGGTTTGTCGTATATGGCGTTCAGAGACTCGGTGTACGTTTCGGACAGCGTAGATAGCGTTGGCGTTTGCACAGACGCCCCTAATCGCACCGCGTCATTTACCCGATAAATGGCTCCAATACGGGCATTAATACCTGCTCCGCGCGTTTCCAAGGTTTCACGATATGTGAGGCTACCAAAAGACGTACCCGGAGCGTTGCTGACAGGTGTCGGATCGGTGGCAGTTAAAGTACTGGTAGAGTTGAAACGAGTACTGACAATGCCGATAGCTCCGCCTATATAAAGTCGGTCACGGTAGTTAGCACCGTAGCCCAAGTCAAACTGGGTTTTAGAACCGGTTGTCAGCACAGTTTCGGTCTGGTTGAGCGGGCCGGTATCTTCGTAATCTTCGGGGATATAAGTGCCCTGATTATCGCGCTCTGTTACAAATGCCTCATAGGCTAAGTCATCCAAGCCTGTTAATTCAGACTCGGTTGGGTTACGTCCGAGATAAGCAAAAAGGTCTCTATCGAGCCCAGGGGTTCCTCGGTAGCTGAAGCTTTGATTGAAATCATCGATACGGTTCAAGCCAACAGCCCACGTGCCACCTCGCCACGGATTTGTATCACCATCAGGCCGACGGCTCGTGAAAGCAGCGCCTAGACTAGCTATATGCAGGCTATTGCGGCCATCAGTGGTGGTGTTACCAAATGCTCGGCTATTCGTGTTTCCAACACCAAATCCTGGTGTTAAGCTAAATTCCGAACGCTGATATAGACCAAGTCCTGCGGGGTTGGTAACCAAGTTGCCTAAGTCGGCTCCTACAGCTACGTTAGCCCCTGCTACTCCTAGCGAGCGGGCAGTGCCGGATGGTTGAGTCTGCGAAAAGCGCAGGGCATCCACTTCATATTGGGCATAGGTGTAGCTGGCTGGGCTCAATAGAGCCACAGCAAGCCAGTATTTCAAGTTTTTCATTTTAGGGAGAAGAGAAGGCGGCCACTGATGGCCCGTCACAAATCAGGTTCCGAACAGCAAGCGTATTAGTTACGACCACGGCCACGGCCGCCACCACCACCGTCACCACCGCCGCTATTGCCACCGCCACCCATAGAAGGAGACGAGCTACGCGAAGGCGATTCGTAAGAACGTTGTGGGGCCTCATAGGTGCGCTGCGGTGCTTCGTAAGTACGCTGTGGCGTATAGGCACGCTGCGGACTTTCCGAACTTTGTGGCGTCTCGTAGGTGCGCTGACGACGAGTTGGCTGGTCTGCCGTCTGACCACCACCGCTCTGGTTGGTATTCAACTCACTGAAACGGCTGCGACGCGGCTGCGAATACTGTGGCTGGGCAGCGGCATCGGTACCGGCTCCAATACGTTCGGCCACCCGCTGACGGCTGCGAGTACCGTAAGAAGATGGCTGTGGTATGTTGTTGCCGGCATTATCTACGGCTGTCCGGTATCCACGCTGGCCTTCATCAGTAGGCTGCTGTGATATAACACCTGGATTCCCCTCGTTTGCAGTACCACCTTGGATAGTGCGCGACCGACCTCTACCATTCGATGGTAGTGTAGTAGATTCCGTCAGGCCACCCGTTGCAGCGCGGCCACCGGTAGGCTCTGCAACTCCACCGAGTGCGCCACGGCTCCGGGAGCCAGTAACATTACCAGTACCGATGCTAGTGCCCGTACGGCCCGCGGTGCCAGCTTCTCCGCTACGGCTAGTACGAGCGCCATAACGCACGTTGCGCACAGTGCCTACACCGCCACCGTAATAGTTGTTGATGTTGTAGTAGTTGTTGTAGCCATAGCCACCATAGCCTCCGCCATAATAGCTGTCGTAGAGGCCATAGCCGCGTCCGTAGCGCCATGGGTTGTAGCCCCAGCCCCAAGGGTTACCAAAGCCAATGTTGATATTAACAAAGCTTCCGCCTAAGCCGCCGTACCCGTAGGCTGGGCCATAGAATGGGTCGTAGAAACCACTGCCGTAGTACGATGAGCCACCATACCAGAAGGGGTCATTATACACAAAGTCGTTGTAGCCGTAGCCGAATCCACGGTAGTAGGGCTGATGAAACCGACGAATGCGAGAAGAGTACGCATAGTCATCGTCGTAGTATTCAGTTGACTCCGTAACGGTAGAAGAGCTTCGCTGGCCTTCCGCCGTATAATCAGGATTTGATATCTCATCATCTGACTGCACCTCGGCGGGCGCAGTGGTAGCTACTGCAGCTCGCGCATTCTGCGTGGTACGGTCCTTAGAGGAATAATATACGCCGTCACTCTCCGTAGTAGTGAGGGCGCTAGTACCAGCACAACCACCCAGTGTAAGCAGGGCCAAGGCGGGCAATAGGGAAGGGAGGAAATTTTTCATGGCTGCTTGCGTGAAAAGGAAGGCTGGCGAAGTAAAGAGCAAGTGAAGCGACGAAAGGTTGTTTGGGGTAGCAAACATTCTATAAGGTCAGGCTTCAGTTTATTTATAACGTAATTTGGTGGCGAAACGGTGCCGTTTTGGATATGACAAATTTTAGGCCAAACCGGAACTTTTCCATCTGACCAAAGATACCTGAAAACATGAGCAAAGGTTTGCCCAAACGGAGTGAAGATTATTCCCTGTGGTACAATGAGTTGGTGAAGCGCGCAGGCCTTGCCGAAAACTCCGCAGTGCGCGGCTGCATGGTCATCAAACCCTATGGTTACGCCATCTGGGAGAAGATGCAGCGCACCCTCGACGACATGTTCAAACGCACGGGCCATCAGAACGCGTACTTCCCGCTTTTTGTGCCCAAAAGCTTGTTTGAAGCCGAGGAAAAAAACGCAGAGGGATTTGCCAAGGAGTGCGCCGTTGTGACACACTACCGCCTCCAAACCGACCCCGACAATCCAGGCAAGCTGCGCGTTGACCCCAACGCCAAGCTGGAAGAAGAATTGGTGGTACGTCCTACCTCAGAAGCCATTATCTGGAGCACCTACAAAAACTGGATCCAAAGCTACCGCGACCTACCGTTGCTCATCAACCAGTGGGCGAACGTTGTGCGCTGGGAAATGCGGACCCGCTTGTTTTTGCGCACTGCCGAATTCCTGTGGCAGGAAGGCCACACGGCCCACGCCACCGCCGAAGAGGCCGTAGCCGAAACCCGCCAAATGCTGGAAGTGTACGCGCAGTTTGCAGAGGAATGGATGGCGCTGCCCGTGGTGAAAGGAGTGAAAACCGAAAACGAGCGGTTTGCTGGGGCCGAAGACACATATTGCATCGAAGGCTTGATGCAGGACGGCAAAGCCTTGCAGGCGGGCACCTCCCACTTCTTGGGTCAAAACTTCGCCAAAGCTTTTGATGTGCAGTTTGCCAACAAAGAAGGCGGACTCGAACACGTTTGGGGTACCAGTTGGGGCGTAAGTACCCGCCTGATGGGGGCCCTCGTGATGGCGCACTCCGACGATGAAGGCCTAGTGCTGCCGCCCAAGTTGGCTCCTATCCAAGTGGTCATTGTGCCTATCTACAAAACCGGCCAACTCGATGAATTGCTGGAGCGCATCCGGCCCATGCAAATGGGCTTGATTGAGCGCGGCATTTCAGTGAAAATCGACGACCGAGACACCGAGCGCCCCGGCTTCAAGTTTGCGGAGTGGGAGCTGAAAGGCGTGCCCGTACGCCTGGCCGTTGGTATGCGCGACCTGGACGCTGGCACAGTAGAAGTAGCCCGCCGCGACACCAAGGAGAAAATGAATATGCCGCTGGCCGACATCGTAAACAACGTGGCCGCCTTGCTGGACGATATTCAAGCGAGCATCTACCGGAAGGCGCACAAGTTCCGCGAAACCCATACCCACCGCGTTGACACTTACGAAGAATTCAAGCAGGCGCTGGAAGGCGAAGGTGGCTTTGTAGTGGCGCACTGGGACGGAACTTCCGAAACCGAGGAGCGCATCAAAGAAGAAACCAAAGCCACTATCCGCTGCATGGCCCTTGCCGAGCCCGACGAGGATGGTGTGGATATGCTAACGGGCAAGCCGTCGAAGCGGCGCGTGTATTTCGCCCGAGCTTACTAGGCCTCACTGGCGCCCATACACAAGAAAATCCCCGCTACACTAGCTGTAGCGGGGCTTTTTGCAATAATCAGTTTCCCTGAGCGGCTGCAATAGCGTTGGTCAGCTCCTCGTCGGACAAGGTATCAAACCAGCCTTTGCTCAGTTCCAGGCGCACAGTTTGGGCTCCCCCACTTGGCGTGCACACAACTGGCACATCGCCGGCTTCGGTTTCGCTACGCTTTGTGGCCTCGGTAGCGGCACTGCTTTCCACCCCCGCATAGGCTTGCACACACGTCCAGGTGGTGGAATGTTGGTCGGTTACTTCACGTTGCTTCATCATAGGCTTGCCTACGCACCACAAGAATGAAAGTCAGCGGAGCTACCGGAATATTTCTTCTCGATTAGCAATAGCTGAAAGCCGACCAGCTTTCGCTCTTACTAGCTATTGCACTTACATATCAGCATGTTCAGCGCCATCTTTCTGCGTATCTTTTCACTTCCAACCACCTATTGCTATGGAACTGCTTGTGTGGACCCGCTTACCACTGCCTATGGACTGGCTTACAATTGCCTTGCTCTTGCTCTTCGGCCTGCTATTTCTGGTGGTTGAGGTTATCTTCATTCCGGGCACTACGGTGGTGGGCCTCATCGGCTTTGCTCTGCTGGCAGCCGGTGTTTGGTTTGGCTACCGCGACCTAGGCTCTGGCACCGGTCATGTTCTACTCATAACCTCGTTGGCGGCCACAGCGGTACTAGTGTATATTGGCTTGCGACCGAAAAATATAAGCCGGGTAGCACTCAACAACGTCAACACCTCTCATGTGCGGGATGCACGGCTACCAGACGTCCTACCCGGAACCACCGGCCGCACGCTGTCGGCTCTACGGCCAGCGGGTACGGTACTGTTCGAGGATAACCGGCGGGAAGTAACCACGCGCGGCGAATATGTACCAGCCGGCACCGAAGTTCGGGTGCTGCGCATCGAGCAAAATCGAATTGTGGTGGAAAGTGTTGTATAAAGACTACTGTCTCTGTACTTCGCTTACGCCGCCCTGGAACACCCCACTTGTGTGGGCCTGATAGCCTTCCCTTTGGGTACCCTACATTAGCGCTTCGCCCAACGCTTTTCACTAACTGAACGAGCCTACTCGCAAACGATGAACTTTCCCATCTTCCCGCTGATTGTTGGGGCCATTGTTCTTTTGGTCTTTCTGTATTTCTTCCCTATCAGCCTCTGGATAACGGCGCTGTTTTCAGGAGTGAAGGTGAGTTTGTTTCAACTGGCATTCATGCGGGTTCGGAAGGTTCCTCCATCATTGATTGTCAACTCCATGATTACCAGCACCAAAGCCGGCTTGGAGCTAACCGCCAACGACTTAGAAACCCACTACCTAGCGGGCGGCAACATTCCGAGCGTTATCAAAGCATTGATTTCGGCTGATAAGGCAAACATCCCACTCACCTTCAAGCAAGCCACTGCCATCGACCTCGCAGGCCGTGACGTGTTCGAGGCTGTTACGACGAGTGTAAATCCGAAAGTAATCAACACCCCCAACGTGGCCGCGGTGGCGCAGGATGGCATTCAGCTAATTGCCAAAGCGCGTATCACAGTGCGGGCCAACATTACGCAGTTGGTAGGAGGTGCCGGTGAGGAAACCATCTTAGCTCGTGTTGGCGAAGGTATCGTTACTAGCATAGGCTCCTCGAAATCCCACAAAGAGGTGCTCGAGAACCCCGACAAAATATCGAAGCTGGTTTTAAGCAAAGGCTTGGATGCAGGCACCGCTTTTGAAATTCTCTCTATTGATATTGCGGATATTGATATCGGAGAAAACATCGGGGCTAAGCTCCAAATCGACCAAGCCACTGCTGACCTAAAGGTGGCGGAAGCTAAAGCCGAGGAACGGCGCGCCATGGCAGTGGCTATAGAGCAGGAGAACCGAGCCAAAACACAAGAAGCCAAGGCTCGCGTAGTAGAAGCCGAAGCCGAAATTCCCAAAGCTATGGCCGAAGCCTTCCGCTCCGGCAATTTGGGCATCATGGACTACTACAAAATGCGCAACGTACAGGCCGATACCGACATGCGTGACTCTATTGCCAACCCTAGCAACCAAAGCAGCAGTTCCAAGCCCGGCCGCGACGAAACCCGGCTGAGCTAACTCACTGCTTACAACCTAATTTAACGGCGCTATCCTTATACAAAAAAAATAGTATCTCGTTATTCATACGTGCACGGCTAAATCGATTTAGCTATTTTAGAGCTTTGTTGGTCCTATAGACGTCTCACCCACACTAACCCTGGGGCCGACTATCTAATACTACAGCTCTATGAACTTGAAACTAGTGTCGCTTTTGCTACTGGTAGCCACCACTTGGTTGTGCGGCTGTGGTAGTATCCGCATGGGACGAACCTTTCGCTACCCCATCCAAATCACCGACCCCAAGGCGACGTACCAAACCAAGGCGCTTTTCTACAACCTGCAACACCCAACCTCAAACGGCATTTTGTTTGGGCAGCAGGATGTCACGCAGTATGGTATCGGCTGGAAGGATGAGCCCAACCGCAGTGATGTTAAGAGTGTATGTGGCTCTAATCCGGCGGTGTATGGTTGGGACGTAGCGGACCTCGTACGCGCTTCCCTACAAGGCAACAGCGCAGGCAACGAGGCGCTAGAGCGCAACCGTCAATTAGTCCTGCAAGCCTACGAGCGGGGCGGGCTGAACACGTTTTGTTGGCACATGCACAACTTCGTGACGGGTAAGAATTTCTACGACACCACTGCCGCAGTGGCCGCCATCTTGCCTGGTGGTGAGCAACATGCTGCGTATACGCGCAGCCTGGACGTTATTGCCGCTTATTTTCGGCACTTGAAAGCCAAAGATGGCACGTTAGTACCTGTCATATTCCGCCCGTTGCACGAGCACACCGGTTCGTGGTTTTGGTGGGGCAAGCGCCACTGTAGCCAGCAGGAGTTTGTGCAGCTGTGGCAGTTTACGGTTCAGTACTTGCGCGACAAAAAGAAGGTGCACAACCTGCTCTACGCCTACTCCCCCGACCGAGTACCCACCTCAGCCACCTATTTTGAACGCTACCCCGGCGACGCATTCGTGGATGTGCTAGGCCACGACAACTACTGGGATTTCAATGTGGTGAGCACTCCCAACAAAGGCGTACTCACCCTCGATACGCTAGTAACAGAAGCGCAAGCCCGAGGAAAGGTGGCAGCCTTGACGGAAACGGGGCTGGAAAAAATCACCAACCCTACTTGGTTTTCCGCCAACCTGCTACAGCAACTCAAGAGCAGTACCAAGGCCAGCCAAATAGCTTATCTCATGGTATGGCGCAATGCGCACGAAGGACACTTCTACGCGCCCTATCCTGGCCATAGCAGCGTACCTGATTTCCTGCAGTTTTATCAGGACTCGTTGACAACTTTCGAGAATGACAAGCCGCAGCTGTATTCGGTGCCCAAACCAACGCGGGAGCAGCGGCGGAAAGCTGCGCAAGTGGCAAACAAGCTGCCTGTACTCCGGGAACCCTCTACTCAGTGAAATTAAAGCAGCAAGGCCGGCCCCCGCAATGTGGGGCCGGCCTTGCTGCTTCGCGTGAAAAGATGCGCTTCTCTACTTCTTGGTAATCCGGAATTCCACGCGCCGGTTGAGCTTGCGGGTTTCCTCCTGGTCGTTGCTGGCTATAGGCTTGGTGTCGCCAAAACCTTCGGTAGTGATGCGGGTGTTGCTGATACCTTTCGAAACCAAGTATTTCTTTACCTCATTCACACGGTCTTGGCTTAGCTTGAGGTTTAGTGCTGGGTCGCCTTGGTTGTCGGTGTGGCCCTCAATCCTGATTTCCACGGTGCTGTATTCTTTCAGCGTACGGATGAGGCGTTGCAGCTCGGGGTAGGAATTTTCGCGCAGATAGTACTTGCTCTGCGAAAAGAAGATGTTGTTCAGCTTGATGGTCTGGCCAACTGCGAAGGGCACCAGGTATAGGTCCTGCTTCACTTCCGAGTACTTCTGGCGGTCCGTTACGTCCAAGTTGTCGGACTCAGCTAGGTAATTCTGCGCTTCAGCTCGGTAGCCGTAATGCACGCCGGAAGGCAGTACAATGGTGTAAGTACCATCAACCGGACTGGTTTCGGCCACGCCTATTTCCTCGCCCGTTAGCAGGTTCTCGTAGCGGATAGTTGCCGTTACGGGCTTTTTGGTGGCAGCGTCCAGCACTTGGCCCCGCACCAGCGTTACCACTTCGGGCTTGAACTGGGGCGTCAGGTTGATGCGGAAGATGTCCTTGGAGTTACCAGTTCCGTTACGGGTGGAAACCAGATAGGCTTCCTCACCAGCTGCAGACACCACGTAGTAGGCGTCGAAATCCGGAGAATTAACACTAGGCCCTAGGTTGCGAGGCTTGGTCCAGTTGGTCCAGGTATTATCGAGGCGCTTGGAATAGAAAATGTCGCTCTTGCCGTAGCCGCCATGTCCTTCCGAAGCGAAGTACAGGGTTTTGCCGTCGGCTGCTAAGAAGGGCGCGAATTCTGGTTTTTTGGTGTTGATGCTGGGCCCTAAGTTGATAGGGCGCCCCCAACTGGTGCCGTCGGGCTTGCGCTGGGTTACGTAGATATCCTGCGCACCCTGGCCGTCTTTGCGCTCAACGGCCATCAGCAACACGTTGCCGGAAGAGCCCAAGAAGTAGTCTACGTTTTCGGGGTCGTCGTTGTAGAAGTCGTCAATGAGAATCTTCTGCGGCTTGCTCCACCCGGTCTTGGTGCGCTTGGTCAAACTCAACCCTTTGGGGTCCAACGAGCCGTCTTCTTTATAGACGTTGATGAGCACGGCCGAATTGCCATCCGATGAAACCGATGCTAAGCCATTCGGACCAGGCGTGTTGATGGGAGCACCAATGTTCTTGGCAGGGTTCCAGGACTTATTTTTAGCGTTTGCCTGCGTTGAATACCACACGTCCTGCACGTCGTTGGCGCCGCCTACGTTCTGGGGGCTTTCCTGCCGGGCAAAGAACAAAATGCGGCCATCGGGAGAAATAACGGGATGCGTGTCCACGTATTTCGAGTTGACATTAGGCCCCAAGTTCACCATAGCCGAGTCAAACTTCACGCCGTCTTCCTCGGCCTTGAACTCCTTTTTCACCATCGTCTCCACTACGTCGGCAATACCGATGGCGTCGATCTGGTTCACGCCATTCACGGCTTTGGTGTTCATGCTCACGATTACACCAATGGTACGGTAGGTACCGGGCTCAAACGTGACTTGCAACGACCTGAACTGCTCTGGAAGGGGCCCAGGACTATCGTTTTTGTATACTTCGTGGATTTGTCCCCGGGTGTCCACCAGCTCGATTTTCGAGACAGAGCCCGGGTTGAAATTCTCCACTATCGTCACCTGTTTGGCGATAAGGGACTTCCCGAAGCGAACTTCTACAAACTCGTTAGCACCTTCTTTCTTTGGAATCCATGCTTCATTGCTGACTTGCCCCAGGGGAGTAGCATTTGGCTGGCCTAATACTTTTTCAGGCGAAAAGTCTTCTTTACCTTCCGCTTTCTGCGAAGACACGGCTACAACCTTGGCTGCCCAAATAGCATGCTGTGCTTGTACACTTCCTACTGCTCCTCCCACAATTCCCACCAACAGCAATAACTTTCTGATTCTCATAAGCTGGATGGCAAAACAATGGCTCTCTCGAAATCTGAGCCTAAAATATAAAGCGGAATTGAAAAGACGTTCAGCGGGCCCCCGAGGTTTCGAGCAAGGGCCAAGGCGAACACAAAGGTAATAAGAGCGACTGCTCCTAGATGTTTAATTTTGATTAATATCCGAAACTACTCGACAGCCACACCGCAGTAGTCGCTGAAGTAACTTGCTTGTCTTCACCCAACAGCCGGCTTTTTAGGTTGTTAACACTGGTCAGCCATACAGACGCTCTAATTGCATCTTATGAAGGTAACCTCTACTGCTGTAAGTGCTGCTGGCTGGAAAGAACACCTAAAATCGCCATACAGCCAGTTTGCAAGCAGTGGCTGGCAGTGGCTGACTTTTAACTCATATGTGGCTCTTGTGGTGCTGTTTTTCTTGGCAACCCCAAGCATAGCCCAAAGCTTGGTAGACGCCGGCAACCTGCCCCTAGTTGCACGCACCGTAGTCCCTCCCCCCGACTCTTTGCTTCTGCTTTCAAGCCGTGCCCGGCGGGTAGGCATCAGCACGTATGCTCAGCAAACTAACCTGTTGGGCTACTTGCGCCTCTCCGGGCGGCAGCAGCTACGCTACCGCCTACAGAGCGAGTGGATCTATGATTCGCGTGGGGAGCCGCCTTTTGTGCGAGAAGATTACGCGGCCGACGCCCTGCATACCATCAACCTTGGCGGAGGGTGGCATACCGGGCAGTTTGTACGCTACGAGCAAAGCCGCGCCAATGCCACGCGCACCGGCTTGTGGGTGGGGCGTCTGGGGTACGAGCACGGGGTAGCTGGCCTGCGCCCCACCGATTCGCTGTCGGTGATGCGCTACGTCGGGTTTGGAGGAGTGGTGCAGGACATACGCAATGGCCGCAATGACGTTGGTGTAGCCTACGGTGTGGATTTTTCGACGCTACTATTTGTGAAAGGTGGTGCAGCGCCTCCGTTGGCGGTGCGGCTATTAGGAACTCGGGCCCAACTGGGCCCACGTGTGTGGCAGCGTCTGGTCACCGAAGGCTATTATGAACACGCATTCGATGCCTACTCCAACGGTAGCGTACGGGCCGCGTACCGGGCGCATCGGGCCGAAGACTATGTACCAGGCAATGTCCAGCGTATTCAGAGCGACACCTTGGCCGGGCAGGCTAGTTGGGTGTACCGCGTGTCAGACAAAATTTCGTTTCGCTCCGATAACTCGTTGGCCCTGCCAAGCCGGGCGTTTCGCTACCGGCAGCTAGGGCCCGAAACTGACACGTTACAAAACCTAGGCTACCGCCAGCGAGAGCTGGACACGCGCCAGGAAGTGCGCCTCGGCAGCAAAAAGATTCAGGCGGTGGTGGTGTTTGGGTATCGGGAACGAAACCGCGCTTACCGTCTGGAGAACAACCGGCTTCTTTCTCCCAGCCGTTATGAAATAGCCTTAACCCGGGAACGAATCCGAGACATCAACGAGCAAACCACGCAGTGGCAGGGAGAGCTTACGTGGCTGCCAGCGCCGCGCCAAGTATTATCCCTCACAAGTAGTGCTCAGCTGCTGCGGGTGGCGGCTCCCAGCAAAGACAACCAGCAAGACCGCGACGAAGCCCAACACACCATGCGGCTTACCTGGACCAGCCGTTGGCGCGGCGCATTCCGGACCACCGTAGCAGTGGCGGGCGAGTACCGGCAATTTGTGTTTATCAGGGCAGCGCTGAGTGCTGAAAATTACACCGACCGCCTGCTGCACTGGGAACCAGGCTTTACGTGGGCTCCCGGCAAATTCAGCATCCGGAGCACGTACCACTTGTGGGTGAGCTACCAGGTGCGCGACCGGGCCAGTGAGCAACTGCGCAACCGAGCCAGCCGAGTGCTAGAGCAGCAGCAAAACCTTACGTATCAGCTGCGGCCGCGCCTACTCGCTACACTCGACTATTCTCGCCGAGAAAACCGGGTGGGCCTGCTTCGCTGGCCAGCTTTCAAGGAAAGCCCCCTCGATACCACCATCACGCACGACCTTAACGGAGGAATGCGCTACAGTTGGAGCGGCCGCCGATCCCAACCAACCAACAACAGTTTGCGCTTGGGCTACCGCTTTCTAGAGCAACGCACACAAGGGCGGGCCGCATTGCTTCAGGATGCGGGCGGGTCTTCCTTGATCTACTTACGGGCACTTACCCGCCAACAAGGACCCGACATAGCGTATGAGCGCCGGGCAGGTAGCTTGGCGCTTTCTACCAGCCTGTGGCTGCAGCAGTTACGTACACTCTATCGCTACCGCCCAGGCACTGGCGCTTTTGTCGGGACCAGCTACACAACCGCCGACCTTGCCCGCACCACCAACCAGCTCTACCCCTACTTCGAGGTAGCACTAGCCTGGCGTGTGCGGCAATGGTAACACCGAAGCCATAATAAGGTGCAACGCCAACAAGCAGCTATTGGCCTACTCTGTGGGTTGTTTCCGCGGGCAGCGTGAGAACTAGCGGTGTATGGACTGAATACGCGCCGGGCAAGTGTAATAGCCAAGTACAAAAGCCTTTAACACCTATAGGGCTTGAAGCTACTTCTAGTTGGTGGGCAGGTGGCGGTTGAAGTGCTGGCGCAGGATGTCGTCTATCTTTTCTTTGGTTAGGGGCTTGTTGATGAAGCCCGCAATGTGCAGTTTCTCTAAGCGGCCTACGTCCTGGGGGTGCAGGGAGGTGGTTAGCACTACGATAACAATAGCTTGCTTCTGAGCTAGCGGCAACTCGGCGTAGATTTCCAGAAACTCGAAGCCGTTCATGACTGGCATTTTCACATCCAGAAAAATCAGCATCGGGCAGGCCTCCGTTGCCTCGTGGCAATGGATTTTCAGCAAGTTCAACGCTTCTTGTCCGTTGAGTGCCACCAGCAGCTTCTCAGCCACGTCGAGCCGTTTCAAGAGCATCTGGTTCAAGTAATTGGTAGTCTTGTCATCATCAACCAACAACGCACAACTAAGCTTCTGCATAGAAAAAAAGCAGTAATGAATACCTCGGAAACGGACACGGAGAAAGCAAACAAGGTCTGGGGCTAGCTGCTACGCTGTCAATGCGTTGAGCTTATCAATGCCCGTTGCCGCCGGCCGGTTGTTTCCTCGTGTCCCGGTTATTTTTTTAGATATACTGTGAACGTAGAACCCACATCTAGTTGACTTTTTACTTCGATTCGCCCTCCCGCGTTTTCCACTATTTTCTTGACAATGTAGAGCCCAACGCCAGAGCCTTCCACGTGGTCGTGCAGCCGCTCGAACATCCCAAACAAACGAGTTTCGTTGGTCAGGTGCATGCCCAGCCCGTTGTCCTCCACGCTCAGCACGGCGTATTCTCCGGCCAGGTGGCAGCGGATGAACACCTGCGGCACGCGCTCAGGCGAACGGTACTTGATGGCATTGCTCAGCAGGTTGTAAACAATGCTGCGCAGGTTTTTTTCCGCAAACGAAAGTGGCGGCAAGTTCTGCACAGCTACCACCACCTGGGCATCACATTCCTGAATCTGGGGCAACAGGTCTAGCCGTACTGCTTCAACCAGCCGCGCCAAATCGGTCCGCTCTTCAGGCTGAATGTTTTCCTTTTGCAGCTTCGTGATGGCCGTCAGGTGCTCGATGGTGCGCTTGAACCGGTCCACCGAATCCTGCATCATGTTCATAATCGGGCGCACCGTTTCGCCGGTATCAGGCAGTTCCAACAGCAAGGCGTTTAGCAGCCCCTCGATGTTGGTGATGGGGGCTTTTAGATCGTGGGAAGCCGTATAAATGAAGTTGTCTAAGTCCACGTTGGCGCGGGTTAGCTGCGCGTTGTTTTCTTGGAGCTGCCGCTGCGCCAAATCAATACGCTCCAAGTCCAGCTTGTGCTCGTGAATGTCGGTGCAGGTGCCAATCCACTCGATGATGTGGCCGTGCTCGTTGCGCGACGGTAAAGCCCGGCTAAGCATCCAGCGGTAGTTGCCAGCGCTGTCGCGCAAGCGAAACTCCACCTCGAATATCTCACCGGATAGCAAGCACTCCTGCCACCGTGCCGCCGCGGCTTCAATGTCGGCGGGGTGCTGATAGTACTGCCATTGGTACAACCACGGTGGCCCATCGCGCTGCCCGGTGTAGTCAAACCAGCGGCGGTTGAAATAGGTGGTTACGCCTTCGGGGTCGGCCGTCCAGGCTATTTGCGGAATCCCTTCCAGCATGCGGTTGGCTTCGGCAGCAGCCTGCTCCATCATCAGGCGGGCGCTTTCCTGCACTCGTAGCTCTTCGTTCTTGCGGTCGATAACCATGTTCTGTCTGGTTACCAAGGCCTTGATGGTTCTGATTTCGCGCTGCGCCGAAAGATCGGTAGCAATAGCAGCCACCACCGATGCATCATTAAACGTCAAGACCTTCATCGACAGGGACAAAGGCCGCAACGATCCATCTTGGGTTTGTAGTGGCACCTCCCCTTTGCCGTGCCCAGCCCACCCCTGCGCCAGCAAAGTCGCCCAATAGCCTTGAAACATTTCAGGCAAGAAGCTAGCAAACGAATGACCGATGACCTGTTCTAGCCCACACTCAAGCCAACTGGCCAGACAGGCATTGCAGTACAGGATAGTCCCGTCTTGATTGAGCAGCATAGCCCCCTCATTCATCTGCTCAATTAGGTTGCGGTAGCTTTCATCGGCGCCCTGCAGCGTGAAGATGCGGGGCCCTTCAGGACTTTGAATAGCCAATGCATCCACAGACCCCGTTCGTACGGCATCGATGAGGTCCTCCGCTTCCTGTAGCCGATGACGCAGGTCCTCGTTTTCGCGAGCTAGATCTGACAGAGTGGGCGGGTCAGTTTCAGCCATGGGTAGGTGAACTAGGCAGCGCGTCAGACAGGCCAAGGGCCGCCAGCACCCGCGGCCGATTCGACAAGTCGCCGACCAAGCGGCGTACTAAGCCAGGGCGCTTCTTTATAAGGGTTGGAATACCAATAAGTTGTTCGCCCTGCGCCAATTCCGGCTGCTGGTAAATATCAACAATGACGAGTTCGTGCCGCCCCTTCAAATACAAATCACAGATTTCCTTGATATTACGCACCGCTCGCGTGGAGTTGGGAGTAGCACCACTGATGTAGAGGTACAGTACATATTCGGCACTGCTTTCAGGCTGTCTTTCATCAGACTCCATATACTACTGGTTGGCTTTGTCCCCGATCGGACGAATGTCTAACCCTACCAGTACCCGTTCCTCGTTGGAGAGGTCACCAATAATTTTGCGAATGGGTACGGGCACTTTACGTACCAAAGTGGGAATAGCTAAAATCTGGTCGCCTTCAGCAAGCTGTGGGCTCACCAGCAAATCAATCACCTCGAGTTGGTAACGGCCCTGTAAGTGTTGTTCGCAGTACTTTTTGAGGTTGGCTAATGCGGCTACCGACTTCGTGGTTTGCCCGGCTACGTACAGGCGCAGTTCCCAATAGTCCTCCTTGTTGGTCTGATCGGTTATGAGGTCATTTTCCATAGAAGGGTTATGCGTTAGGCTGCTGATCGGCGGACTTCGGAGCGGACGTGTGCGTTGGGGTGGAGGCGGCTGGCGCTTTCCCGTTTGGCGTAGCTTGCTGCCGATCTTGCTCTTGGTTGTTGAGTTGCCGAAACTCTTCTTCCACCGACTCGAACTCGGTGCGTAAGTTGGCAATGGTGGCTTCCAGCACCCGGCGGCGACGCTCCAATTCCCGGTCTTTGCGGTCCAACTCCTGCTGCAAAGCTACTGCTTGCGCCTGTTCTTGCAGCTGGCGGGCTAGGCGGCTGGCCCCCGTCACAATCCCCGTTGGGCCAACTACCACGTCCAGCAGCTGAATCCCTCGGTCGGTAATGATGAACTCCCGTACTTGGTTGGAGTGCGCCATCCCCCGCGACTTAAGAATACTCAATCCTCGGTTTCGCTCGCCTATGCCTTCCAGGTCGCGCACGCTAATCCAGGTATCTACCAAAGAAGACACGCCTTCTTCGGTGGTGTCCATTTGCAGGGTGCCACTGATGAGGGAAGTGAAAAGGGCCGTGATATTGTTCACCTTCAGGAAGTCAATTAGCCGCGTGAGCATGCTGCGTACCTCGTTCATGTTACCTACGTTGATGAGGTTGCTGATTGGGTCGATGACAACGGCTGTGGGCTTGAAGTCCGCCACCAGCTTATGGATGGTAACTAAGTGCCGCTCCAAGCCATTGAGGGTGGGCCGCGAAGCTTCAATCACAAGCTTGTTCTGCTCGATGCAAGGCGCCAGGTTCAAGCCCACTGACAGCATATTGCGCACCAACTGCTGCGGCGATTCTTCGAAGGCAAAATACAGACACCGCCCGCCTTGGCGGCAAACACTCTCTGCAAATGCGGCGGCCAGGGTTGTTTTAGCGGTACCAGCTGTACCGGTCAGCAATATGCTGCTGCCTTGGTAGTAGCCTTTGCGCCCGAACATCTCGTCTAAGGCGAGAATCCCGGTCGATACGATTTCGTTGGATACCGCGTGCCCTAAACGCAACGACGTGACCGGCAACACCGAAATACCGTCTTCACTGATCAGGTACGGGTACTCATTGGTGCCGTGGGTGCTGCCACGGTACTTCACTATCCGCAGCCGCCGGGTGGTAATCTGGTCGATAACTCGGTTGTCGAGCAGAATCACGCAGTCAGACACGTACTCTTCCAACCCCTGACGCGTGAGCGAACCGTCGCCGCGCTCAGCGGTGATAACCGTAGTTACGCCTTTGTCTTTCAGCCAACGAAACAAACGTCGGATTTCCGAACGCAACACGGCTTGGTTGGGGAAGCCAGAAAACAGTGCCTCGATGGTGTCGAGTACTACGCGCTTGGCGCCGATGGTATCAATGGCGTAACCCAACCGGATAAACAAGCCATCCAAATCGTACTCGCCGGTTTCCTCAATCTCGGAACGGTCAACGTGCACGTGGTCGACGCGCAGCATCTTTTGTTCTTGCAGCTTCGGCAAGTCGAAGCCGAGCGACGTGACGTTGGCAGCCAGTTCTTCGGCGGTTTCCTCGAAAGCCATCAGCACGCCCGGCTCTTGGTGCTCAAGGGCGCCGCGAACCAGGAATTCGATGCCCATCAAGGTTTTGCCGCAGCCAGCACTACCACATATCAGCGTTGGGCGCCCTTTAGGCAAACCTCCTTCCGTTATTTCATCGAGGCCTTCGATACCCGTGGGGGCTTTCGGCAATGCAGCAAATCCGGAGGAGTTCGTGCGGTCTTCTTGCATAAAGCGAAATGTATAGTGTTCTGCAGGCAGCTAGTGCAGAAGCAGGTAATACGTAGTTTTAATTCATTCAGATGAATTGCGCAGCTCCCGGTGGAAGATAGGCGTATTAGCCGTCTTTCCTTGTTGGGGGCTAAGGCTGCAGCGAAAAGGTGCGCGTCACCGAGTTGAAAGGGCCCGGAATCAACTTGCCGCTGCTATCAACCAGTTCCAGCTTCACTGTGTTTTCGCCCATGGGCAAGCCTTCCATCATGTACGGTGCCCATTGGTCGAGCATAAACTCATTGCCGTTGATGGTGGCCCGCACTTGCGTGCCACCGGGCTCGATGGTGGTATTCACAAGGTAGAAATCCAGCATAACCTTTTGCGTGTCCTTGCCCGTGTACACATCCTTGGGGCGGCTATAGAACAGGTGCGGCGCTTTCAGGTCGAAGGTGGGGGCGGGAGCGTTGGATGCCACTTTGCCTACCGTCACGAGGCGTAAGTCGTAGGCGCCGCGGTGCTTGAGGCTTTCATGGTAGGAACGCGACAGGAACGACAGTACCACGTGCTGGCCATCCACAATGTTTTTGGTGAATGCCGTTTCGTAGTGTGCGGAATAGGGCTCGTTATCGACGATGTTATGAATGTGCTGGCCTTTCATCGAGTTAGCCATTTCCTCGGAATGCATGCCACCCGTCATCTTGGTCAGCAGGAAATTGGTTAGCTCGTACTTGAATGGCACGGCCCCACTCGGCACCGTGGAACCTGCCGCTGGCGTGTTGAGGCGCAGCTGGGCCGTCGGATACTTAGGCGAGTCAAAGAAAGGGGTTAAACGGAGGCCATTCTTCTCTACGGCCGCAACCGTCCCGGCCGAGGGCAGGGTGTTGGTGGTAGAAGTGGCCTCAGTGACTTGTTTGGCGGCGTCGCAGGCACTTAACCCTGCTGCAGCTAACGCACTTAGAAATAGCGTAGAAACTCGCATGAAATTTTAGAAAATAGAGAAGATATGGGAACTGTGTTGTTATGGGTAAGCTTGCAGCACTAGGTAGGTCAATAACGTCATTCGTTTTTTGAGTACCTTGCGCAACTCGCATTCATTGTCCAAAAGTATAGTGATTTTCCAAGATGGAAGACAAACTGCTAGAAGAAATTCCCTCCCTCGACCTCGCCGACTTTCGCTCCGGTGACCCAGACCGCAAAGCCCGCTTCGTACACCAGCTCGGTGAAGCGTATCAGAGCATCGGCTTTGTGGCTCTCAAGAACCACGGCCTAACAGAAGAGCAAACGCAAGCGCTTTATGCCGACGTAAAAGCCTTCTTTTCTTTGCCTGATGAGCGCAAGCAACGGTATGAAAACCCTGAACTGGCGGGCCAACGCGGCTACATCAGCAAAGGTAAGGAGCATGCCAAGGGCCGCAACACCGGCGACCTGAAAGAATTTTACCACGTCGGCCAAGAGGTGGCAACCGAAGAGGACCCTATCGGGAAAGAGTACCCAGCCAATATCTGGCCCGAAGAAGTGCCTACCTTCCAGAAAAGCACTTTTACCACTTACCGCACCCTGGAAGCAGCCGGTAAGGATGTGCTTCGTGCCATTGCGCTCTACCTGGAGTTGCCCGAGGATTACTTTGATGATAAGGTGCGCAACGGCAACAGCATTCTGCGGCCGATTCACTACTTCCCTATCGAGAACCCAGATGCCGTACCTGCCGACGCCGTTCGGGCAGCCGAGCACGGCGACATCAACCTGATTACCCTGTTGATGGGTGCCAGCGCCGACGGCCTACAGGTGAAGCGCCGCGACGGCAAGTGGATTCCCATCACGGCACTCCCCGACCAGATTGTGGTGAACGTGGGCGACATGCTTCAGCGCCTCACCAACGGCGTGCTGAAAAGCACCATTCACCGCGTGGTAAATCCACCACGCGAGAAAATGAACTCGTCGCGCTATTCGGTGCCGTTCTTTATGCACCCGCGTTCGGAAATGAGCTTGGCTGCCCTTGACAATTGCGTCACGCCCGACAATCCAAAGAAGGAAGCCGACATCACCGCCGGCGAGTTTTTGAACGAGCGGTTGATTGAGCTTGGGCTCAAGAAGAAATAGCGTTTACTGCGCTGTTTTCTCTTCACAATCAACTTCTACGGTAAGTAAAAACGGCTGGCGCTGTTCGGGAGCCAGCCGTTTTTTTGCGTACTTACCAGTATATCTTGGCGGAGCAACCCCATCCTCACCGCCACAACGCCCTCTTCCGCTAGTGCTTTCCACTCCGTCCGCGCCTCCCTCCGAAGTCAAGCTCAGTCCACCGCGCGGACGTGGGAAGCGTACCCGTCGGGTACGAGGAATTATTTTCCTGAAAGACGTAGCAGCCTTGGCGTGCACTGCTTTTGGTGGCCCGCAAGCGCACACCGCCATGATGCTACGCACCCTCGTAGACAAGCGGCGCTACCTTACGTCAGCTGAGTTGCTGGAAATTATGGCACTGTGCCAGTTGCTTCCGGGGCCCACATCCACCCAAACCATCACGGCCATCGGGTTTCGGTTGGGCGGGCCTAATCTGGCGTACCTCACCCTGTTTGTGTGGATGCTGCCCGCCGTCGCCATTATGACTTCGGCGGGAGTTGCCATGAGCTACCTCGACAAAGATCAGGTGGCCCGACTGGTGCAGTATATCCAGCCTATTGCCGTGGGGTTTGTGGCATACTCTGCCTACAAGATTGCCGCGAAGGTGATTCATACCAAGACGTCGGTAGCGCTGATGGCGGCGGCGGCGTTGTTGGCGTATCGATTCCAGTTGCCTACGGTTCTGCCGGTTTTGCTGCTGGGCGGCGGGCTCGTTACCACATTTCGCTACCGGAAGCTCACCCCTATTGTCGACAAGCAGCCTTTGCGTATTGAGTGGGCCAACTTTATCCTGTGGATAGGCGTGCTGATAGGGGCTGCTATCTTGGGCCACTACACGCGGGAGTTGCCCGTTCTGCTCTTCGAGAATTTTTACCGCAACGGCTCATTGGTGTTTGGGGGTGGCCAAGTGCTGGCCCCGCTGCTATTTGCTGAGTTTGTAGAGTTCAAGCACTATCTCACGGCGCCAGAATTTCTCTCCGGTTATGGTCTTACGCAGGCATTGCCTGGTCCCAACTTCGCTTTTGCGTCCTACATCGGGGCTCTGGCTATGCGCGATTATGGCGTGGGGGGCCAAGTGCTCGGCGGATTGGTGGCAGCGGCGGGCATCTTCATGCCAGGTACACTCCTCATCTTTTTTCTCATCCGTTTCTGGGACCAACTCAAGCAGTACCGCGTGGTAAAAGCTTCGTTGGAAGGCATCAATGCGGTGTCAGCCGGACTGGTGTGTGCGGCTGTGTTCCTGCTCTACCATCCCCTCCCCGATACGCCCACCAACTTGGGACTCATTGGCGCTACATTCCTGCTGTTGCTGTGGGAAAAAGTGCCCTCCTATGTCATTGTGCTGGCTGGTCTGCTGGCGGGAGTGCTATTTTAAAGGTATAGCGTCTAACAACCGAACGCCTCCCGTCTGGCAGCCTAGTAGGCACCACAACGAAAGGCGTTCAATTAGTAGGAGTGCTCTGTCCTATAAGGAACTCTGTACCAGCAAATGGTCGGGTAAGCGCAGAAGATAGTCGCCGTAGCCGCTCTTACGCAGCGGTTCGGCTAGCTTACGGAGTTGATCGGCATCAATAAAGCCCTGACGGTAAGCGGCTTCCTCAATGGAGCCTACTTTCAGACCTTGGCGCTGCTCTAGCACCCGCACGAATTCGCCGGCTTGCATGAGGCTTTCAAACGTGCCGGTGTCCAGCCAAGCAGTACCACGACCCAAAATGCCCACCTTCAGCTTGCCGCGCCGCAGGTACTCCTGGTTGACGTCGGTAATTTCGTATTCACCGCGCGGACTAGGCTTTAGGTCGCGAGCTATTTGAATTACGTCATTGTCGTAGAAGTACAGACCAGGAACGGCGTAGTTACTTTTGGGGGTAGCAGGCTTCTCCTCTATGCTAAGTGCCTGCTTGTTGGCATCAAACTCCACTACCCCATAGCGTTCGGGGTCGTGAACGTGGTAGGCATACACTACTCCACCATCCGGATTGTTGTTGGCTTTCAACAATTCTTCCATGCCTTCGCCGTGGAAAATATTGTCGCCGAGTACCAACGCCACTTTATCAGTACCAATAAAATCAGCTCCTAGCACGAAGGCCTGGGCTAATCCATTGGGTACTTCTTGGATGGTGTATTGGAAGTTGCACCCTAGGTTTTTGCCGTCGCCGAGCAGCTTTTGAAACTGTGCTTGGTCGTGCGGGGTGGTAATGATGAGGATATCTTTAATACCCGCCATCATCAAAATCGACAAGGGATAATAAATCATCGGCTTGTCGTAGACAGGCATGAGTTGCTTGCTGACAGCGAGCGTAAGCGGATGCAACCGAGTGCCAGAGCCGCCGGCGAGGATGATGCCTTTCATCTATAAATCTAGTGAAGTAATAAAATGTGCTTTCCTAAATCCGACAACAAGGATTGCTTAATTGCGCTCAGCAATAAACTCCTCATTGGTTTTGAACCACGCTAGCGTTTGCTGGAGGCCTTCCCGAATCCGAATCTGGGGATTGTAGCCGAGTAAGGTTTCCGCCTTGGTAATATCGGCCAAGGAGTCTCGGATGTCGCCGGGGCGGTCGGGGCCGTACTCGGGGCTAATGGTGGAACCCGCCTCTTCCTTCAAAATATTGAACAGGTCGTTGAGGGAAGTGCGGTCGGCAACGGCAATGTTGTACACTTGATTTACCGCCTCCGGATTCTGGACCAGGGCCGCTTTGATGTTGGCTTGCACGCAGTTCTCCACGAAGGTAAAGTCCCGGGTTTGCCCACCGTCGCCGTTCATGCGGGGGGGCTTGCCTTCTAACACGGCATCAATGAAGAGTGGAATAACGGCTGCATATGCTCCATTTGGATCCTGGCGCGGGCCAAAGATGTTGAAGTAGCGCAGCCCAATGATTTCCATACCATACGTTTTGCCAAATACATCTGCGTACAGTTCATTGGCGTACTTGGTAACAGCGTAGGGCGAGAGAGGCTTACCAATTCGGTCTTCCACCTTTGGCAAAGCTTTGTGGTCGCCGTACGTGGAAGAAGAAGCAGCATACACGAAGCGCTTGATGCCGGCTTCTTTAGCTCCTACTAGCATGTTCACGAAGCCACCTACGTTCACATCGTTGGTGGTAATGGGGTCATTGATGGAACGCGGTACAGAACCCAACGCTGCTTGGTGCAACACAATGTCAATGCCTTTGCACGCATCAATGCAGGTCTGCCGGTCGCGGATGTCGCCTTCAATGACGCGCAACGCTGGGTTTCCTTCAAATAGCGCCACGTTCTTGCGGAAACCGTTCGAGTAGTTGTCGAGCACCCGCACTTCCTTGGCGCCGTATTTCAACAGATACTCAACCAGATTGGAGCCAATGAAACCGGCCCCACCCGTTACCAGAAAGGCTAGATTATCGAGCGGCTGGTCGTGAAAAGGAATTTCGTACACTTTGAGAGAATTAGGAAGTAAGAATCAGTGGTTAAGAATTTTATAGTCATTGAAGGCGTCTCCAACTACTACTCATTACCTCTCAACTACTAATTACCATTCTAGCGACTGGCGTATTGCGTGCGGTAATAGTCTTGATAGGCACCGCTGGTCACGTTTTGCAGCCAGGCTTCGTTTTCCAGGTACCAATCCACCGTTTGGGAAAGCCCTTGCTCGAACGTAACAGAGGGTTTCCAGCCCAGCTCGTTCATGATTTTGCTGCTGTCGATGGCGTAGCGTAGGTCGTGGCCGGCGCGGTCCGTCACGAAGGTGATGAGCTTGCGCGAAGTACCTTTCTCTTTGCCCGTTTTCTCGTCTAGCGTGTCGCAGAGCAAGTGAATTAGCTCGATGTTAGCCCACTCGTTCACGCCCCCGATGTTGTAGGTTTCACCAACTTTCCCGTTGTGGAACACGGCATCAATGGCGGTGGCGTGGTCTTTCACGAACAACCAGTCGCGCACGTTTTCGCCTTTACCATATACTGGCACCGGCTGGCCGTGCTGAATGCGATGAATGGCCAGCGGAATCAGCTTCTCGGGGAAATGGTTTGGGCCGTAGTTGTTGGAGCAGTTGCTGAGCTTGATGGGCAACCCATAGGTATGATGCCACGCCCGCACAAAATGGTCGGAGGCTGCTTTGGAAGCCGAATATGGAGAGCGAGGGTCGTAGGAGGTTTCCTCGGTGAACATCTCCGGACCAAAATCCAACGAGCCGTACACCTCATCGGTGCTCACGTGGTAGAAGGTTTTGCCTTCGTAACCCAGAGGCTTCCACAAGTTCTTAGCAGCTTGCAGCAAGTTCACGGTACCCAGCACGTTGGTTTTCACGAACGCCAACGGGTCGGTGATGCTACGGTCAACGTGGCTTTCCGCCGCTAAATGGATAACAGCATCAGGCTCTTCGTTGGCAAACAACTGGTCTACAAATGCTTGATCCGTAATGTCACCTTTCACCAAGCGGTAGTTGGGGGCATCTTCAATGTCGCGCAGGTTTTCCAGGTTGCCAGCGTACGTCAACGCGTCCAGATTCAGAATCTGATACGCTGGGTACTTGGTTACGAACAAGCGCACCACGTGCGACCCAATAAAGCCGGCCCCGCCGGTAATAATGATTTTCATTGTTTTCAGGAGTAACAGATGGACTGCGAGAGGTAGCTGTGCAGGCGAGCAACTGACTTAAGAGCCTATCTTCTACAGTTGCCCTGCCGCTTAGCTATTCTGCAACGACTGTTGCCATTTCCAGGCGCTAGCCAAGGCTTCGTCCAACGTGGAAGTGGTTTGGAAGCCTAGCACTTCAGTGGCTTTAGTTACGTCGGCGTAAATGGCGGGCACGTCGCCAACCCGAGCCTGCCCGATAGTATAGTTGAGCTTAACGCCAGTAGCGCGCTCGAACGTGTGCACCACTTCTAGCACGCTGTTTCCGCGGCCAGTGCCCACGTTAAAGGTTTCAATAGCTTCTCCCTTCTCATCGATGAGGCGTTGCACGGCTACCACGTGGGCTTTAGCCAAATCGACAACGTGCAGATAATCACGAATGTTGGTACCGTCGGGCGTGTCGTAGGTATCGCCGAAGATGGTGAGCTTCTCGCGGATACCGGCGGCCGTTTGGGTGATGAACGGCACTAAGTTTTGCGGTACTCCTAGGGGCAATTCTCCGATTCTGGCCGAGGAATGCGCACCGATCGGGTTGAAGTAACGCAGCAGAATGGTGCGCAGCTTATTATCAGGGGCAGCCGCTATGTCGGTCAGGATGTCCTCACACATCTGCTTGGTAGCACCGTACGGCGAGTTAGCCTTTTTGGTAGGTGTCTGCTCGGTTACGGGCAGGGCATCTGGCACGCCATAAACGGTGCATGACGAGGAAAACACCAGGGCCTCCACCCCAAACTCGCGCATCACCGAAGTTAGCGTCAGCAACGATATCAAGTTGTTGCGGTAGTACTCCAGCGGTTTGGCTACCGATTCGCCTACAGCCTTGAATGCCGCAAAGTGAATGACGCCGCGCAGGTCGCCTTCTTCGGCAAATACTGCCCGCAGTGCTTCTTCGTCGTTGCAATCCACGTTGTGGACTGGTACCCGCACACCCAGGATATGCTCGATGCCAGCCAGCACTGACCCTTGCGAGTTGCTGAAGTTATCGACGATGACGGGCTGAAAGCCAGCCTCATACAACTCCACTACTGCATGGGAGCCAATATACCCTGCTCCGCCTGTGACAAGAATTTTCGTGCGCTCCATAGCTTATTGGTAAGATGGTGAGGTGGTGAACCGCAGTGCACAGCAGGACATCATGTTCCAAGCCGCACTGCTTCTCCCTACAAACTCCAGTATTGCAGTTCTTTGATTTTGCCCCGGAACAGGCCTTTAATATCCACTAACACAGCATTTTCCGACGTAACCGACTTGAAGTAGGCTTCATCCTTCGCAGCGTAAGGCAAGTGGCTGACTGCCACAATTACGCCATCGTAGTCGGAGCGTACTTCGGCGGGGGGCGTGAGACGGAAACCGTACTCGTGATGCAGCTCGTCGGAGCTAGCGTGTGGGTCAATAATGTCCACGTTCACGGAGAAGTTTCTGAGTTCCTGGATAACGTCGGCCACCTTGGAGTTGCGGATGTCTTCTACGTTTTCCTTGAACGTAGCCCCCATCACCAACACACGGCTGCGGGCCACGTCTTTACCCTGCCGGATCATCATCTGCACGGTTTTGCGGGCTATGTAGGCCCCCATGTTGTCGTTGGTGGTCCGGCCACTTAGAATGACCTTGGCATCATAGCCTAATTCCTTGGCTTTGTAGGTGAGGTAGTACGGATCAACCCCGATGCAATGGCCACCCACTAGGCCGGGCGAGAACTTCAGGAAATTCCACTTGGTGCCAGCAGCCTCCAGCACCTCGTAGGTGTTGATGTTCATCCGGTCGAAAATCATCGACAGCTCGTTCATCAAGGCGATGTTGACGTCGCGCTGGGTGTTCTCGATGATCTTGGCGGCTTCCGCTACTTTGATGCTGCTAGCCCGGTGCACGCCGGCTTTCACTACCAGCTCGTACGTTTTGGCGATGTTGTCCAACGAGTCGTCGTCGCAGCCGGCTACCACTTTCACGATGCTGGAAAGCGTGTGCTCTTTGTCGCCGGGGTTGATGCGCTCGGGCGAATACCCAACCTTGAAATCGTCGGGAAACTTCAGGCCCGAAAGCTTCTCCAGTACCGGAATGCAGTCGTCTTCGGTGCAGCCTGGATACACGGTGCTTTCAAACACCACGTAGTCGCCTTTCTTCAGCACTTTTCCCACGGAAGTGGAGGCACCTAGCAACGGCTTGAGGTCGGGCTGCGCGTGCTCATCAATGGGGGTAGGCACCGCCACGATGTAGAACGTAGCCTCGCGCAGCACGTCCAGCGAATCGGTGAAGGTGATGTCGCAGCCTTGGAAGTCTTGCGTTTCCAGCTCCCCGCTTGGGTCTATATGGTTGCGCATCATCTCGACGCGCTTGGCATTGATGTCGAAACCAATCACCTGCACTTTACGGGCAAATTCGAGGGCAATGGGCAACCCCACATACCCGAGACCGATAACGGCCAGCTTCGCTTGTTTCTGAATAAGTTGCTCGTACACAGAATAGGGTCTTAAGATCTTGATGACTTAGGGTCTTGAACTGATAGTTTCAACTGGAAACTAAAAACTGGCAACGAGAAATTTTATGAGTCGGGCCGGATGCGGGATACTTGGCCGTTGGTAAGTTGGTACTGCTCGCCGCTTTCGGGGCAAGTGGCCTGGCCAGCTTCACTGAAAGCGAGCTGGTGGCCGTGTGTGCTCATCCAGCCACGTTGGCGGGCGGGGTTGCCATACACCAAGGCGTATGGCTGCACATCCTTGGTCACAACGGAGCCAGCGCCTACAAATGCATACTCGCCCAACTGCACGCCGCACACAATAGTGGCGTTGGCGCCAATGCTGACGCCTTGCGCCAACTTGGTCGGCTGGTATTCGTGCCGCCGTACCACGGCGGCGCGAGGGTTAAGCACGTTGGTAAACACCGCCGAAGGACCAATAAACACGTCATCGGCGCACTCCACTCCCGTGTATAAGCTTACGTTGTTTTGCACCTTCACATTTCGGCCCAACCGCACCCCATCTGCCACAAACACATTCTGGCCCAAACTACATCCTTCCCCCAACTCGGCACCAGCACTCAGATGGCAAAAATGCCAGATGCGGCTACCAGCCCCAATGCGGCACCCGTCGTCGAGAACGGCGGTGGGATGCGCAAAGTAGGACAACGTATCGGGCATAGAAAGGCTCTAGTTTTCAGCCGGCAAAGGTAGGGCTTTTGGAAGTTTGCCACGAAAAACAGCTGAAACTCTTTCGGTTTCAGCATGATTTTTTAACCTAATGAACGTAGATTTTTCGCTGATTTTCAGCCTGTACCTGTTAGAGGCAATTAGTCCTCGTTTAGGTACCATTCCTATTTGGCGCAGTCTTGCTCCTGCTTTAGTTGGGCCACGTTGCTCGTACCATTCGCTCTTTGTCGAACAGGTCGGGGCGGGCAGCCACTTCGGTATAGCCCAGGCCAGTCAACAGGCTAGTGGTTTCGGCGGCGTGCTGCTCGTTGATTTCGAAATACAGGCCCCCGCCGGGCCGCAGGAGGGTAGTACCCAGCGCGGCAATTCGGCGGTAGAAAAGCAGGGGGTCATTGTTGGGTACAAACAGGGCCGTAGCAGGCTCGAAGTTCAACACGTTGGGGCGCATCTGGGGGCGCTCATTTTCCAACACGTAGGGCGGGTTGCTTACCAGCACATCTAGCGTGTGAGGCGCGATGCTGCTTGGTTGCCCTTGTAAGATATCAAGCTCCTGAAAGTCGATTTCGCAGCCGTAGCGCACGGCGTTGCGGCGGGCTACAGCCAATGCTTCAGCGGAAATGTCAACGGCCGTTACCTGCGTGGGCTGCAAGGCCCGGCACAGCGCCAACGGAATGCAGCCGCTACCCGTGCCTACATCCAGCACCGACTGCACCCCCCGGCACTCCTGCACAATAAGTTGCACCAGCTCTTCGGTTTCGGGCCGGGGAATGAGCGTGGCAGGGGTTACTTCCAACGTCATATCCATAAACCAAGCCTCGCCTAGCACATACTGCAACGGCTCGTGGCGCAGCAGGCGCGCCTCCAGCGCTGGCAACTGCTCTTGCACCTCTTCCGGCACCGGCTCCTGGGCTTGCATGCGGCGCTGCAACGGCGTGACGCCCAGCAGATGCTCCAGCACGAGGCTGGCCATGCTGTCGGCCTCGGAAGCTGGGTAAATGGCTTCCAGCGTTGAAGCCAGATTGAGCGAAAGTTGACGGAGCGTAAGCATAAAACAGGCGAAAGTAACGCGAAGCTGCTGCTTCTTATTTACACGCAAAGTAAACAGACGGTATCCCGCAACTGAAGTTGCTGCGTTGGAGCTCGCATGGCTGGTACGCCAGGCTGGTGCTTCGCGTTACTTTGTTACTTTCGCTTATGTCTGCTTCTGCCTTCGACCACCTGATGATGCACCGCGCCCTCGACCTGGCACGGCTTGGTACTGGCCACACGCGCCCTAACCCCTTGGTAGGCTGCGTAGTGACGCACGAAGGCCGAATTATCGGGGAAGGCTGGCACCAGCAGTACGGCGGACCGCACGCCGAAGTAAACGCGCTGGCCGCCGTGCAAGACGCCAGCCTTCTGGCCCGCAGCCGGGTGTACGTGACCCTGGAACCTTGTGCCCACCACGGCAAAACCCCACCTTGCGCCGATTTGCTGGTTGACAAGGGCGTAGCCGAAGTGGTGGTTTGCAACCTCGACCCCAACCCACTGGTAGCCGGCCGCGGCATCGAGAAACTACGTGCTGCCGGCATCCAGGTCGAGATGGGTTTGCTGGAGGCCGAAGGCCGCTGGCTGAACCGGCGCTTTTTCACTTCGCAGGAAAAGAAGCGGCCTTACGTGGTGCTGAAATGGGCAGAAACAGCAGACGGTTACTTGGCCGGCCCTTACTACCAAACCGTCCCGATAAGTGGGGAGCTAGCCCGGGTGGCCGTGCACCAATGGCGCGCCGAGGAGCAGGCTATTCTGGTAGGCACCCGCACTGCTCTACACGACAACCCCAACCTAAACGTGCGTGAATGGCCCGGCCCCGACCCCATCCGCGTAGTCATCGACAAAAATCTGAGCCTACCGCCCACTCATCACCTCTTCGATGGCAAGCAGCCGACCGTGGTATACACGTACCGCGAGAAAGCCAACAAGCCTAACCTGGACTACGTGATGCTGTCGGAAGCCGAGGACCTGTTTCCGCAGATTCTGGGGAGCCTCCACCAGCGCAATGTGCAGTCGGTGCTGGTAGAAGGCGGGCCAACGGTGCTGAACTCACTACTGAAAGATGGCCTCTGGGACGAAATTCGGGTGCTACGCAATCCGCGGCCACTCAACGGCGGCGTGCTTTCCCCCAAGCCCGGCCTTAGTGGTTTGCGCGAACACCTGCGGCTAGGCGACGACGAGCTATTTGTGTACGTGAATGGCAGCAACAAATAAGTACCCGCACGCAACGCGTTAGTTTTGCCTTGGCTTAGGCTGTGTTTCACCTGATAGCTCGCCGGAATCCTTCTGGCCAGTTGTCGGTTATTCGTTACTTGCTTTTCTGTTACCTCTACTTGCTATGGCCGAAGAACTCACGCTCGACAGCACGCTCACCAAAACCGAGCAATATCGCCAACTGCTCCCCCAGATTGAAGCCCTCACAACTGGCGAGCCAGACTTGGTAGCGAACCTAGCCAATACGGTGGCCGCGCTCCGGCAGGCCTTCGGGTTTTTCTGGGTGGGCTTTTACCTAGTGAAAGACAACGAACTGGTGCTAGGCCCGTTCCAAGGCCCCATTGCCTGCACCCGCATCCGGCACGGCAAGGGCGTGTGCGGCAGCAGCTGGGCGCAAGCGGCTACCCTGCTAGTGCCCGACGTCGAGCAGTTTCCCGGCCATATTGCCTGTAGCTCGGAATCCAAGTCTGAGATAGTGGTGCCGGTGCTTAAGGAGGGCGTTGTAGTGGCCGTGCTCGATGTGGATAGCGACCAACTCAACGACTTCGACCACGACGACCAGCAGGCCCTTGAACAACTGATGACCTTGGCAGCCAACTGGTTTTAACCTGTACCTGTAGTGTATGCGCCGCGTTGTTTTCTATATAGCAGCTAGCCTCGACGGGTACATTGCGTCGTCGGATGGCTCGGTGGATTGGCTGCCAGCCCTAGCAGATGAGGACTACGGATACGCCGAATTCTTGGCTTCCGTAGACACCACGCTGATGGGCCGAACCACTTACGAGCAGGTGCTTACCTTCGGCGAGTGGTCGTATCCTACGCTTACCAACTATGTTTTCACCCGCCAGCCACCAGCTAAAGCTCATCCATCAGTTGGGTTTGTGGTGGAAGACCCCGTGGAATTTGTTGGCAAACTGCGCCGCGAAGCCGGAGACACCATCTGGCTGATTGGTGGTAGCACGTTAGCCGCTCCCCTGCTAGCCGCAGGTTTGGTGGACGAGCTGATGCTGTTTGTGGTTCCTCGGCTACTGGGTGCTGGCATCCCGCTATGGCACCCGCAGGAGCAACCTCGGGCGCTGCAACTACTTCACACCCGTACCTGGCCCGACGGCATGACGCTCCTGCACTACCGCTTGACTCCTGCTGACATAAGCTAATGCGGTTTGCCGTTGAGCTAGGCTAGCGTCAGAAAGCCAGGGCGTACCTGCATGCATTAGCCGGTAACTAAAAAAGCAGAGTTCCTGCCGATTGCCTCGGCAGGAACTCTGCTTTTTTATTCAGCTAGTTGGCCAGCAACTGAACTGCCTACCAGCCCGCGTTTTGCGTGATGTTGGGGTTAGTGTTCAATTCATTTTGTGGAAGAGGGAAGTAGGCGTGCTTGGCCGTAAAAAACTCGCGCCCCACTTTGTCGCTGTTCTTGATTTCCTGCTCCAATATTCCCCAGCGCTTCAAGTCATAAAAGCGTTGGCCTTCGCGGAAAAACTCCAGCATGCGCTGGTGGCGAATCTCTTCCATCATCTGCGTGTCGGAGAGCCCCGCGGTCAGTGGCGCCAGCTTGGCCCGTGTCCGGATGAGGTTAACAAGTGGGTAGGCCTCGGCTGGACGGTTTTGCATGGTCAGGGCTTCAGCATAGAGTAGCAGAATATCAGCGTAGCGCAGGGCCTTCTCGTTGATTTCCGAGATGAAGATGCCCTCATTGTTTTCGCGCCAGTTCTGATACTTACGGATCATAGAACTGTAGCCAAACACCAGTTTAAAGTCCTTGAAAGGCTTGTTGTAGTACATAGCGTCGGGGTAGTCCCACACCAGCGTGGCGTACATCCGGTCGTCGAAATCACCGCCAACTGCTTTTTCCCTCTTGAACTCGTTGAAAATCTTGTCGGTAGGCGACACCTCGAACCAACCCGACACTTCAGTGGGGGCAAACTCCTGCGCCGTCGTTACACCCAATGCCTCGTTGGCATTCTCGCCAGCCCACGGCTGCGAACCCCCTACGTTCTGGTTCTGAATCTCGAACAATGACTCGACATTGTTGTCGGTAGCTTTATTGAAGTTGTCTTCAAACTTAGGAACCAACGCGTAGGTGTAGGGCGCTTTGGCCGTGCCATCCGGTTGGGCTAGCTGCTTGAACGTATTCTCGGCATCAGCCCACTTCTTCTGATACACGTAAGTTTTGCCTAGGTATCCCAACGCTGCGCCTTTGGTGGCTCGACCCATGGAAGCGGCCGGATACGCCGCGGGCAATCCCGCCGCGGCAGCTTGCAAGTCGCTCACTGCTTGCGCCCATACGTCGGTTTCCGGCGACTTGCTGACAAAATACGCGCTCCGCTCCTTGGGCACGGTCGTGATGATGGGTACCTCCCCGAAATTGATAGCTAGCAGGAAATAGTTGACGCCCCGTATAAACTGAGCTTCGGCTATGTACTGCTTTTTCAGTTCGTCGGAAAGAGCAGTGGCCAAAGGAGCCTGCTCGATAATCTGGTTGGCGCGGAAGATACCCGTGTAGAAGCCAGTGAAAATAGACGACGGCGTACCTGTAGTAGGGTTGTTGGTGAAGGTGGACAGTTGGTACAAGTCCTTCACATCGTTGCGAATAAAGAAGTCGTCGCCCCGGCCGTTGCTTAGCTCGATGCCCCGCACGCCGTAGTACCCATTGTTCACGTCGTGGAACACCTTGTACGTAGCTGCCAAACCCGACATGAAATCGGATTCCGTCTTCCAGAAGTTAGTCAGAACAACGGAATTGGGGTTTACTTGATCTAGTTCTTCGGTGCAGGCAGTCAGGCTCAGCGCTACGAAGCAGGTATACAAGATTTTTTTCATGATCGTAGGGGTAGAGGTTAGAAGGATACTTGCACGCCAAGCAAGGAAGTGCGCGACAAGGGGTAAGCCACGTGCGGGAAGTCAACCCCGCGGTCCAGAATGCCGCCACCGGCTACTTGCCGGCCGTCCCGGTCGGTGCCGTTGTAGCGGCCCAGGTCGGGGCTAAACCCAGAGTAGTTGGTGACGGTAAACAGGTTATCAAAGCTGACATAGAAGCGGCAGCTGTTGATTTTGGCCACCGACAGCACGCCTTTCGGAAGTGTGTAGCCGAGCTGCAGCGTGCGCATCCGCAGGTACGAGCCGCTTTCCAAAAACCGGTCGGAAGTCCGGCTGTTCAGGTTAGGGTCGTTGATGACGGCCCGCGGGAAGTTGCTGGGGTTGTCGGGCGTCCAGGCATTCAGGGTGGCGGGCGAGTAGTTGAACTCCAGGTTCATGCCTTCCAAATCTTCGCGCAGACCGTTATAGATCTTGTTGCCATAGGTTCCTTGGAAGAAGAAACTCAGGTCGAAGTTCTTCCAGGAAGAGTTGGACCCGAAGCCGTAACTGAACTTAGGGTTTGGGCTGCCGCAATACTGCCGGTCGTCTTGGCTGATGGTACCGTCGCCGTTGTAGTCTACAAACCGGACGTCGCCAGGCTTGGCGCCAGGTTGGATGAGCCGCCCTTCCACGCTATGCGCATCCACTTCTTCCTGCGACTGGAAGACACCCGCCGATTTGATCAGATAGAAAGCTCCTATTGGTCCGCCCGCTTGCGTGATAGTAGCCGACTGGCCGTGGTGAGTAGGCTGGCCGCCCGAAATTTGCTGCGTGCCCGTTCCCAGGAAGTCCACGTTGTTGTCAATAGCCGTGAACGTCCCCGTTATCTGGTAGTTGAACTCGCCTACTTTGTTGTTGTAGGTCAAGGCCGCTTCTAGGCCTTTATTGGTGATTTGCCCGGCGTTGATGTAAGGAGCACTGCCGCTAGCGCCCGTGGTCAGCGGAATTGGCACCCGTAACAGAATATCCGAATTCTCTCGAATAAAATAGTCAGTTGACAGCCCCAACTTGTTTTCGAAGAAACCTAAATCAGCCCCAATGTTGGTGGTTTTAGAAGTTTCCCACCTAATATTCCGGGTCGTAAACGCTGTTTGAATAGCCCCAGGCCACAGCTGTTGCGTTTGGCCCACCACATAATTGGCATTGGAAGTAATTATAGGTTCATATGGATAATCGGTCAATTCCTGATTGCCTAACACTCCATAGCTAGCCCGGAGCTTGAGGTTGCTCACGACGCTTTGCAGAGGTTGAAAGAAGGACTCATTGACCACGTTCCAAGCCACGGCCACACCAGGGAAATTGCCGTAGCGGTAGTCGGGACTGAAGCGCGAAGAGCCGTCTCGCCGGAACGTACCCGTTACTACGTACCGGTCGCCATAGGAGTACACCAACCGCCCTAAATAGGAAACTAAGGCACTCTCAGACTGAAAACCGCCGCTCGCAATATTGGTAGTTCCAGCGTCCAGCACCTGGATGCCGCCAGGCATGCCGCTTTTCGAGCCGCTTTGCAGATCAAACTTGGTGTTTTGGTAGGTAAAACCAACCAGCCCGTTGAAGTTATGCTTTCCAATTTCCTTGTTGTAGCTCAGCGTGTGCTCCTGCAGGAAATACTCTTTTTGGCTTCGGCTCTGATACAGATCCGCATCGGCGTTATTAAACAGTGCACCCACTTTGTACGGAAAAACATAGGCATTATGTGCCCCGAACGTGTTGGTATAGCCCAGATTGAGCCGGTACTTTAGGGCATCCACTATCGAAACCTCCGCATAGCCATTCAGGATGGCCGAGGTAGTCCGGGTTTCGGGCACCTCCAAGTTCAGTTGCGCCACCGGGCTTGCAATGTTCACTACCGGCCCATAGGCCCCGCCGTAGCCGCCCACCGCCGTTGGGTCATACACTTCAAACACCGGAATCATTTTCAGGGCCGAGCCAACAGGGCCGCCTCCCTGGCCGCCCCAGCCACCTGCCATCGTGCGCCAGTATTCACGGGTCAGAATAATCGTTTCGCCAATCCGGATCCGGCCTTTGGTAAAGTCCGACTTCAACCGCAGGTTGTAACGGTCATAATCTGTTTTCTTCACAATGCCTTGCTGATCGAGGTAGCCGCCCGACAGGTTGTAGGTGAAATTCTCGCCGCCACCGCTGGCCCCCAGCGTGTAGTTCTGCATGGGGGCGGTTCGGTAGATTTCTTTCTGCCAATCCGTGCCAGCGCCTAACGATTCGGGGTTTTGGGCAATGTCCAGGCGGGGGAGGCCAGCGTTGTCGTGCGCGGCATTGCTGACGGAGGCCCACTCGGAGGCGTTCAGCACGTCTATCTTCTTAGCTATCTGCTGCACGCCATAATAGGCGTTGAAGTCGATGCGGTTCTCCCCTTTTTTGCCCCCTTTGGTGGTAATCAGCACAACGCCATTAGCGGCGCGCGATCCATAGATGGCCGCAGCAGAGGCATCTTTCAGGATATCGAACGAAGCAATATCTGTTGGTTGCAGATTGTTGATGTTGTCTACCTGCACGCCATCCACGATGTAGAGTGGGTCGTTGTTGTTGAGCGAACCGGCTCCTCGAACAATCACGCGCACACCCGACCCAGGATTGCCGCCAGACGACTCTATTTGCACTCCGGCCACGCGGCCCTGCAATGACTTCTGTACTGTATTCGTGCCCTGCGTGCGCAGGTCTTCAGCCTTCACAGTGGCAATGGAGCCCGTTACGTCTTGCCGGCGCTGCGTGCCATACCCCACTACCACCACTTCGTCGAGGGCTTTCGCATCGTTTTGCAGCGTAACGGTCAGATCAGTGCGACCATTGACTGCCACTTCCTGGTTGGCGAAGCCAATGGAAGAAATAACCAACGTAGCGTTGCCATCGGGCAGAGTCAAACTGAAGTTACCATCAGCATCGGTAGCGGTACCAAGGGTGCTTCCCTTCACTACCACTGTGGCTCCCGGAATGGCTTCTTTGTTTGGTCCCACAACGCGCCCCTTTACCGGCACTGGCACTTGTTGTGCGCCCCTGCCAGGGAGGGCTACACTGGCATAAGCAATCGATTGCCTAAAGGCACTTACCGTTTGCTCTGCTCTCTGACGCTCAGCGTAGCCACGTACCAACGCACTGGTTACCGGACTTTCTGCAACCGCCAAACCAGGTTTGGGTGCGCAGACAAGCAAAAGCGACAACAGCTTAGGAAAAGTAGAGTTGGACATAAGAAACTGTTAAGTGTTGAAGATTACGAAAACACATAGCCTCTGAAAAACAAAGACTTACAATAAGCTTGCTACTCACGGAGGGAGAGAATATGCTGACAGAGTCTCAGCTTCCCTTCATGCACCAACTGTCTACTGGGAGGGCAAACACTCGAACGACTTCGAGCTAGCCTAGCCCCGATACCTCATGACCACCTAGGGCCTACAACCAGCCACACGCCAGTTCACACCTTATGTTTACTTGTGCAAACGATTGTGATTTCATCATGCCTGCTTGGCTTTCAGAAAGCATTTCTCTAGCACCTAAAACGATTTTGCTAGCACAGCAACCCCAATCCATTCAGTCCGGGTATCCCCTCGTTTCAGTACCCTGCCATCAGCCCAAGGAAGCAACTTACCCAAGCTATATACAAGCTCGTCAGTTAAGAATCCTACTACACCTTCTACCACAAATTGCCTGAAAGCTTGCGACCGTTCACTGATTGTAGTTCGAACAGTTAGTATGAGCCGCTTACTCACACCAAGCCAGTTTATTGCTTGTGCACGCGCTTGGTTGGTATTGCTGATTCTTTACAACAGAAAAAGGGCAGGGTCCCATCTTCCGATGAAACCCTGCCCTTATATGCTAGGTGCGCTGCTAGTACTGTTGAGTTATCTGTGCAAAAGTATAGAAGCCAAACGATTGCTACCTGTTTAAAACAGGCTTGGTGACTCTGTTTTCAGTTGAGCAATGATGGTTTGACCGCCTTTTACCTTTTCACCGAGCTGTACTCTAATGTCGGTGTCGAGTGGCACAAAGATGTCGACGCGAGACCCGAACTTGATAAAGCCGAACTCTTCACCTTGGTTCACTTCGTCGCCCTCATTCACATACCATACAATACGCCGCGCCATGGCACCAGCAATCTGGCGAAATAACACAAGCGGACCGGCTTCGCTTTCCACTACTACCGTGGTCCGCTCATTCTTGGTGCTACTTTTCGGGTGCCACGCCACCAAGTAATTGCCGGGATGATACTTGAAGTACCGCACGATACCCGAAATCGGATTGCGCGTGATATGCACATTGATTGGCGACATGAAGATGCTGATCTGCTTGCGCTCATCGTTGAAGTACTCGGTTTCCTGCACGTTTTCAATAACTACCACCTTTCCGTCGGCCGGAGCGGTAATAAGGTCTTCGTGCGTGAATAGCCGACGAGCCGGACTCCGGAAAAACTGGAGCAGCGTCAGGAATACCAACACCGAGATACCGGCGAAAATCTGATTGAACGTAGCGTGGCGCGCATTCACGCGAAACAAGACCAGATTAACAGCCAGCAAGGCCAGCAGGGTGAAAAACAGAATGCGTCGACCTTCTTTGTGAATCTTCATAAATCACTGATTTGCGCTAATATAAGTTGAGTACGCTGATTCCGGCGTTTCAACCAAAGATCAGAGCAAATGGACCAGTTAAACTGGTCTAAATGCCACCGTAGAACAGAGAGTAGTGAACAGTAAATTCCCCTTCGGGATGCCCTGCTTCCTATACCTAACAAATAATAGCCCGAGCCGCCGGCCCGGGCTATTCAAAAACAAATATAGTGGGTTCAGGACCACACTTCAGCTTTGTTGCTATCCGCGTTTAAGCTGAAATAAACCGGCATTATCACCAGCGTTGAACGCTTGTGTGCCTGCTCGTGCTTACCACTTAGAAGCCGCCGCGGAACTTATACGTTTGCGCTACCTTATCGATGGCTACCACGTAGGCGGCGATGCGCATCGGTACATTATATTTTTGTGACGTGGCGTACACTTTTTCAAAAGCATCCGACATGATGCGGTCGGCCCGCTCGGTTACCATTTCTTCGGTCCACTTGAAGCCCTGCCGGTTCTGCACCCACTCGAAGTAGGATACCGTAACACCACCGGAGTTAGCCAAGATGTCGGGTACCACCATGATGCCTTTCTCATTGATAATGGGGTCGGCGGAAGCGGCCGTTGGGCCATTGGCGCCTTCTACAATCAGCTTGGCTTTGATGTCGTGGGCGTTGTGCTCTGTGATTACGTCTTCCACGGCAGCCGGCACCAATACATCTACATCAGCAATGAGAAGGTCGTCGGCATTTTCCATCAGCACTGCACCCGTGAAACCGTCGAGGCGGCCTTTGTGCGCGTTTTTGTAGGCTACTGCCTCGTCGATGTTGATGCCAGCTTCGTTCCAGTAAGCACCGCTGATATCGGAAATGCACTTGATGCGCACACCTTGCTCGCTGAGGAGTTTAGCAGCCCAGGTGCCCACATTGCCAAAGCCTTGCACGGCAGCCGAAACCTGCTTGGGGTCCATGCCCAGCTTTTTCATGGCAGCCAGCGCCGATACCATAACACCACGCCCGGTAGCTTCGGTACGGCCCAATGAGCCTCCCATTACCAGCGGCTTGCCTGTTACAACGGCCGGCGACGTAGCACCCACCGTCTTCGAGAATTCGTCCATCAGCCACGCCATTTCGCGCGGACCGGTGCCCATGTCGGGTGCAGGAATATCTTTGTCGGGACCAAACACGTCTTTCATCGACATGGTGTAGCCCCGCGTGAGACGCTCGATTTCGCCGGCGCTCATGGTGGTAGGGTCGCAGATGATACCGCCTTTTGCACCGCCGTAAGGCAAGTCAACAACGGCGCACTTCCAGGTCATCCAGGCAGCCAGGGCCTTCACCTCGTCGAGGTGGACGTTTTTATCATAACGAATACCCCCCTTGGACGGGCCGAGGATGGTATTGTGCACTACGCGGTAGCCTTCGAAAACGCGCACCTTCCCATTGTCCATGGTAACAGGGATATGCACGATTACCTGCTTATCGGGTGCTTTCAGCACTTCATAGGTTTCATCGTCGAGGCCCAGAATTTCCGTGGCCACGTTGAAACGCGACATCATGGATTCTAGAGGATTTTCGCGGTCCAAAAGAGGAGCCGGTTCTTTGTACACCGTGGTGGCAGCCATACGTGTAAGAGTGAAGGATTGGGGTGGGGAATGAGAAAAAACGGCAGCTACTAACGGTGGGATGTTGCAGCCGCGCGCGGAATTGACGGGTCAAAGGTAGGTGGTTTCGCACATACGAAAGGCAGCTCGATGAGGTGCTATGCTCTCAGCCTCAACGGGAGAGACAAGGATGTTTATTTGAGAATCACTATATTATGAACCGCTATAACACAGCTAATAGCGCTTCAGCAAATTCCAATCCGACAATTATAAAATCACATAATTTATTTTGGTTACCCAACCACTAATTGCAGCAACGCTAGTACCGGTAGAATAAAAAGGAAGGCATCGAACCGGTCGAGCAAGCCACCGTGGCCGGGCATAATGCGGCCCGAATCTTTCACGCCTACGCTGCGCTTGAGCATGGACTCGGCTAGGTCGCCGAGGGGGCCGAAGACGGCTACGACTCCTGCTACCACGAGGCGGTAGGTCAACGAAAGTTCGGGTAGCAAGTAACCCATAGCCCAGCCCATTGCCAACGTCAGCAAGAACCCACCAATGGCGCCTTCCCAGGTTTTGCCGGGCGAGATTTTAGGAGCCAGCTTGTGCTTGCCGAACGTTTTGCCGGCGGCATACGCGCCAATATCCGACGACCAGACCAAGAACAACAACGCCAAGATGCGGCGGTAATCATAGCCTACCGGGCCGTAGGCTACCAGGCTCAGGAAGCTCATCGGCAAGCTTACATACAGCAACCCGAGCAGGTTGATACCCACGTTGGCGAAAGGGTTTATCTGCTGGTTTACTCGGGGCCACGCATACATCTCCCGCATAATCAGCACAACGGGCAGCAATATCACTACGCCTATCACGGCAGAGCCTGCCAAATGAAAGTCGGCGGCAGCAACGGGCAGTGCCTCGTCCGTTAGGTGAGCAAACACGGTGACGCCCAGGATGCCGGCAAAAATCAGGAGGCTGATGCCCCCGCCCAGCAAGGCGGCCGGCTTGTACCCTGCTACCCGCATCATGCGGTAGAACTCCCATAGCATCCGCATCTGAACCAAGCCGAAAAAGGCAGCAAAGGTCCAGACGCTGTACCACACGCAGCCCAGCAGCATAACCGCCCCAATCACGCCGAAGAGGAGCCGCTGGCCAAGGTTGGACATGGGCTTTTTGCCCGGCGCAGTGGGTTGGGGAGAGGCAGTGGCGGCGGGAGCGTCGGACAAAGGAGTTGCTGATTTCTGGTTGTAAAGTTTCCGGTTGCTGCACTATCGAAGCCTAGTTGAACAGCAACCAGAACCCAACAATAAGTAAACCAAAACTAACTTTTACTTACGTCAACCCCGTCGTGGTTGATGGTGCGGCCAACAACGGGCACCCGCTGGGTGGTGTGGGCGGCTACCCCGCCGCCGCTTAGCGTGCGTAGTTCGGTGGGGTGCAGGTCGGCGGCGGGGCGCAGGGTGTGCCGGTAGAGCTGCCAGAGCAGGGCTCCGGTTATCAGCAACGACAACAACTGCAACCACCAAGGCAAGGCTTCGTTGGAATCAGGATCAAAGGTGGCAGCCGTTAGCATTTGGCGCTGCTGCAGGTAGAGCAGCACAATCTGGAAACCGTTCTGGGTGAAGTGCGCCACCATGGGCACCAGAATATTACCGCTCCACTCGTATAAGTATCCAAGTACTAGCCCTAATACAAAGCGCGGCACAAAGCCAAAGAACTGGAAGTGAATGGCGCTGAAGATAGCCGCTGCCAGCCATACCCCTACGTGCCGCGACCCAAACCATTGCACCAGGTTGCGCTGAATCACGCCCCGAAACACCAGTTCCTCGCTGATGGCTGGTACCACGGCAATGACTATCAGGCCGACTATAAACCGCCCGAAGGAAGTGAATTGGGTGAGGTACTTGGTGAGTACCTGCGCCCGATCTTCCATTTCGCGGGCCCCTTTCTCGAACTCCTGCAGAAAGCCGGGGAAATGGGCTTTGGCGTTCCACTCCACCAGCCCCGACATAAACGGCACGCTGCATATAATAATAGCGAGTGCCAGCCCTAGCCACGCCAGCGGCACCGGCCGGCGCGGCGCAAAGTAGTCGGCCCAGGTGTAGCCCGTGAGCAGCGGCAATGCAAGGGCCGCGCCCCCAAAGCCCACGAACAGAAATACGCCCTGCGTGAGCATCGAAACGCCCCAGCCGTTGGGGTAGGTGTCGGGCATGTTGGTTACGTTGCCGATTTCCAGCAGCCCCACCCCAAACAGTAGGTTGCTGAGCACGGCCATCAGAAAACCAGCCACACAAACGGCCAGCAGCATCAAGCCCACCAGCAACAGCAGATTGGCAAAGGGGTGCAATCGGCTGGACACGAAACCTTTCATAGCGAATTGGGGTCTTGGGAGCTTAAGGTCTAAGAACTTGGTTTTGGGAAGGGCAACAGCCTCTACCATCAGTATTTCGCTTGCACGAAATACAAGCGCTTGGAATCCCGAGCTTCTAAGTCCCTAGAAGACGTAAATTTGCTGAAAATCCGCTAACCTTCTCTATCCGTGGTATACATCCGCGACCTTACTCTGCCTGATTTCCCGTTGCTGCTCGCGCCCATGGAGGACGTGTCGGACCCGCCGTTTCGGGCCGTGTGCAAAGCCAACGGAGCCGATTTAATGTACACCGAGTTTATTTCCTCGGAAGGCCTCATCCGGGACGCCGCCAAGAGCCGCAAAAAGCTCGACGTGTTCGACTATGAGCGGCCCATCGGCATCCAGTTGTTCGGCTCCGACGTGGAGACGATGGGCGAGTGTGCGCGCATCAGCACCCTGGCCGGCCCCGACCTCATCGACATCAACTACGGCTGCCCGGTGAAGCAGGTGGCGTGCCGCGGTGCCGGCGCGGCCCTGTTGCGCGACGTACCGAAGATGGTGGAAATGACCTCAGCCGTGGTGAAAGCTACGCACCTACCCGTGACCGTGAAAACTCGCCTCGGCTGGGACGATGCCACCAAGAACGTAGAGGATGTAGCCGAACGCCTACAGGATATTGGTATAGAAGCGCTTACCGTACACGGCCGCACCCGCGTGCAGATGTATAAAGGCGACGCCGACTGGCGCCTGATTGCCAAAATCAAAGAGAACCCCCGCATTCGGATTCCTATCTTCGGCAACGGCGACATTGACTCGCCGCAAAAAGCCGTGGAGTACAAAAACCGCTACGGCGTAGATGGCGTCATGATTGGGCGGGCCAGCATTGGTTACCCCTGGATATTCCGGGAGGTGAAGCACTACGTGGCAACCGGCGAGCTACTGGCGCCCCCCACCGTGGAGGAACGTGTGAATATGTGCCGCATGCACTTCGATAAGAGCATCGAATGGAAAGGGCAGCGCGTGGGCATCTTCGAGATGCGCCGCCACTACGCCCAGTACTTCCGCGGCCTCGAAGGCGCCAAAAGCTGGCGCATGCGCCTCGTTGAAACCGACTCGGTGGAAGAAGTCCACTCCATTCTCGACGAAATAATTGCTGCCGAGCCCGTTTTGGTGGGGTAATTGTTTTGTCTCTGTCGTTGGGGCACGCCAGACCAGACTGGTGTGCCTTTACGGCTTTTTGCGCCGCTACTCTTGTATGTCTACCACTCCCGCCCCAGCCGTAACGGCTGCCCCTAGCACTCCACCCGTAGCGCCCCCACCCCCCGTTAAGATTCCGGCTTCGGCTTGGGGACTGCTTGTTATCCTGGCCAGCATTTGGGGCACTTCCTTTATTCTGATGAAGAAGGGCCTGGTGGTGTTCTCGGCACTAGAGCTAGGAGCGGCGCGTGTGAGTGTAGCGGCGCTGCTGTTGCTGCCGTTCGCGCTGAAGCACCTTGGCAAAGTAGATCGGGGCCGCTTTAAATGGCTGCTGCTAAGCGGCGTAGTGGGCACCCTGATTCCGGCGTTTCTGTTTGCGTACGCTGAAACCCGGCTGGCCTCTGGGTTGGCGGGTGTGCTCAATGCGCTTACTGTGGTGTTCACCTTGGTAGTGGGCGCCGCTTTGTTCGGGCAGAAACTGACGGGGTTACGGGTGCTCGGTATTACACTGGGCCTGGTGGGCACGGTGGTACTAATGCTGCTGGGCGGCAGCGGCGGGGCGGCCACCCCTTCCGGCGAAGGCAACGCCTGGTACGGGCTCTACATCGTGCTGGCTACGCTTGGCTACGGGTTCAGCGTGAACATCATCAAGCACCATTTCCATGGCATTCCGGCGGTAGCCGTCACTAGTTTGCTGCTTTTCTTTATTGGCGGACCAGCCTTGGCATTCTTGCTGGTGGGCACCGATTTTCTGTCGAAGCTGGCTACGGTGCCGGGCGCGTGGCCGGCCTTCGGGTACATTGCGCTACTAGCTACCATGAGTACAGCGGTGGCAATGGTGCTCTTCAATAAGCTCATCCAAAGCTCCACCGCTCTCTTCGCGTCTTCTAATACCTACCTGATTCCAGTGGTAGCACTTGGCTGGGGGTTGCTCGATGGCGAAGATTTCAACCTGTGGCATCTGCTTGGCATGGGCATCATCCTGCTCAGCGTAGCCATCATTCACCGGGCCAAGTAAACTGCGCGTTGTCGGTGTTCTTGCAGTAAACCGACAACCAACACTCAACCCTGCGCCCTAGGGTTCCACCACTTCTGGGCCTGCAACTTTAGCCGGCCACCCAGCAGAGAGTGGAAGCTAGAACGCCACCTGCAACCCGAATTGCACCCACTTGTGCGTGCGGCCCCCATCGAATTCCGGCGACACCCACACGGCAGAAGTTTCCAGGCGCACCCCCTCAAAGCCCAGCCCCAGCGTACCTGTCCCACGAGCTACCGTGCGGTGCACGGCGCTGGCTGGCAACGTATACGGATTGTCTTGGCGGAAAAGTCCACCCTGCAACGTAGCGTTGTAGCCAAGTACACGGCCCTCCACTTGCCCTTCCGCGTACAGTTGCGCCCGGCGCTGCCCCCTCCGACCGGCCCGGCCAGCTACGCCCAAGTTGCGGAAATACGGATTCAGCAGCCCGACCCGCAGGCGGCTCCCGGCTCCGGCATAGGTTTGTAACGTGCCCAACGAGGCTTGCGCTGAACCAACAAGCTCCACTCCACGTCCTAGGGTCAGCAGTTGTTTTTCCAGCTTTGCCTCATAGCCTAGCACTAGGTCGTTCTGAATCTGGTAGTCCCAGCCGCGGGGTGTAGGCGCATCCAGCAATTCGTGCAGCTTGGTTTGGAATCCTTTGGCTCCGGCCGCCGGCCCAATAACGCCCACGTTTAGCGCGGTAGTCAACCGAAAACGCCGCGTGGGGTGATTCACCACCCGAAACAGGTCGGCGTAGATGTAGGAGGCATAAGGCCGGTCATTCAAGCGAATAAACGCATCCTGAATGCGCAACGGGGTGAAGCCGTCGTAGTGCAGTTTGATGCCATGATAGCGGGTACTGCTCACGGGCACCGGCCCCAGTATCCGGTTGACTGGCGAATGACCCAGCCCAGGCAGCACCACGAGCAGCGTCATGCCTTGCGTGAAATAGTAGTCGGTTCGGAAAAAGGCATCGTTGGCGAAGGTGTACGCCACTAGGCGGTCGGGGCTAGTCTGGCTGCTATCGGGGCGTTGCGCTTGCGTAGTAGCTAAACTAAATAAGAGCAGGAAAAGCCCGCAGAAGTAGCGCATCAGAGAAGTGAACAACGTATGCCGTTACCTACGCACCTGCTTCCTGAGCAGCCTTACCTGTAAGCAAGTTTAATGGCTGCGGTAATGCATGCTCTTCCCGCCTGGGTGCAGCCCGCAGTTGAGTGAATAGCCCACGGATAGATGGCCGTCCGAGGTTTCGCAGCTTTCCGAGGAGGCAACGACTGCCCTTACGCCACCAGCTTGAGGATGCCTGCTACTTCTTCCAGCTCGCGGCGTTCCAACAAATTAGCCAACAGCAGGTCTAGTTGCTGGCGCATATCGTCGTTGAGGCGGCTGAAGCCCAGCAAGCGCACGGCTGCCAAGTAGGCCGCCTCACGCGGGAGAGTGAAGCTCTGCTCCACCACAGTATACAAGGCACGGGTTAGCTCTTCGGGGGCCACCAAGGACAGCTTGCGCGAAATAGCAGGCAAGCTACTCCGGTCGCGGAGCGGGGGTTGCTGCATGGTAGTTTCCCACAAGAAGTCGCCCTGCCGACGCACATATTTCAGGTTGACCGCCAGCAAGGCTGCATCCTGCCCCACCTTGCGCATCCGAGAGCCTACCTGCGTGGCCCCACTCGCCTGCGCCAGCCGACGAGTAGCTTCCTCGATGTGCACCGGGCTTTCAACACGCACGATGGTAGCCAGCCAATTAGCTAGCTGACTCAGGCCATGCTGATGCAATTCCAAGCGCCCGACTGCGGCCGGAAGCTGAGCTAGCTGATACGGTTCAGCCACGGTTGCAGCCACAGCGGACGGCTCTTCGCGGGCAATACCGCTGGGCGTTGTTTCACTGGCCGCAAGCCGTTCCTCTACCTCCTGGGGCTCTTGCGAAACACGGCGCGCTTGCTTGATGGCGTGCACCGCACGTTCCGTTTCGCGGGCCGGGTCCCGAAACCAATCGGTGCTCCAGATGCGGTGCAGCTGCCAGCCCACGTTTTCGAGCACGGTCTGGCGCAGCCGGTCCCGGTCGCGGGCCGAGCGGGCGGTGTGGTACATGGCCCCGTCGCACTCGATGCCGAGCAGGTAGCGCCCCGGGTGGTCGGGGTCTACTACCGCCAAATCGATGTAGAAGCCCTGACTGCCTACCTGCGGATGCAACTGGTAGCCCCGAGCCGTGAGGGCGGCGTGCACCACTTCCTCGAACGGCGACTCCATAACCCGGTTGGTTGCCTCGTTTTGGTTGAGGCGGCCATGCTGGGCGAACTCAAGGAAAGCTTTGAGAGCCGCCACCCCTTTGGATTGCGTGCGGCTTAGGTCGAGGTCGGCGGCGGTGAGGTTGGTGAAGACTTCGCAGCGCTGCTTGGCCCGCGTAATCAGCACGTTGAGGCGCCGCTCGCCACCGTCGCCGTTCAGGGGGCCGAAGCTCATGGTCAGGTACCCGTCTTTGGTGCGCCCGTAGCCGATGCTGATGAAGATAACGTCTCGCTCGTCGCCCTGCACGTTTTCGAGGTTCTTCACAAAAAACGGCTCGTGCGGGTGCCCGTTGAAAAACACTTCGGTTTCGGGCTGCTGGCGACGCAGCTTTTCCAGCGCATCCTGAATAGCCTGGCGTTGGGCAGTGCTAAACGCCACCACCCCTAGCGTCAGGTGAGGCTTGGTGCGGGCATGCTCTACCACGGCCGCTGCCACCGCCTGCGCCTCCAACGGATTGGTGCGGGTGGTGCCACGCTCATAGTAGGATTCGGGCAGATGCCGATACCCCAACCCTAGTTCTCCCGCACTGCCCGGGCTTGGGAAAATCACCAGTTTGTCGTCGTAGAACAGATGATTGGAGGCGGCAATCAAGGACTGGTGCAGGCTGCGGTAGTGCCAGCGTAGCATCTGCTCGGGCATCTGGCGGGCCTTGCATAGCTCCAGAATGCTCTGGATATCAGCTGTTACGTTTTCCTCGTTGATTTCTTCGTCGCTGCCCGTCAGAGAATCGAAGAACGAAGTAGGAGGCAGCTGCCGCGAGTCGCCAACTACTACCAGCTGCCGGCCGCGGGCAATGGCGCCCAAGGCATCGACGGGCTTCACCTGGCTGGCTTCATCGAACACCACCAAGTCGAACTCCACGGCACCCGGCGGCAGGTAGCTGGCCACCGACAGCGGCGACATCATAAACACGGGCTTGATGGCCTGAATAGCTCGCCCTGCTTGCTGAAGCAGCTTACGTAGCGGCAAATGCCCACGCTTGCGCGCAAACTCATTGCGGAGCAGCAGCATCTGGCCGCCGGCTTGGAGGTTGGGGAGTTGCTCGTGGTGCTGGCTCATGGCCCGCACCCGGTTGTGGTGCAGGCTATCCACATCGGCTTGACGGAAATGGGCCAGAACCTCCTGGTGGCTGGCCCGCTCGAACTGGCGCAAAGCCGGGTGCAGCTCGAAGGCCTGTTTTTGCAGAAACTCCAACCACGTTTGCCGAACTGCCAGTGTTAAACATTGGCTGGCTGGCTCCCACCGCTCGGCCAGTACCACTAATTCGGGCAGGCCATCAGTGCGTACGGTAGCGGCCACGTTGTTCCACTCAACAGCGAGGCGCACGGCCGGCACATCGGCAGCCCAGGCAGCCACACTAACTTGCTGTTGCTCAAACGAGTGAAACTGCAGCCGCCCATCGGGCCCGAAGCGGCGCGCCTCGTTCAAGTGTAGCGCATCAACTACCGCTTGCACGGCCGTACGTTGCCGAGCCAGGGCCGCTTCCAGAGCTGCTACCAGCTGCGGTAGGGCCTCTGGGCTGCGGTATCCTGGTTGCTGGGCCGCGGCGCTTTTTTCCTCGGCTAGCGCTACCCTGCTTCCTGGCAACGGCTCCAGAAAATCGGCACCGGTACGCTGGACGGTATGCGGGCCCGAGCTACCAGTATGATTTGGGGCGCTTGCTCCTGCTAGGTAGGTCCATAGGGCAGCAGGCAGCTCACCCCGGCTGATACGCTCGTGGGTGAGAGCGAGGTATTCCTGTGTTTTGGCGAGAGCCTGCCAATCGGAACGCTCTTTTTGCCAGGCGGGCCCGAACAGTTGCTGCGCTAATGGAGTGGCTGCCTCTATTGTTTCCAGGTGGCGCGCCGCTTCATGAATAGCATCAATAACCGACACTACCACCGTAGTTTCTTGGGGGAGCGTTTCTCGCCACACCCGTTGCAGTTGCTTTCGGGCACGACGGTAGTCGCCACTCAGGAAATTCCACCACTTGTCGCCATAGGAAAGCAAGGCGGCTCGTTCCGCTGCCAACTGCTGGCCCCAAGCCTCGGGCAGGAGGGTTGGGTCGTGCGCCTGACGCAGCTTGGTATAGGCCGCTCCTGCGCCTATAGCCTCCGCTAAGCGCCCAGCATGTGTCTGCCATTTGAAATCGGATGGGGCCACGCCCAATAAGGGCGGGGCCAGCTGCGCGTGCCGGGCGGCGGGCAGCAGTAGTTCAGCGGCCGTCCTTTCAATGGGGCTGGGCAGGCCCAAGTGGTGCGCGAGGGTTTGCGAAGCAGCTTGAAGTTCTGCTACGGCCGCGCTGGCTTCGCGCAGGTACCTGATTAAGGCATCTTGCTCGGGAGGCAGCAGCACGGTTAGTTCGCTGCCCCAAAACAGCATGCGGTGCGGCACTCCTATTTTCTTCAGCGTGGCCTGTACCCGATCGGCTAGAGCTTCGGCGTGGGCGGCGGCGGTATCGGTCCAGGTCGCCAGGGCCGCAAACGCCAAGCGGGGCAACTCTACGCTGCCAGCCTTCGAGCGCAGCCGCAACAGTTCGCCGGCTACCTGCTGGGCAGTTCGCCGGCTGCGGCCGATGGGTGCATTCACGGCTAGGGCGTAGTCGTTGAGAGTGGCGCGGTAGCGTGGCAGCTGCGCTATCTGGTCTTCTAAGGCGGTGGCCGGAGCCGGCCGGCCTAAGCTCAACGTAGCTTTTAGCTCGTCGTGCAGGGCTTTCTTGTTGGCCTTGTGGCTGTGCAATTCCAAACAGGCGGCCCCCAGGCCCATGCTGTCGAGGCGGCGCTTTACCACTTCCAGCGCCGCCATCTTCTCGGCAACAAACAGCACCTTTTTGCCGGCCCCAATAGCTTCCGCCAGCACGTTGGCAATAGTCTGCGACTTGCCGGTACCCGGCGGGCCCTGCACCACTAGGTTGCGCCCCTCGTGCACCGCCAGCAGCGCTAACAGTTGCGACGAATCGGCATCCAGCACTTGGTGCAGCTCATGAGCCGGGCTTTCGGTGTCGAGAAAAGCTTCTTCCCCAACAGTAGGTGGGGCGTCCTGAAAACCGGTGTCGGGGCCGAGCAGCGCCTTGATGGCGGCGTGGTCGAGCAGCGTGGCGCCGGTGGGCCAGGTGGTGGGGTCCAAATCGCGGTAGAGCATGAACTTACTGAACGAGAAAAAGCTCAGCACCACCTTGTCGGGCACCACTTGCCAGCGGGGCATGCCGGCTATGGCCGCGGCTACGGCCGCTAGATACGCCGCCACCCCAGTTTCCTCGTCTAGTTCGGGCAGGGGGATGTGCAGCCCGAAACTAGCGCGCAGCTTGGCCTGCAACGACAAATTCCCTTCCACCTCGGCCCCGGTATGGCGCAGCTTGAACCGTTCGGCGGCTGTGCCGCGCTCCAACAGCACCGGCAGCAGCACCAACGGCGCATAGCGCGGCTCCTCGCTGCTAGCCGTTTCATACCATACCAGCTGGCCTACCGCCAAGTACAGAATATTTACTCCCTGCTCTTCTAAACTGGTTCGGGCGGTGTAGTACGTGTTCAGCAGGCGCCTTTCCAGCGCTGGTAGCGGCTCGGCAGTTTGCAGCTTGTTGTCGGTGAGGGCGGCGTGGCGCTCGGCCTCGGTGGGCAGCAAGAGTGGGGCTTCGGTTAGGTAAGAGCGGAGGGCTGGCAGCTCGTCGTGGGCACCCAGGACCTTGGGGGAACTGGCGCTCTTGGCGGGTGCGGCCTGGAAATACATGGTTTTGCCTTGCCGCACCAGCACGTCGTACACCGCTGCGGCCTCCTCTTGCACCACTGCAACACCCTGCGCCTTGGACAGCCGAAAGTTTAGTAGCGGGTTGCGCAGGCCCAAGTCTAGCAACTCCTGGCGAGAAGCTTCGAGGCGAGCAGCAAGAACTGATTCGGTGGACATACTAGGCTAAAAAACAAGTGAAAGCAGCAGGCCTATCCAGCCCACTCTACACGACAAACCCGCCACCTGAACCAGGTAGCGGGCTTGTGCGAAAGGCCATATACAATGCACCACTTAGCGCCCGGTCGGCATGTGTTTCAGCCGCAGCTTGCTGTGCTTGTAGCCGTAGTTGAAGTACAGCGCCAGCCCGATAATAAGCCAGCCGAAAAACAGCAGCCAGTTGTTTACCCCCAACTGCGTCATCAGATAGAGGTTAGTTAGCAAACCCAGCGTGGGCAACAACGAGAGGCGCTTGCGGAACGACAGCCACGCCAGCGCGAGACAAAACAGCAGGAACACCAGCATGGGAATATAATGACGAGCTTCTTCGTAGCCCCCACTCAGCGCTTTCTGAAACTCCTGAATACCAGCTTGGTTGTAGGTAACTACCAATGCCACCCCCACCAGCATCAGGAGCGGCACCAGAAATTGCCCGTTGATGTAGGGCACCTTGAAACGAGCATCCGAGTTACCATACGGGTCAATTACCAGGATGCCGCCGCATACTAGCGCGAAGGCGAACAGCGTGCCGATGCTGGTTAGGTCGATAACCAGATCCATGTTGAGGAGCATCGCCGGCACGCCCACAAAGAAGCCCGTAACGATGGTGCTGAACGAAGGCGTGTGGAACCGGGGGTGCACGCGGGCAAACACCGGCGGCAGCAGACCGTCGCGGCTCATGGTCATCCAGATACGGGGCTGCCCAATTTGGAACACCAGCAGCACCGACGCCATGGCAAAGATGGCACTCACCGCCACGACGCCGGCCAGCCAGTTCAACCCTACTTTCTGAAACACAAACGCCAGCGGGTCGCCCACTCCTAGCTCGCTGTAGCTCACCATCCCCGTCAGTACCAGCGTGATAATCACATAGAGTACCGTGCAGATAATGAGGGCGTAAATCATAGCTCGGGGCAAGTCCCGCTGCGGATTTTTGCACTCCTCGGCGGTGGTGGAAATGGCATCGAAACCGATGTACGCAAAGAACACTGCCGACACGCCTTTGAGCACGCCCCCCACGCCGTTCGGCGCGAAAGGACTCCGTTCGGCGCGAAAGGACTCCAGTTGGCCGGATTGATATAAAACACGCCCACCCCAATAACGGTGGCCACCACAATCAGCTTGAGTAGTACCAGCAGGTTGGAAGCGTTTTTCGACTCCTTGATACCGATGTAGACCACTGCCGTGATGAGTAGGGTGATAAGGCCCGCTGGCAAATCAATTACCAACCGCAACCCGCCTGGCAGCTGTGGCGCAGCGGCCCAGGCCTGATAGCCAGCCAGCTGCGTAGGCGTAGCATCAGCCAGGGGCTTGCTGGCCTGCATCAGCTCCAGCACTTCGTTGTAGTGTTTGTGGGCGCTTTGCATGCCCATGGTCAGCCAGATGGGAATATGCACGCCAATTCCGTCCATGAGCCCGGTAAAGTAGTCGGACCAGGATATAGCCACCACGATGTTGCCAACGGCGTATTCCATGATGAGGGCCCACCCAATAATCCAGGCCGCCAGCTCGCCAAACGAAGCGTAGGCGTAGGTATAGGCCGAGCCACTAACGGGAATAGTAGCAGCAAACTGCGCGTAGCACAACGCCGAGAAAGCGCAAGCCACCGCCGTGAACACGAACAACAACGACACGGCCGGACCACCGTCGTGGGAGGCATTGCCGATGGTGCTGAAGATACCGGCCCCGATAACAGCCGCAATGCCCAGCGCCGTTAGGTCGCGGACGGTGAGGTGCCGGGCCAGGCCGCCCCCGGTGGAATGACCGTCCGCGTCGGCGGGCGGATTGAGCAACAGGTCGTCGAGGTTTTTGCGACGAAAAAGGCCGGTCAGGCGGCTAGGAGGAAGGGGGGTAGACAAAGCAGGATAATGGTTGAGAGGGCAAAAGATACAGAATAATGCCGGGCGGCTGCACAGCCTGCTAGCAGATCAACTCCCACTCCTTGAGTGGGAAGGATGGCTAGATAGGTGGAAGTTGTTTACTATCAGTTTGAATTCCGGCCTGGTTTTTCGGTACATTTCCTTGAGCTACGTGTGGAATTTAAGTGCCGCTGTCATCTAGTAGCTATACTTACTCTTGTTTCTTATGGCCTTCTCTGTTCCTTCGCCCTGCCCCAAGTCCTGGTCCGCCATGACGCCCACCGCCGACGGCCGCCACTGCGGTAGCTGCCAACACGAGGTAGTTGATTTCTCCCGCATGACCGAGCCCGAAGTAGTGGCCTGGCTGGCGCGCCCTGCTGCTGGCACCATCTGCGGATACTTCCGAGCCGGGCAGTTTGCGGCCCCTACCCCTACCCCGCGCTGGCGCCGCTGGCTGGTAGCTGCCGTAACGTTGCTGGGCGTAGAGCCAGTGCTTACCGCCTGCCAGACTACCGCCCCCGCCAACTCAACGTCCACCGGCGCCACCGAGCAAGCCGACACTCACGCCGACGCCCCCAAAGGCCAAGTGACCATCCGGGGCCGCGTTCTGGACGATTCCACCGGCACGGGCATAGCCGGCGCCGAACTATTCATCGGTGACACGCCGTATGGTGCCGTAACCGATGAGCAAGGCAACTTCAGCTTCACCATGCTCAGTGCCTGGTCGGCGGTGGCACAGAACACCATCCAACTGCGCGTACAGGGCAGCCCATTCGTGCACAAGCAGCAAGTGGTACCCGTAACTGTTTCGCCGGCTCCCGCTCCGCTTACGGTGCGCCTCGAATCGGTACCTGGCCGGGGCCAGATCATGGGCAAAATTGTGCGGCACGAACCACCACAAAAGCCCCCGCTGAACTAAACACCCGTTGCGCGTGGTGCCCTTACGCTTCTGTTGGGGCACCGCGGTGCCACCTATTTTATCTGGCTTGTGTGGAATCCGGTGGGGCCCGGCATCAAAGAGGTGAACCTACCACCAACCCGATGTCTGCCCCTACCACCCTTTTCGTTCCGCAGCCCTGCCATGAGAACTGGGCCGCCATGACTCCCGCGGCGCAAGGTCGCCATTGCGCCGCCTGCAACAAAGTGGTAATCGACTTCACGCAGAAGACCGACGCCGAGATTTTGGCGTTGCTACAGCACACCAGTGCACCATGTGGCCGGTTTCGGGAAGACCAGTTGCAGCGGCCGTTGCTTGTACCGCCAGTTCCTGCGCCCCGCTGGAAGGTGTGGGTGGCGGCCATGGCAACTATATTAGGACTGCGAGAGGTTAGCCCCACCGCCACCTACGCAAAACAGTCTACGCTCGTCGGTGTTCAGCCCAACTTGCCCGGTATAGCACCAGCCAGTGAGGGGCAGATTTTAGCAGCAACAACTGCCCCCGATTCGGTGGCCACTGTTGTAATCAGGGGCCGAGTTATGGATGCTCAAAGCCACGACTCTTTACCGGGCATCACGGTAATGGTAAAAAACACAACACTTGGCGTTTCAACTAAAGCTGATGGTTCGTTTGAGCTAGTTCTACCTGCTGATTTCGACCGGAAAACGCCCCTGTTGCTCGTATGTAGTTTTGTCGGCTACATAAGGCAAGAACTGGCTATTTACCCAGAGGCGCCTACTTTACTCACTATAGCCCTTGTGCCTGACTTCCAGCAACTAAGCGGGGAACTGATTGTTGTGGGCGGCATTTCTCGGAAGCCTTGGCCTTGGCACCCACGAACTTTGTGGTACCAGCTGACGCGACCATTTCGGCAGTAAGCCGTAAACCTTTCTGCCTCCAAAATCCTTATTCGGGGGTATGAAGAACTTGCTGCTTACCACTCTTATCCTGCTATTCACGGCCTCTGGCTGCTCGCTCAAACCCACCAACAAGCACGACGTGTATGCGGAGCGCGCCCAGTTGCCGCAAGAAGAAGCCGTCCATAAGCAAAACTCGTTGGAGTGGTGGTACTTCACTGGGCATCTGAAAGACAAAGCTACCGGCGAGACTTTTGGAGTGGAATACGTCTTTTTCCATTTCAACGTCACGGGCAAAAAGGACTGGCAGATGGTCAACTTCGCCCTTACTGACCCGCAACAGAAGCAGTTCCGCTATGATTACAAGGTGGAACGCTTGCCCCAGCTGCTAGCTCCTACGCTCCCCCTCAATCTGGCTACCGACAAGAAAGCTCAGCACTGGACCCTCACGGGTCAAGAAGGCCGCTACCACCTGCAAGCCCGCATGGCCGCCCACCCCGACCAAGCCATCAACCTCACCACTGCGCCCGCCAAACCCGTGCTTCTGCATAGCGGCACCGGCTACGAAAAGTACGGTCCCACCGCTACAGCTGGCTATTATAGCTACCCCCGTCTCACGGCCACGGGTACCATGGAAATAGGCGGCAAAACGCGGCAAGTGGAAGGTGAGCTGTGGTACGACCGGCAGTGGAATTGCAACAGCGTGACCACCAAAGACCTGGGTTGGGACTGGTTTAGCGTGCAGCTCGATGAGCCTCGCGAAGAAATCATGGCGTATCAGCTCTACAACAAAGCCACCGGCCAGCACATTGGAGGCGGCTCACATTATAGCGCACAGGCGCAGAACAACCACCTCAACGAGTCCGACTTCCAGCTGGAAACCACCGACTACTGGACCAGCCCGCATTCCAAGCTGCGTTACCCCAGCAAGTGGCGCCTGCGCATTCCCAGCCAGGGCTACGACCTCACCATCACGCCCGTCATGCCCGACCAGGAGCTGACGCTCAAACTGTTTGCGGGCATCAAGATGCACTACTGGGAAGGCATGTGCCGAGTAGAAGGCACGCACAATGGCAAACGCGTAACCGGCAACAGCTATGTGGAAATAACCAACCGCAATGAGGCCAAGAAAGCCAAGGAAGCCGCCGAAACAATTACTGCCAAAGAATAAGAAGCGCCCTTACTGCTTGCGGTTTATACAGCAAACAGCCCGCCTCTCTGCACAGGAGAAGCGGGCTGTTTGCTGTATGAAACTACAGACTACAGTATTCTATTGCACCACAAGGCGTCCACTGTATTGCAAACCAGCCGGATCCGTTGCGCGCAGCAAGTAGGTACCGGGCACCAGGTCTGCCACCGAAACCTGGGTGACGGCGGCAGCAGCAACCGTAATATTCTGCCGGACAGCGCGCCCCAACGCGTCAGCTAGCACGACCTTGGTGCCAACAGGTAGTCCCGACAAACGCAGAACTTCGGTGGCCGGATTTGGGCTGAAAGCCAATTTGCGCCAGCCACCACTGGCGGTTGTTGACAATGGCTGCGCAGCAAGCTTCGCCACAAACGGAGTGTATCCGCTAATCGTATGCGCGCCAAATGTGGCTTGCCCGATACTTGTACCAGTCACATACACCTGCCCAATTACATCTACCCCCACGCCGGAGCCCGTGTCAGGATTGGTACCACCCGCCTGCTGGGCCCAGCGCAAGTCACCTTGCGTGCTGTAGCACGTTATAAAGATATCCGAACCGCCTTGGCTGGTTAAAGTAGTACCGACATCCAATAAGGTAGAGCCTTCGAACTGGCCCGTTATATAAGCATCACCGGCAGGCGTAACCGCCAAGCTTTTAGCGGTAGCGTACTGACTGCCACCAATGGTACGCGCCCACTGGGTTGATCCGTTCGGGTCGAACTTCACCAAATAACCAGTACCCTGCCCTGAGGCGGCGAGAGCCAGCGAACCAAACGCGGTGGTGCCCTCATACTCTCCTGCCATATACGTGTTACCTGCTGCATCCAAGCT